>JAFQGK010000022.1 GCA_017398335.1 Bacteroidales bacterium | reverse complement strand
AGCATTGTCCGATACTGTGTTCTTTGCCTCGACAGAACCTCTTCTATCGATTACTTTACCCTCGTAAAGCATCGCTTCAGATAACGTGGTCTTACCTGACTTGGTGCTACCAAGCAGAACCACATTACGGATGTTTTGAGTTGAATAAGCTTTCATCAGTTGTTGTGTTATTGTGTTTAAATTATGTCTCTCTGGTGTCACTTAGGACACATCTTCGCAAATCTAATAAAATTATACAGCAATAACAATAGTATATCCAAGTAATTTATAGAAAACCTCCTCGCCAGACATTCCGAAGTTTTCGTAAAACATATTGTTCATACATATTTCGTCGGCACCCGTTTTCCTGCACATCGCAGAAAAGCTGACGCAGTTGCTGGTGTTTACTGCGGACAATATGGCACAAAGGCTCTCGAATTTTTCAGATTCCCTCATATTCAACCTGTTAAAAAATCACAGACAAAGCTGGCACTTGAAAATAAGAATAACAAGAATATCCGGTGATTTCATATGTCAGGCAGGCGATATTTTTCTTTTTTTTATAATCATTCAATCTTTTTTATAACTTTTGGTTGCTTTTCGCAAGTTTTCCTTGCTTTTACAACCTGCCTGCATCCCATAATTTTGCTTCCATTAAACGATGGATTATGGACAACAGTTCGATAAAGGACAACATTCACAACTTCAGAAAAAAGCGTAAGTATACCCAGGAGGATGTTGCAAATATGCTCGGGATTTCCGTCACGGCATATCGCGAACTCGAAAGGGGAAATACTTCCATAGTCAATCCCAATATAGTCAGGATGGCCGAGCTTCTCGGCACCACTACAGAAGAGCTTGTACTCGGATACCTCCCTGCAGAATCTGAAAACAGCAGGCTGGAGGAAGTGCAGGCAGAATACGGAAACAGAATGGAGAATCTCAACAACAAGGTGAAAAATCTCGAGAAGCTTGTGAATTCACTTGAGGAAACCATTGCCAGCAAGAACGAAATCATCGTCATGCTGAAGAAAATGCTTGCCGAGCAGAAATAGATTGTGTATTTTTGCAGAATGCACAACGAACCCCATTTATTGAATTTCCTGAATGCCGATCTGATCGAGGCTGGATGTGATGAGGCTGGAAGAGGTCCTCTTGCCGGTCCCGTGTTTGCTGCCGCCGTAATCCTGCCGAAGGATTTTCACCACCCTCTGCTGAACGATTCCAAGAAAATGACGGAAAAAGCACGTGAAACACTTCGTCCGATAATAGAGGCGGAGGCTGTTGCGTGGGCAGTGGAAGAAGTCAGTGCAGAAGAAATCGATACGATCAATATACTCAACGCGTCAATCACCGGAATGCAGAGAGCTATCCGCAGGCTTTCGGTAAAGCCGGAATACCTCCTTATCGACGGCAATAAGTTCAAGCCGTTCGACGGATATCAATATCAATGCATTGTCAAGGGTGACGCGAAATTCGCTTCCATTGCAGCGGCCTCCGTACTCGCAAAGACCTGGAGAGACGAATATATGAGGAAACTTGCGGCGGAATATCCTCAATACGGATGGGAGAGAAACATGGGATATCCCACCAAAGAGCACGTCGAGGCTATTATCCGGCACGGATATACGCCCCACCACCGAAAAAGCTTCCATCTGAAACAGCTGGAGCCTACATTATTTTAGAAAATCATTAAACGGACATAATTATGAAAAGGATTCTATGTTTTTTGACAGCGTTGGCCGTTCTTGCCGGCAACGTCTGGGCAGATGAAGGAATGTGGATGCTCCCTCTCCTTCAGAAAATGAACGGCAAGGCTATGAAGGATCTGGGCTGCAGGCTCACCCCTAAAGAGATATACGACATTAATAATTCTTCGCTGAAAGATGCCATCGTGCAGTTCGGCGGAGGATGTACGGCGGAGATGATTTCCGATCAGGGACTGCTGGTGACCAATCACCACTGCGGATACCGCAACATACAGAAGCTCAGCAGCGTGGAACATGACTATCTCAAGGATGGTTACTGGGCTATGAACCGTGGGGAAGAGCTTCCTTGCGAAGGACTCACAGTGACATTCCTGGAACACATGCAGGACGTGACCGATATCATAGGAAAGGCGGCACAGAAGGCGGAAAAGGAATTCAGGAATGAAGAAGACAAGGAATCAAAAATCGCCGAGGCGGTGGAGAAAGCAAAGGAGAAACTGACTGAGAATGCAAAGAAGGACTATCCGCACTGCGATGTGGAAATTGAAAACTTCTACGATAGCAACGTCTCATATCTTATTGTATACAAGACATATAGAGACATCCGCTTCGTCGGAGCTCCGCCTTCGTCCATCGGAAAGTTCGGTGCTGATACCGACAACTGGATGTGGCCTCGCCACACCGGAGACTTCTCAATGTTCCGCGTATATGCAGACAAGGACAACAACCCTGCTGACTATTCAAAGGATAATGTTCCGTACACACCGAAACAGTCTCTGAAGATATCTCTCAAGGGTATTGAAGAGGGTGATTATACCATGATCATGGGATATCCCGGAAGAACGACACGTTTCCAGACTTCACCTGAGCTCAAATTCCAGATCGAGCAGAACGATATCCGTATCGCGGCACGTACCGTACGCCAGAACGTGCTTCTTGAAGACATGCTCGCAGATCCAAAGATCAAGATACAGTATGCAAGCAAGTATTCAGGCTCTTCAAACGGTTGGAAGAAGTGGCAGGGAATGAAGCTGGCTTTCGGAAAGCTTGGAATCATCGAAAGAGCCGAGGCAGAGGAGAAGGCTTTTCAGGAGTGGGTCAATGCCGATCCTAAAAGGGTGAAGAAATACGGCACGGCGATAAGCGATATAAAGAGATGCGTCGACATCGTGAAGGAACCGTCACTCGCTTTCACTCTTGCTTATGAATCAGTATACAATATTGAACTGACCGCTTTTGCCGGCAGGATGAAAGTTGCATTCCAGAGAGGGTTGGAAAGTGGCAAAGACACTGCTGCAGCCCTTGAATCAGCATATAAGGCCCTGGCTCCTTTATATAAGGACTATTCTTTCGAAACAGACAGAAAGGTCGCAAAGGCAATGCTGAAGTTCTACCGCGACAATGCAAAGAAGGAGAACTATCTTCAGAACCTTCCGACAGAATTTGCTGATATGGACATCAATGCTTACGTAGACGAAATGTTCGACAGCAGCAGCTTCAAGTCTGAAGAAATTCTTGAAAACGCCATCCGTACCAAGGGAACAGGCATATTTGACGAGCAGACCCTCAAGGCGTTCATGTCTTTCTCACAGGCCGTGTTCGGACCGTATGCTTCTGTTCAGGCTGCTGACAAAGATGTCAGAAATGCCCGTAAGACCTACACAGCCGGCCTTCTTGAGTGGAAGAAGGGCGAGCCGTCTTATCCTGATGCAAACTTCACTATGCGTCTCACATACGGAACCGTCAAAGGATATTCACCTAAGGATGCCGTGGTATACCGTCACTACACGACTCTCGATGGAGTGATGGAAAAGGAAGATCCGGACAACTGGGAGTTCGTCGTTCCTGCAAGACTCAAGGAGCTCTGGGCGAACAAGGATTTCGGACAGTATGCGATGGCCGACGGAAAGATGCCTGTTGCCTTCCTCAGCAACAACGATATCACCGGTGGAAATTCAGGTAGTCCGGTGATGAATGCTGACGGTGAGCTGATCGGTCTGGCTTTTGACGGCAACTGGGAATCAATGAGTAGCGATGTAATGTTTGAGCCGGCTCTGCAGAGGTGTATCAACGTTGACATCAGGTACGTGCTGTTCATCGTGGACAAGTTCGGAGGCGCCGGATGGCTGCTTGACGAAATGACAATCGTGAAATAATATGAAGACCAACGAAGTAAACAAATGGCTCCTGGAAGTGGAGCATCCTGCAAAGGGCGACAGGAGCATTGTAGAGCTTGGAATGGTGGAAAATGTTGTCGTTGAAGACAATAAGGTTACCGTAACCCTGGGGTTCTCAAAACACCGCGACCCGCTCGCGGAATATCTGATCGGAAGTACAAAGGCAGCCGTAATCAGAAATGCTCCGGCGGGTACTCAGGTAGAGGTGAAGACCATCATCAAAGAGGCATCCGCTCCCAAAAAGAAACCGGGCCTCGACCTTGGCTTTGAGGAGGTTGAAGGAATAAAGCATATCATAGGAATCGCTTCCGGTAAAGGAGGTGTCGGCAAGTCTACTGTTGCCGTGAATATGGCTATCGCTCTGGCAAGACTGGGCTATAAGGTCGGTCTTGCCGACGCGGATGTATACGGTCCTTCCGTTCCCAAAATGACTGCCACGGAAGGGCTTATGCCAGATGCATTCCAGGAGGAGGAAAAGGAAGTAATCATGCCGCTGGAAAAATACGGTGTGAAATGGATGTCTATAGGTTACTTTGCCAAGCCGGAACAGGCGCTCATCTGGAGAGGTCCGATGGCTTGCAATGCCCTCAAGCAGATGATTCTGCAGGTGCGCTGGGGAGAGCTTGACTTCCTGCTCATAGACATGCCTCCGGGAACCGGAGACATCCACATCAGCCTTGTACATGACATTCCTATGGAAGCTGCGGT
>JAFQGK010000021.1 GCA_017398335.1 Bacteroidales bacterium | reverse complement strand
ATTTGACTGATAAGATGTGATTCTTGGCCAGTATGCTGTGTCCCAGTTATTCTTCTCAGGGTCATACATGTCATCAGTATAATTGTGGATGGCAGGAATGAACGAGAAGAACGGACGTCCGTACTTGCCCCAGAAATAACCTGCGTCAGAGCCTGGATACCAATCTCTCTTGCCGACACCCTGGAGGAATACCGAAAGACCGATTCCGTTCCAGTTTGCAGCGAGATTGATACCGAATCTGTAACGTGCCTGCTGGTTACCGATGATGCTGAGGTCACCATGATCATTTACCTTGAATTCACCCGGATCGATGACTCCTGAATCGTCCAAGTCAACGATCTTGACCTGACCAGGTCTGGTAATCTTGTCGGATGCCTGCTGAAAATTATGTACAGCTGAATTATCAATATCTTCCTGATCCTTAAAGAGACCTGCAACAGTGTAACCCCAGATTTCACCTACCGTCATTCCGACATAGTAGTTTGAAGGTGTACCACCATTCTTGATGTAATTCGCAACTGTTCCAAGGCTACCGGTTGCATTCTCATACTTGGTGATCTTTGAGACATTGTCCCAGACCATACCCTTCACGCTATAGCTGAACGGCTTGCCGCCAAGATTGAACTCATCTCTCCATGAAAGCGATAGCTCCCAACCGTTTGTCATCATCTCCGCATTGTTACCCTTTGGAGCGCTTGTTCCGAACACAGCAGGAAGTGAACTTGCAGGAGTATACATGTCTGTTGTGTAACGACGATACATATCACCTGTGACAGAAAGTCGGTTGTTGAAGAATCCGAGGTCGAGTCCGATATCATAAGTTGTAGCTGTCTCCCATGTCAATGACACCGGAACTGTTGTTCCGACGCTTGTATATACAGGATATGCTCCACCAAGAATGACATCTGTAGCAGTCTTGACAGCCATTTCCGATGTATAAGAATATGGATCAACATTACCGTTACCCATTGAACCGGCAGAGATTCTGATCTTGGCGATGTCAAGGACATTTCTTGACCACTTCATCCAAGGCTCCTCTGAAAGCACCCAGGCAGCTGAAGCTGAAGGGAAGAATCCCCATCTTGAATATGTAGGGAACTTTGAAGAACCGTCATAACGACCGCTGACCTCAACAAGATACCTGCCCTTGAATCCGTAATTCACACGGAAGAAAGCTCCCATATAAGCCCATGTCCAACCACCTGCCGAAGGAGCATCTGCAACACCCTGCATCAAAGAGAATGAAGGTTTGCTGGCAGTGATCATATCCATCTGGGAAACTGTGAGAGTCTGATATTTCTTATCCTCCACATTATAACCAAGAAGAACGTTAAGCCTATGATTTTCACCGATGTTAGGATTGTAGGTCAGATAGATATTGGATGCCTGATATCTTGTCTTGTACTCATTCTGAGTAAGAGATTCACCGGCAGAAGCTGACTCGAGCTGAATCTGACCAGGACGGTTTGAATATTCAACCGGAGTCTGGACATCAATTCTTGTACGGGTCGTATAGTTGAACGAATAGTCTGCCTGAAGTTTAAGGACATCCTTGATAATATCGATGTCAGCAGATATCTTCTCTCTCAAATATACATAATCATTTGTTCTGTACGATGTACCCTCGCAGAATGAAGCATAACCGGTCACAGCGGCCGCTTCTGTCCACGTTCCGTCAGGATTCTTGACAGGTGACAGAGGCATACCCACATGGTTGAGAGCCCTCTGCACTGCGAAGTTGTTTCTCGGATGCTTAGGCTCGTACTGCTTGCTCACAGACATTGAGATGTTATTAGTGATCTTGAGCCATGGTCTTACCTTGAGGGATCCCTTTGCACGAAGGTCATATTTCTTAAAATCCTCGTTACCGACCCTATAGATGCCGTCCATATTATAGAAACGGCCCGAAATATAATAGTCAGCATGATCATTGCCACCTGAAACAGAGAGATTGTGCTCTGTAGAAAGATTCACATCCTTATAGAAAAGGTCATACCAGTTTGTCGAGCCATAGTATGCCCAACCGAATGAGCTGTGTCCATCGAGCGTAGCGACATCAGTCAGGTTAGGATTGTTTCTACGGCGAAGGAGCTCCTCATATATTCCGTCAGTATACGGAACTGTTGAGTCGATATGGTCCGGCAGCGCCTTGGTACCATTATAATATCCGTTGTACGCATCCTTCCACCAGTTCACGAATGTAAGACCGTCAGTGATTATGTCCGGAACAATCGTTCTTCTATTGATAGAAACTGAGCCGCTATAATTGATGACCGGTCTTCCCTTGCCAGGATTCTTGGTTGTTACGAGAATGACACCGAATGCACCACGTGCACCATAGACTGCTGTTGAAGAAGCATCCTTGAGCACTGAAACGGATGCCACATCCTGAGGGTTGATCGAGTTGAGGTCACCCTCGACACCATCAACGAGCACAAGTGCAGATCCGCCTGAACCGATAGAAGTCTCACCTCTGACATTGAAGCTTGCAGAACGTGATGGCTTCGAGTCGTTGAACTGGATGTTCAAGCCTGGGATCTCACCCTGAAGCGAACGAGCGAGGTTGCCGTTGGAACGGTCACCGATCACCTTGCTGTCAACCATATCGACAGCACCTACAAGGTCTCTCTTCTTCATGGAAGCATAACCGACTACCACCACATCGTCAAGAACATTTCTTTCCTCATCAAGAATGATTGAAAGCGGCATCGGCTCAGTTCCTGCCAAAGTGATGGACTGGTCTGCAAAACCGATGAATGAAACGTCAAGTCTTGCTGGGAATGATGTGATTTCGAAAGAAAAATTTCCATCAAGGTCAGTAAGATGACCTATTTTGCCAATCAGAATTGTTGCACCTGCAAGAGGTTCTCCCTTCTGATCGACAACCTGTCCCTTCACAGTTCTTTTCGCCACTGTAACAGGAGCATTCTTTGTTACCGATATCGACTTGCCGTTAATGGTCCAAGTCACATCCTGTCCAGCAAAAATCTGCTCCAGGGCCTGCTGAATCTGAGCATTCTCCGCATTGATGGAAATCTTCTGCTTGAGATTCACGTCATCAGCACTGACGATGATCGAGTAACTTTCGTTCTGGTGCAATATTGTGATTGCATCCTGAACAGTCACATTTTTCAGTTTGAGATCGATATTCTGAGCTGAAAGTACCGAAGGCACAATCATCATCAGAGCCACGAGCCAACTGCATAAATTGTTTCTCATGATCAATTGTTTTAGTTGTATTAATAATTAATAGTTATTTGAGGTAAATTACACCTTCTTTCTTACGTATCTTGATTTTTTTATCGGCATTGATTGCATTCAGAATCTCATCCAGAGATTCATTGTTTCCGAAGCATGCAAAATATTTTTTCTTGGCCAGATCCTCATTGAGAATCACTATCTTGGTACAGAACAGCCGCTCAAGATCCTCGGTAATGTCTTCGAGAGTGATATTGAAGAAATGGAGGGAGCGGTTCTTGTAGAATGCACTGTACTTGTCCTTCGGAAAGACATCAAGATCAATCTTGCCCGAGCTCCTGTGATACTGAAGCATATTGCCCGGCCTCATCACCATTTCATTGCGATGTGTATCCTCGAGCACATTAAAGCGGACCGAGCCTTCAAGAAGAATGACCTCCACACACTCTGCATCGCTGAAGGATTTCATATTGAATGTAGTACCCAACACATCCACAGACACGTCACCGGAGTTGATGACGAAAGGGTGCTCAGGATCCTTGGCGATGTCGGCATAAATTTCCCCATCCACAAAGATCTGACGGGTTTTGCCTTCAAATCTTTCAGGATAGGTCACACGGCTGCCGGAGTTCATGTAAAGATGAGAACCATCGGGAAGAAGCAATGATACGATTTCACCATGTTCTACCCGCTTCTCGATCCACTGGACATCCTCAACAAGATACATTCGGTCGTAGATAAGGAACGCAAAGACGAACACAGCAGCAACGGCCGCTATGTTCATAGTCCATCGCAGCACTTTCCTGCCTATACGGAGACCTCTGATTCCCAAGGTCTTTTCCGCTTTAAGATAGGCTGAGTCTGCCAACTGGACATCATTGTCTTCCATTGAATTGAAGTAATCTTCAAGTTCTTTGTCCAGATTCGGGTCCGGACAATCCTCTCCCAGAAGATTACGGAATTCCCTCTCTTCTTCCGGTGACATGTGTCCGTCCAGATAACGTTTTAAATCTGCCATAAAAAAATCAATGCTATTATTAATACAACTGAAACAATATTTACACGTGGATAAAAATGAAAAATTTGCGTAAATCCTAATTCACGGATTTACGCAAATCTTTCAATGCTTCCGAGATATGCCCTTCTACTGTTCTTTTACTGAGTTTCAGCAGTGCGGCTATTTCCTCATTGGACATATTTCGATATCTGCTCAGAACAAACACTCTCCGCCGTTGTTCCGGCATCAAGTTCAAGGATCTGTAAATGTTACGGTCCAGTTCCACCGCGTCCATTATATCCGTCACAGAATTATTGTCGATCACATTTTCAAATAAATCAACCCTTCGCTCTTCTATCCGCTTCAGTGATTTGAGAAAATTCAGTGACTCATTCTTCGCCATCACAAACAGAAGACTCTTTATAGAACGCTTGGAGTCCAGGCAATGACGCCCTTTCCATATCTTCAGGAAAATATTCTGCGCGATATCCTCTGCGGTGTCAGAATCCTTGATGAGTTTCTGTATAAAATTTCGTATGACAACATAATAGCGACGGAACAGCATTCTATATGCTTCCGCATCACTCTTTATGATCCCCTCTATTATCTTGTCGTCACTATACATGATGCCATTTTACAGTTCCACTTCGACTGTCCATCCGAACGGATCTTCGATTTCGCCGTACTGGATATTTGTGATGAAGTCGTAAAGTCTCTGACTCTTAGGACCGCAGCCTTCCTCCACATATGTATAGCGGGTAACTTCCTCTGATTCGAGGGTCGGCTTGTCGTCAAGATGTGACACCGGAGTGATGACTACTGCCGTACCGCACTCGCCTACTTCTTCAAATGTGGAAAGTTCCTCTACAGGTATCTGTCTCCTCTCTACCGTCATGCCGAGATAGCTTGCTGCATCCTCAAGAGACTTGTTTGTAATTGAAGGAAGGATTGTGTCTGAAAGAGGGGTAATATAGCTGTTGCCCTTGATCGCGAAGAAATTGGATGAGTTGAACTCATCAATCATTTTCTTTGTCGAAGGATCCAGGTACAGAACAGCCTTATATCCCTGGCTATGCGCTATATTCAAAGAACGAAGGGAGCACGCGTAATTGCCTCCTACCTTATGGCTGCCTGTTCCGTTCGGAGCCGCACGGTCATAATTTCTTGCTATCACACAATTGATAGGCTCCAGATTACCGCCCGTATATGCACCTACTGGCGAACAGAGTACCATGAACATGGTTTCAGAAGATGAAGCCACTCCCAACTGAGGGTTGAAACCGATGAGTGTCGGTCTGAGATAGAGGGATGCACGGCTCTCATAAGGAGGGAGAAAATCCAGGTTCTCCTTTACTACCTGCTTGCACATTTCCACAAACATCTCGACAGAAGGGGCTTCTATTCCAAGGAACTCTGCCGACCTGCGCAGACGCATGGCATTCTCCTCCGGCCTGAACAGACGCACCTTTCCATCCTTGCCCCTGAATGCCTTTAGGCCTTCAAAACATTCAATACTGTAATGAAGAGCACCTGCAAATGCACTTAGAGCAATAGTATCATCGGTACGGCTTTCCACCGGTGTCCAGGCACCGTTACGGAAATAAGTACAAAGCATCGTATTGGTCTTCGTGTATGAAAAAGTCAGTGATTTCCAGTCCATATCAGATCAGTATTTCAAAAAGTTTATTATTCTCGTTTATGTATTCGTAGCTTACGTTATTGGCTTCCATTCTCCTCATCAGAGCTCTGAAATCTTCCTTGGCTGCCACTTCTATACCTATCAGTGCCGGGCCCTCCTCCTTGTTGGTCTTCCTTATGTACTGTATGTAAACAAGGTCGTCTGTCGGTCCGATGATGTCACGTATGAATGAAAGGATGGCACCAGACCTCTGAGGGAACCTGACGATGAAATAGTGCTTCAGTCCCTCGTAGATCAGCGATTTCTCTCTGATTTCCTCCATTCGGGTTATGTCGTTGTTGCTTCCGCTTACAATACACACAACCCTCTTGCCCTTGATTTCCTCGGCATAGAACTGAAGTGCAGAAATGGCAAGAGCACCGGCTGGTTCGACAACAATGGCACTCTTATTATAAAGCTGAATGATTGTTGTACAGACAGCGCCCTCCGGAACCGTGATGATATCGTCCAGCACCTCCTTGCAGATTTCATATGTGAGTTTTCCAGCCTTCTTCACTGCCGCACCGTCAATGAACTTGTTTATCTCCTCAAGCTCATACGGTTCACCCTTCTCGATAGCCACCTTCATGCACGGAGCACCGGCAGGCTCGACTCCGATCACCTTGGTATCCGGTGAAAGAGTCTTTATATATGCTGCGACACCGGATGCAAGCCCGCCACCTCCGATAGGGACAAAGACATAATCCGGAGCCTCATTGCTCTGGTTAAGGATTTCATAGCCGACTGTTCCCTGACCTTCTATTATCTTCTCGTCGTCAAACGGAGGGATGAATGTCTTGCCGCTCTTCTTTGCATAACGGATTGCCGCACTGTTCGCCTCGTCAAAAGTGTCTCCGACAAGCACGATATCGATATAATCCTTACCGAACATCCTCACCTGTTCGATCTTCTGCTTAGGAGTGGTGACCGGCATATAGATGGATCCCATGATCTGGAGCTTGTTGCATGAGAAGGCCACACCCTGGGCATGGTTTCCTGCACTTGCGCAGACAATACCATACTTGAGCACCTCCGGAGCTATCGAACGGATCTTGTTATAAGCACCACGGATCTTGTAAGAGCGTACCATCTGAAGGTCCTCACGCTTAAGGTATACCTTAGCATCATAAAGATCCGACAGATGTGGATTCTTGTGAAGAGGAGTCGGCTCAAGGATCTCCTCAAGAACGCCGGAAGCTTTCTGAATGTCTTCTACGGCTGGGAAATATTTAGCGTTACTCATAAACGTGTGTTTAGTTCAATATTATAAGTGCCAGGGACCTGTGGCTGAATGTCAGCCTGACCGTATCCTGCGAAGCACGGTTCAAAGTAGCTTTCCACCAATTGTCAAACACGACACCATCTGTAGGCCACACCAGACCTTCTGAGCTGATATTCAATGTGTTGTCCGGGCTGAAAACAGATATCTGGCGTCCTTGACCACATTCCAGTTCGACGCTGTCATTCACTGCAAACATCGTCCCGTAATCCGAGACAGAATCTATTGTCACATTCCTTTCCTCCAGGTCAAACATCCTCGTATATTCCATGAGAAGCCCGGCATTGCCTATCGTATGTTCCGGCCGGCCACCAGTCGCCCCGATTATATCCATATGCTCCAGATCTGCGAAATTTGCGAGGGCCCAACGGACAGCCTTGGTCTGGTCATTATGTTCCTGCTCCTCTTCCTTTATTATGATGTCCGAATACTTTTCCTGCATCTTTGCGGACAATGTGTCCATGTCACCTATCACCAGATCGGGCAGTCTCTTCTCACCGAAAACAGCCTTGGAATTACGAATGAACTTGACAAGAGCACCGTCACAACATATGATGAAATCCGCCATTCTCATCAGATAGCGCGGATATTCCGTCCTTGGAAAGTCTCCATCACACAATATGACCACCCTCTTTGCCATTCTATGCCTTTTTACCTGTTATCTGAGATGATGTTCCCTGAGTAGTCGAATAGGAGGTCGGCTCTCGGAATCCGATCAGGAAGTCCTTGACAGCCATCCTCTTCTTGCCGGAAAGCTGAAGTTCCGTGACAGAAAGCGCTCCATCAGCGGTTGCAAATGCCAGATAAGTCCTGCCGTCAGAGAGCACTGTGCCCGGTGCTGCAGAAGCAAGTCCGTTCTCTGCAAGCATTGCAGCATAAGCATCGTCTGTAATCTTCTGCGTCCTGTATATCTTCATCTGGAGAACCTTGTCATCCTTCACAAGTTCTGTAAATGTTGCAGGATATGGGCTCAATCCTCTGATCAGATTATATATATGACGGGTCTTGCCGTTCCAGTCTATATGACACAGCTCACGGGTGAGCTTCGGAGCCGGCCTGAGAATCTCGGATCCCTGAATGAAACTTCTCTGGACACGATATTCCACGCTGCCGTCAATGATTGCCTCAACAGTCTGGACTACGAGCGAAGATCCCAGTTCCATAAGCTTATCGTGAACTTCGCCTACAGTCTCATCAGGGCCGATAAGGCACTGTTCCCTGTACATTATCTTGCCGGTGTCCATACCCTCATCAATCATAAAGGTAGTGACACCTGTCGCCTTATCTCCGTTAATTACAGCCCAGTTGATAGGAGCTGCGCCACGGTACTGAGGCAGAAGGGCAGCATGGAGATTGAAGGTTCCAAGCTTCGGAATCTCCCAGACCACCTTAGGAAGCATCCTGAAGGCCACTACAACAAAGAGATCCGGTTTCCACGCCTTCAAAGCCTCGAGGAATTCAGGATCCTTGAGAGACAGAGGCTGAAGCACCGGTATATTATGCTCAACCGCATATTTCTTGACAGCACTTTCGTTGACCTTAAGGCCTCGTCCGCTTGCCTTGTCGGCTACTGTAACCACACCGACCACCTCATAGCCGTTCTTTCGCAGAGCATCCAGAGGAGCCACTGCGAATTCAGGCGTACCCATATATACTATACGTGTCTTTTTGAATATACCCATAATCTTTGTCTTTATCTTTCTGAATACACTCTTGACAGCATCCAGATTGAATACAGATGAATCATTTATCGCTTTCCAAGTCAGGAACAATCCTGTCGGCAGAAGCACATAACTTGATATGAAGACGCCATGGAACGCACCTACCGCTCCATCTCGTGCCAGTTTCGTTCCTGAAATGTCAATCACCCAATAGGCGACAAAGAACAGGACGGAAATGATGGCAGGAGTACCCAGACCTCCCTTCCTGATAAGAGCTCCAAGAGGAGCGCCGATAAAGAAGAATATCAGACAGGCTACAGACAGGGCGAATTTCTTCAGTATCTCGATGTCTATCCTTCTGAGGGTAAATGTGTAATGGAAGCGTTCACGGGAATATGAATTGAGGGTTACCTGCATTTCATCAGCATTAGCCTTCGCATTTTCCAATGCCCTGATTTCCACATCAATATCCTTCCATCTGTCACCGTCCTCCATGACGAAACGGGATGTCCTGCTGACTCTCACGGCTGAATCCAGCTGGTTTACGAAACGTATGTTCCTGGTATTCATCATCCCCTTGATATTGGATGCCTTTGCATCAGCATTGAGACCTCCGATAGAATCCTGTCCATGATACAGCTGCTTGAGGTTCATCGACTTGACCTCGTCGTCGAATCTTGCAGAATCCGACTTCTCGAATGCATAGTTCTCAAGAGGAATGAAAAGTTCCTGTCTTGTAAAGTCAATCTTCTGGAGCTGGAGTGTCGTATCCCGATACTTCTTTGTATTGGTTTCCTCGTAGTTTGCTCCGTCATAGAGAGTGAATGAAAGGAAACTCTTGTCCTTGGACATCTTCATCATAGCCGAATCAGCTATGGTAAGACTCGTGTTTCCTTTATTGCCGGTGTGGTTGTATACCATCACTCCGTGCATCATACCGGTCTCGTCATTCCTCTCATTCACACGAAGTATATAACCTTCTATGCCGTTATAGAAGGTTCCTGTCGGAATCTTGATTTCCTCCTTGGTCTTTCCGATGTCATCCCTGAGCGTATAAATCTTGTTGAACGCCACAGGCATAAGGTCGTTTGAGATGAAGAATGCACCCACACTTATCAGAAGGCAGGCGATTCCAAGAGGGACCATGACCCTCTGAAGGGATATTCCCGCCGCCTTGATGGCAAGAAGCTCATTATTTTCTCCAAGGGTACCCAGAGTCATCATTGATGCCAGCAGGGTTGCCAAAGGCAGGGACAGAGGCAGCATCGTGACACTACCCCATCCCAGGAACTCGAATATAACCTTGAGACTCAACCCCTTACCTACAAGTTCATCGATGTAGAGCCAGAGGAACTGCATCACAAGGATGAATACGACGACCAGCAGGATCGCGACAAACGGTCCTATGAATGACTTCAATATGAACTGGTCAAGCTTCTTCATTATTTAACAGCAGAGTCGATAAGTTTTGCAAGAGCATCCTTAAGTCCGTCGACATTCTTTCCACCTGCGGTTGCAAGACCAGGCTGTCCGCCACCGCCACCCTGAATGAGCTTGGCAGCTTCACGGACATCGGCACCAGCATTGTGTCCGGCCTTTACGAGGTCCTCGGTATACATAAGAAGAAGCTGAGGCTTACCTGCCGCCTCGAATGCTGCGGCGATCACAAGATTCTGTGCCTCCTTCTGGAGCATGAATGCAGCGTTCTTGAGCATGACCGGATCCACGCTGTAGTCAATGGACACAACGTTCACTCCGTTAATATCCTTGCCCATTGTCTTGAGACCGTTCTTGAGAGTCACTGTCTTTTCCTTCACAATCTCCTCCATCTGCTTCTTGTAGGTTTCGTTCTCCTCGACCATCTTCCTGATTGCGGCAGCAAGATCCGGAGCGTTGTTGAAGAAAGCCTTGGCGACGCGCAGAGTAGTTTCCATGCCGTCCACGAGAAGTTCAGCATGTACACCAGTCGTCGCCTCTATACGGCGTACTCCAGCTGCGATCGCAGACTCTGAAACAATCTTGAAGAAGCCGATCTGTCCTGTTGCGGCAGCATGTGTACCTCCACAGAGTTCGCATGAATCTCCGAACTTCACCACTCTGACAGTATCTCCGTACTTCTCTCCGAACAGAGCCATCGCCCCCATCTCCTGAGCCTCTTCCATTGTTGCATTCCGGTTTTCATCGAGAGGATTATTAGCCCTTATAAGTGCATTCACGCGGTTCTCCACGAGGTCAATCTGTTCATCGCTGAGTTTCTCGAAATGCGAGAAGTCGAAACGGAAATATTTATCGCATACGAAGGATCCCTTCTGCTCCACATGGGTTCCGAGAATCTCGCGGAGAGCCTGATGAAGGAGGTGGGTTGCCGTATGATTATTCTCAATCTGAAGTCTTCTTTCTACGTCGACATGAAGGCTGAAGCTTTCGGTGCAGTCTGCAGGGATACGCTCCGCCACATGGATGGTAAGATTGTTTTCCTTGATTGTGTTGACGATCTGTATCTTCTCACCGCTTTCCGAGAGGATATATCCTGTATCTCCTACCTGTCCTCCCATCTCCGCATAGAACGGCGTACGCTCGAACACGAGCTGATACATGGTCTTGTTCTTTGCCTTTACGGTACGATGGCGGGTCAGCTGCACACCTTCGAGGTCGGTAGCATCATATCCGAGGAATTCAATATTGTCGCAATGAGCGAACTCAACCCAGTCACCTGACTCGATTGCCGTTGCATTACGCGCCCTGTCCTTCTGTTTCTGAAGCTCCACCTGGAAACCCTCCAGATCGATCTTATAGCCTTTCTCAGAAGCGATAAGTTCCGAAAGGTCAATAGGGAATCCGAAAGTGTCATAAAGCACGAAGGCATCTTCGCCCGAGATCAGCTTTGTCTCTGCAGATTTCGCCATAATATTGTCCATCAGGCGGATACCTCTGTCTAGTGTACGGAGGAAAGCCATCTCTTCTTCCTTGATCACTCGTTCGATGAGAGTCTGCTGCTTTACGATTTCAGGATAGAACTCACCCATATCATCTACGAGCTGCTGCACGAGACGGCAGAGGAAAGGTTCGTTGAAACCAAGGAAGGTATATCCATATCGGACCGCACGACGGAGAATTCGACGGATAACATATCCGGCCTTCACGTTTGAAGGAAGCTGTCCGTCTGCGATAGAGAAGCTGATCGCACGGATATGGTCGGCGATTACACGCATAGCGATATCCTCCTGCTCGTTCACCCCGTATCTGTGTCCCGAAAGTTCCTCGATCTTCGCGATCATTCCGGTGAAGACATCAGTGTCATAGTTGGACTTCTTGCCCTGAAGAGCCATGCACAGACGCTCGAAGCCCATTCCTGTATCCACATTCTTGTTCGGCAGAAGTTCGAGTTCGCCGTTTGCCTTGCGGTTGTACTGCATGAACACGTTATTCCATATCTCGATTACAAGATGGTGGTCCTTATTGACAAGTTCAGCACCCGGAACAGCTGCTCTTTCCTCATCGCTTCTCAGGTCAATATGTATCTCGGAGCATGGTCCGCAAGGGCCTGTATCACCCATTTCCCAGAAATTATCCTTCTTGTTGCCGAGAAGGATACGGTCTTCCGGAAGATGTCTCTTCCATGCTTCCATCGCCTCAACGTCAAGCTTGGTACCATCAGCCTCCGAACCCTCGAACACTGTTGCATAGAGTCTGTCCTTATCCAGCTTGTACACTTCAGTCAGAAGTTCCCAAGCCCAATCAATCGCCTCATCCTTGAAATAATCTCCGAAACTCCAGTTGCCAAGCATCTCGAACATCGTGTGGTGATATGTGTCACGTCCCACTTCTTCAAGGTCGTTGTGCTTTCCGCTCACGCGGAGGCATTTCTGGCTGTCGGCAACTCTTTTCCATTTGGCAGGACTGTTTCCAAGGAACCAGTCCTTGAACTGGTTCATTCCTGCATTCGTAAACATCAGCGTAGGGTCATTCTTTACAACCATCGGTGCAGAAGGCACAATCTGATGGCCCTTTGAAGCAAAGAAGTCCAAGAAAGCTTTTCTAATCTCTTTTGAAGTCATATCTTTTGTCTTTTTATCCATTTACCGGCCCTGCTTTCGCGCGGGCATAACAACCTGCAAAATTACATTAATTTTCCGATATAGGCAAAATAATATTTTTTATAGAAGTATCACGGATTTTTCTTACCTTTGTGCGATTATGGCCAAAAAGAAAAACTACATATTCAACCCGAGAACCCTTCTCTATGAAGTAGAGAGGCGCTCAAGACGGTCGAGAGTGCTTAAGTCACTGGCACTCTTCGCATCCAGTCTCGGGCTGGCCGTGCTGTATTTCTGGATTTACACATCAGTTCTGGGCTTTGAACTTCCGAAGACTCTTCTTCTGAAAAAGACAAATGCCGGACTTACGTCAAGAGTCGAGGTCCTGAACAGACAACTTGACCGATACGACAACATTCTTACCGACCTGCAGATGAGGGACGACGGCATATACCGTTCGATCTTCGGTATGAATGAAATCCCGGGAGATATCCGTAATGCAGGATTCGGTGGAGTCAACAGATATGCCCATTATTCCAACGGTCCGCTCAAAAGCACAGCCATCAGACTGGACATCCTTACCAAGAAGACATATATCCAAAGCAAATCCTTTGATGAGATAGCCCATCTTTCCAAGAGGGCCGGAGACATGGCTTCCTGCATTCCGGCCATACCTCCGGTGGTTCCGGACACAAGGATATACCGTCTTTCAAGCCGGTTCGGATATAGAAAGGACCCGTTCTCCGGCAGGACAAAAAACCATACTGGCGTCGACTTCGCAATGAAGCCGGGCAACCCGATCTATGCCACAGGAGACGGAATCGTGACCAATGTGAAATTCGAGCTGTTCGGATACGGCAATCAGGTGGTGATTGACCATGGTTTCGGTTACAAGACCAGGTATGCGCACATGAAGACAATAGGAGTCGTAGAAGGAATGAAGGTCAAAAGAGGTGAATGCATCGGCCTCAGCGGCAATTCCGGCCGTTCTTCCGGGCCTCATCTCCACTATGAGGTCATCTACAAGGACAGGCATGTAAACCCGGCCAATTATTACGACCTGACCATCACTCCAGAGGAATATGCCACTATGGTTCAGAACACTGCAGACGCATCGCAGAAGATAACCCTGCATCCGTCGCATAGGAAAAGGAGGAAATGATGGGCAGCCAGTATACATTTGACGAGAACCACAGGCCGAGAAAAGCCAGGACATCATTCGGGACAGTCATACGGAAGACCCTGACATTCTTCATAGCCTCCGTTTCCATGGCGGTCCTGTACTACATCATCTTCGCGCTTTTCTTCAGCACAGACGAGGAGAGGAGGCTGAGACAGGAGAACAAGGCCTACCAGAACGAACTTCCTGAGCTGGAAGAAAAGGAACGTCTTCTTTCAGATGTAGTGGAGGGTCTCAGGATCAAAGACGACAGGATATATGAAGAGATATTCCACGCCTCTGCTCCAAACGTGGACCCTATAAAGTCCATAGACATTCTGTCCGGTCTGGACACCATTCCGGACAGAACGATCGAAAGGGCGACAGCAGAGAGGATTGCAGTTCTTGAATCAAAAGCCGGCACGATAGAGGCGAACTTCATGGAGATAGCCAGACTGCTGGGAGACAAAGACTTCGTAGTCCCTCCTATGAGCCTCCCTCTCAAGAAGTTTTCATATGCACAGACCGGCGCGTCTACAGGAGAGAAGGTAAATCCGTTCTATAAGGTCAAGATCCGTCACAACGGGCTTGATATGATTGCACCCTCCGGAGAAGCAGTGTACGCATCTGCAGACGGTGTGGTTTCGGAGGTCGTCAGGTCCCGGAAAGGCCTTGGCAATGTAGTGACGATCGACCATGGCAACGGATACAAGACCAGATACGCCCATCTTGCAGACATTGAAGTAGGGAAAGGCAGAGTACTGAGGAAGGGTGCAAGGATAGGATATGTCGGAGTATCCGGAAACTCATTTGCACCTCACCTGCATTATGAAGTGCTGAGGGACTCACTCATCCTGGACCCGGTCAACCACTTCTTCGCTTCGGTAGGACCTGAAGAATACGTCAATATGCTGATAATGTCATCAATGACAGGACAGTCAATGGATTGACGGATATGCCATACCGGGGAACAAAGTGACGTAAGGATATAACATATAGTTGTTATGGAGAAATATTTATACACCATCGGCGAGACAGCCGAACTTCTGGGGGAAGCGACCTCCTGCATACGTTTCTGGTCGGACAGCTTTCCCAAGTTCATTCATCCGAAAAGGAACGCGAAGGGTAACCGTCTGTTCACGAAGGAGGACATAGAAACCTTCAAGCATATCCAGATGCTGCTTAAGATAGAAGGACTTACTCTGGAGGGGGCGGCTAAAAGACTCAGAGGCGACAGGAAGGATGTCATAAACAAGGCCAAGGTGCTTGAAAGCCTCAAGGACATCAGGCAGCAGCTTGTAGAAATCAGGAGTGAACTGTAATGAAGGCAAAGGACATAATCAAGGTCATAGAAGACTTCGCTCCCCTTTCCATTCAGGAAAGCTGGGACAACAGCGGCTTGTGCATAGGCTCGCCTGAGGATGAGGTGTCATCCATACTCATAGGGCTGGACTGCACTGAAGCCCTTGTGGATGAAGCTGTCAGCTGCGGAGCAGACATGATCATAACACACCATCCTCTGATATTTTCCGGACTGAAGAAGATATCTCCGGACGATCAGACCGGCGCTGCCGTGATAAAGGCAGTAAGAGCTGGTATCTGCATATACGCCGCACACACAAGTGCCGATAAGGTGATAGCCGGAGTCAGCGGAGCAATGGCAGCGAAACTCGGACTGACAGATGTGGAGATATTGGAGGAAGACGGCGAAGGAACCGGACTGGGAGTGGTGGGAAATCTGCCGGCACCTGTTTCCGCACAGGAGGCCATCAACCTCGTCAAGGAGAAGTTCTCTCTCAAGATGATGAGGACATCTGCTCCTCTGCAGACACATGTAAGCAGGATTGCAATGTGCGGCGGTTCCGGTGGCTCCCTCATCAAGGCAGCACGCAAGGCCGGTGCACAACTGTATATAAGCGGAGACATTTCCTACCACAATTTCTTCACTCCTGAAGGCTTCATGATTATGGACATAGGGCATTATGAGAGTGAAATAGAGATAGTTGACATTTTATTTTCTTTGATAAAGAAAAATTTTCCTACCTTTGCGGTTCGCATTACGCAGAATATAAATAGTAACCCGATATATTATTTTTAAGCGATATGGCTAAAAAGACAAAGAAAATCGAAACTCCGATTGACCAGAGAGAGACCTTCGTATCAATTCAGAAGAACTTTGCGGACTCTGATCTGAGCGTTGCCGAGAAGCTCAAGACTCTTTATGTGCTTCAGCAGGCAGACACTGCAATCGACAAGATTCACCAGCTCAGAGGAGAGCTTCCTAGGGAAGTAGAGAACCTTGAGAACGAGATTGCTGACCTCAAGGCAAAGGCAGCCCGCATCTCTGACCTTATCGACGAGTACAACAAGTCAGTTGCCGACAACAAGATCGGAATAGCTGAATGTGACGCTCAGATCGAAAAGTACAAGTCACAGATAGAGAATGTAGCCAACAGCCGCGAGTATGACTCTCTCAACAAAGAGATCGAGAATCAGGGACTCCTCAGGCAGATTGCCGAGAAGAACATCTCCGAGACCAAGGAGCGCATTCTTGACAAGAAGACAGAACTCGAGGTTGTAAAGGAGAAGATATCTGTAAGAAACGACGACCTCAAGGCAAAGAAGGATGAACTTGCCACTATCGTTGAGTCTACATCAGTAGAAGAGGAAAAACTTCGTGAGAACAGAGATGCATGCGCAGAGAAGATCGATGCAAGAACAATGAGCGCATACAACCGCATCAGACAGAGCTGCAACAATCATCTTGCAGTTGTGTCCGTATTCAACGGGGACTCTTGCGGAGGTTGCTTCAACACAATCTCACCTCAGAGACTCATCGATATCGCATCCAACAAGAAGATGATCATCTGCGAGTACTGCGGAAGGATACTTGTAAATCCTGATTTCGAATAATCCGGTCTATGGCTGAAGAAGGTAAAAGAAAATCAGTCAGAAGAAAGAACCAGACAGTCAATCTTGACACCTTAGGGCTTGAGATGGGAAACAGACCGCCTCAAGCTCTTGATGTCGAAGAAGCTGTCCTTGGAGCCCTCCTGATTGAACCAAATTGTCTCGACGAAGCGATGGAAGAGCTTTCGCCGAGTTGTTTCTATTCTGAAAAGCATAGAATGATATTCGAGGCTATGAGGTCGCTCAACAACGAGCACATAGCTCTTGACCTTCTTTCCGTTTCACAGAAACTGAAGTCACAGGGAAACCTTGAGAATATCGGAGGAACCGTAGCGCTGGTAAATCTTACACAGAAGATCGGTGCAGCGGCGCATATAGAGTATTACATCAGGATTCTCAAGCAGAAATTCATTCAGAGAGAGCTGATTACAGCTTCATATGACATTCTCAAGTCATCATATGACGAGTCCATCAATGTGGACGACCTGATTGACACAGCCCAGACGAAGATATTCGGAGCAATCCAGAACAATGTAAAAAGGGATGTCGAGGAGATCGGAAAGGTCATCAATGACGCGATGGCCGACATTCAGAAATTCCAGAACCTCGACGGCGGTCTAAGCGGAGTACCTTCCGGCTTTCCTTCCGTTGATAAGATAACCCTGGGATGGCAGGCATCGGACCTTATCATTCTGGCGGCGCGTCCTTCTGTCGGAAAGACAGCGTTTGTCCTGAACCTTGCAAGAAATGCAGCAGTGGACTTCAATATGCCTGTTGCCATCTTCTCACTTGAAATGCCATCAATCCAGCTTGCAAAGCGTATGATGGTTTCTGAGACACGTCTCAGCGCCGACAAGATCAAGGGTGGTGTCAAAATGGAAATGCATGAATGGGTCCAGCTGGAAGAACAGATCAAGAGGCTTTCAAAGGCTCCACTATATATAGATGATACTCCATCACTGCCTGTAATGGAGTTCCGTTCAAAGGCGAAGAAGCTTGTAAAGCAGAAAGGTGTAAGGCTTATAGTGGTCGACTACCTCCAGCTCATGCAGGGACCAGCCGAACTCCGTGGAATGCGAGAGCAGGAAGTAGCAGCGATCTCACGTACTTTGAAGGCGACAGCAAAAGAACTCAATGTTCCTATCATTGCATTGTCCCAGTTGTCCCGTCAGTCTGAAAACCGTCAGGGCAGCAACCGCAGGCCACAGCTCAGCGATCTTCGAGAATCCGGTTCCATCGAGCAGGATGCTGATATGGTGATCTTTATCCACAGATATGACTATCAGGGACTTTCTGACAATCCTGATGACATAGGAAGGACTCAGATCATCATCGCCAAGCACAGAAACGGTGCGATTGCAGATGTGGACATGAGATTCCGCGCAGACGAGGTACGGTTTGTGGATGAACAGGACAGCATTATGAGCCAGGCAGCAGCTCTGGACGCCGCATCTGTACCACCGGGATATATTCCGATCGGTTCTATCGGAGGTTCAGACGACTTCGGAGGCAATCAGGAATTTATGTAAAAAACGTAGAATGACTATTATTACAGGAATACTTATCCTCCTGTGTACGCTTGCAAATTCATTTACAATGCGCGCACAGGAGGATTCTGTAAGATTAGCGGCTTCATGTGTCCCGGTAAAGGACATTTCAAGAACCGGTCTGGCCTTCCAGGCTGGGGAAAGGATGGACTTTACAATGCACTACAGCTGGGGAATGATAAACTCTGACGTAGGAAGTGCAACAGTAAAGCTCGACACACTCAGATTCAACGGGGAGAAATCATTTCTCTGTTCCGTATATGGCAAGACAACCCGCATGTATGATCTTTTCTTCAAAGTCAGGGAAGATTTCAAGTCGTGGTTTACTGTTGACGGACTCAGACCATTGAAGTTCACCCGTGATACATTTGAGGGGAAGTACGTAGCCAAGAACACATACATATACGATTGGGAGGCCGCAAATCCTCATATTATAGCTGATGTCTATTCATCCAGCAGCGGACAGCGGAATATGGAGTTGCCTCTGTCCCCTTGCACTTTCGATCTTCCGTCATTATTCTTCTTCGCCAGGAACATCGATATGGAGAAAGTGGAGCCAGGCCGCAGATACCCCATGACATTCGCGATTGATGACAACATATATAACGTATATTTCATTTTCTATGGTCCGGAAACCATAAAAGTCAAGGGGCTTGGAACGGTAAAGACCATACGCTTCGCAGCCAAGCTGCTCGCTGGCGAAGTATTTACAGGCGAAGAGGATATGATGATATGGATATCCGATGACGAGAACAGGGTCCCTGTATATTTCGAGGCTCCGATACTGGTCGGTACGGCATCCGGCCGTATGAGCGGATATTCAGGACTGAAATATCCGTTTTCGTCCCTGATTGAAAAAGAAAATACCGGTCGCCGCCGGTAATGCAGCAAAACTGAAACAGGAATTATGAAAAAGAACGAAATAACCCATAAAGGCAAGATTACTGAAATAACCCCGGACTTCACCACAGTGGAGATCATTGCCAGTTCCGCATGTTCATCATGCCACGCCAAAGGCCTGTGCGGAATGTCGGAAGAGCAGGAAAAGATCATCATGCTGCCTACGGACCCGTATGCAACCCATCAGGTCGGCGATGAAGTCGAGATCTGCACCAAGATGACCATGGGCCTCAAGGCTGTATGGATTTCATATGTGATTCCTTTAGCGGTTTTGATGATTTTAATATTATCTTTGTCGGGAATTTTTGAAAATGAAGCCCTAAGAGGCCTTGCTGCCATTGCAGGCGTAGGTGTATATTACTTCATAATCTGGATTTTCAGAGACAGATTGAAAAATGAATTTACATTTTATATAAAATAAGAATATGACACAAACTATTATCTGGACCATTGCAATCCTCACTATTCTTGGTGCGGCTCTCGCGATAGTCCTCTATGTTGTGGCTGAAAAGTTCAAAGTAGAGGAGGATCCGAGAATCGACGACGTGGAGAAGGAATTGCCTGGAGCCAACTGCGGCGGCTGCGGACAGGCAGGCTGCCGCGCCTTCGCCCAGTTCTGCGTTGAGTCTGAAGATATGGACAAATGCTTCTGTCCCGTCGGAGGCAATGATGTGATGCAGAAGGTTGCTGCCGTCCTGGGTCGCGAAGTTGCAGCAAAGGAACCTATGGTTGCTGTTGTACGTTGTAACGGAAGTTGCGAAAACCGTCCTCGCACAAACGAGTATGGAGGATATCAGTCATGTCGTGTAAAAGCTGCTCTCTACAGCGGTGACACAGGATGTTCTTTCGGATGTCTCGGATGTGGCGACTGCGTTGCCGCATGCCAGTTCGGTGCCATATCAATGGACCCGGCAACCGGCCTTCCTGTAGTTGACGAAGAGAAATGTACTGCCTGCGGTGCTTGCGTGAAGGCATGTCCTAAGGCGATCATCGAGCTCCGCAACAAGGGCCGCAGGAATATGCGTGTATTCGTATCCTGCGTGAACAAGGATAAGGGTGCCGTAGCGCGCAAGGCCTGCAAGGCTGCCTGCATAGGGTGTGGAAAATGCGCCAAGGTTTGCGCATTCGATGCAATCACTGTGGAAAACAATATAGCATACATCGATTTCGCAAAGTGCAAGCTTTGCAAGAAATGTGTAGCAGAATGTCCTACAGGTGCCATCCACGCAGTGAACTTCCCTGTAATCAAGCCAAAGCCGGCAGCCCCTGCTGAAGGAGCAGCACCTAGACCAGCCGCATCAACCGAAGGCGCAGCCAGACCTGTCATTTCGACCGAAGGCGCAGCCGTAGTGGAGAAATCTGTAAAAAAGGAGGAATAGTACTATGATGAAGACATTTTCAATAGGTGGTATCCACCCAAGCGACAGCAAGATCTCCAAGGACTGCAAGATCGAAGTGCTTCCTGTTCCTTCGAAGGTTTTCATTTCAGTTGCACAGCATCTTGGTGCGCCGGCAACTCCGATTGTAAAGGCCGGTGACCAGGTCAAGGTCGGTCAGGTGATCGCAGAGCCAGCCGGATTCATTTCCGCATATGTACATTCATCGGTTTCAGGTACAGTGAAGTCTGTAGGACCTCGCAAGGACCTCGCAGGAAACAATATGACACACATCGAGATTGATGTGGAGGGTGATGAGTGGATAGAGGGTGTGGACCTTACAGACACACTTGTGACAGCGATCCCAGAGGACAACAAGGCAATTCTCGATAAGATCAAGATGTGCGGAGTAGTAGGTCTAGGAGGTGCTACATTCCCTGCCCACGTGAAGCTTTGCCCGCCTCCTGGCAAGAAGGCCGACTGCCTCATCCTGAACGGTGCGGAATGTGAGCCATATCTTACTTCAGACTACCGCATCATGCTCGAGAGAAGCAAGGAGATCGTTGTCGGAGCCGCTATCATGAAGCAGGTTCTCGGCGGATGCCCTGCAGTGATCGGCATCGAGGAGAACAAGCCTGAGGCCATCAAGGCGATGACGGCTGCCGTGGCGGAGCTCCAGTCAACAGCAAAGGGCTACGAAGGCATCTCTGTAATGACTCTCAAGAAGAAATATCCGCAGGGCGGTGAGAAACAGCTGATCGATGCTGTGATGGGCCGTCAGGTAAAGTCTATGGGACTTCCTATCGACGTGGGTGCAGTAGTTCAGAACGTAGCTACATCTCTTGCTGTATATGAGGCAGTCCAGAAGAATATTCCTCTGATTACCAATGTGATGACAATCACAGGAGACTGTCTTCCTATGGAGAAGCAGCATAACTACAAGTTCCGTATCGGTATGCCGCTTTCATATATTGCAGAGGTTGCAGGCGGCGTGCCTGCTGAGGCAGCAAAGATCATCAGCGGAGGTCCTATGATGGGTAAGGCGATCGCCAACATGGATGCGACTACTGTCAAAGGATCATCATCACTCCTTTATCTTACTGCAGAGCAGACGGTACGTGGCGTCGAATCAGCTTGTATCCGCTGCGGAAAATGTGCAGAGGCTTGTCCTATGGGACTTGAACCATTCCTGCTCCAGAAATATGCACGCAACAGCATGATGGACGAACTTGAAGAGAATGCGATACAGGATTGTATCGAGTGCGGATGCTGCCTTTACAGCTGTCCTGCCAACATTCCTCTTCTTGACATCATCCGTCTGGCAAAGGGCGACGTCATCAAGATTATAAGAGGCAGGGGACAAAGGTAAAAACTAAATCCCTCCCACCTGCGGTGGGCCCCTCCCATTCACGAGGCCATGGGCGGCCACGGTTTTTACCTTTGTCCCCTGCCTCCTAAATCGATAACTAATTAAAGTAAAGATATGGATAAACTATTGGTTTCACCGTCACCGCATCTCCACACAAAGACCTCAACCAAGTCTTTGATGCGCGACGTCGTGATAGCTCTGCTTCCTGCAGTGGTTGTCTCTGTCCTCTTCTATGGATGGTCAGAGCTCCTCGTGCTCGGAGTGAGCGTGGCTTCATGCGTACTGCTGGAGTACCTTATCACAAAATATCTCCTCAAGGGAGCCTGCACCATCGGTGACTGGTCTGCAGTCATCACAGGTGTGCTTCTTGCCCTCAACCTTCCAGCCACTACTCCTTGGTGGGTTGTGTTCATCGGTGCTGTCGTTGCCATCGGAGTCGCAAAAATGACTTTCGGAGGTCTTGGACAGAACCTTTTCAACCCTGCAATCGTGGGACGTGTATTCCTTCTGATCTCGTTCCCTACCTATATGACAGACTGGACAAAGCCTCAGGGCTTCATCTGCAATGCTCTTGCTGACGGCTACACCGGAGCGACACCTCTGGGCATCGCCAAGGAAGGCGGAGTTGCAGCTGTCGAAGGTCTCGACTACATGGATATGCTCTTCTTCAACATCGGAGGTTCTGCCGGAGAGCTTTCGGCAATCGCACTCCTTCTCGGATTTGCATATCTCCTTATCCGCAGGGTAATCAGACCATACATCACCCTTTCGATCCTTGCTACCGTAGCGGTATTCTCAGGCATATTCTGGGCAATCAATCCGGCTGAGTACACCGATCCTCTCTTCAACCTTCTCACAGGTGGTCTCCTCCTCGGTTCCATCTTCATGGCTACCGACTATGTGACCTCACCTATGAGCAACTGGGGTGGTGTGATCTTCGGTGTCGGCATCGGTCTCATTACAATGCTCATCCGTTACTTCGGAGCATATCCGGAGGGTGTGTCATTCGCAATCCTTATCATGAACTCTGTGGTTCCGCTCATCAACAAGTGGTGTCACACAAAGAAATACGGGAGGTAGGATATGGCTGTAAAATCAACATTCAAGAATATGACTGTCTGCCTTCTGGCCATCTGTCTGGTGTGCTCAGGACTGCTTGCCGGCGTATATGCTCTCACAAAGGGGCCTATCGATGCTGCGGCAAAGGCTAAGAATGAGGCGGCAATCAAGGAAGTGCTTCCCGAAACTGCAGTCACTATCGAAGAAGAAAGGACTGTGGAGTACAACGGCGGCACCTACACCTACAACCTCGCCTACGATGAGAAGGGTGAAGTGGTAGGATGCGCAATCAATGTAATTCCTGTCGGCTTCGGTGGTCCTATCATCATCAAGGTCGGTTTCGACAAGAACGGAATAATCTGGAATACAAAGGTTCTCTCGCAGGCCGAGACTCCAGGTCTTGGTGCGAAATGCGTAGAGCCGGCTTTCTCAGAGCAGTTCAAGGGATGGAATCCTGCAGAGAAGAAGCTTTCTGTAAAGAAGGATGGCGGAGATGTCGATGCCATAACAGCTTCAACCATCACTTCGCGAGCATATGCTGAAGGTCTTGCAGTTGCTACAAATGTACTTTGTGCAATCGCCGGCACTCCAATGCTTCTTGACAGTGCAACAGGCGCATCACCGTCTCCGGAGGATGCCTCTGCAGAATCAAGCGAAGTCGAGACATCTAAATAATGGAGGAACAGAAAATGGGAAAATTTCAACTTATAACTAAAGGCCTTATCAAAGAGAACCCGACTTTCGTTCTCCTTTTAGGTATGTGTCCTACATTGGCAACAACCACTTCGGCCATCAACGGTATGAGTATGGGACTTGCAACACTGTTCGTCCTTGTATTGTCCAATATGGCCATCTCGCTTACAGCTCCGTATATTCCGGACAAGGTCCGTATCCCCTCATACATCGTTATCATCGCGACATTCGTGACACTGCTTCAGTTTGTGATGCAGGCATATGTCCCTGATATCTATGAGACCCTCGGACTGTTCATCCCTCTCATCGTGGTGAACTGTATCGTTCTTGGACGAGCTGAGGCATTCGCAAATAAGAACGGAGTTCTGGATTCCGCTCTTGACGGTCTCGGCATAGGACTCGGATTCACATGCTCGCTTACAGTCCTCGGTCTTGTCCGTGAGATCCTCGGCAGCGGCTCGGCATTCGGATTCAAGTTCATCGAGGGTGACGGTATCCTCGCTTTCGTACTGGCTCCGGGAGCGTTCCTTGCATTGGGTTACCTCATCGTAATCTTCAAGAAACTTACTTCAAAAAAGGCAGAGTAATCAATTATAGGAGAAATTGTTATGGTAGAATATATACTTATCATCATCTCAGCGATATTTGTAAATAATATCCTGTTGTCGCAGTTCCTCGGAATCTGTCCTTTCCTTGGTGTATCAAACAAGTTGAGCACAGCTGCCGGCATGTCCATGGCCGTATGCTTCGTCATCACTCTGGCAACAGTCGTGACCTACCTTCTGAATATGCTTCTTGCAGCTTTCGGACTTGAGTTCCTTCAGACCATATCATTCATTCTGGTGATTGCAGCTCTGGTGCAGATGGTAGAGATCGTGCTCAAGAAGATCAGTCCGTCGCTGTATTCGGCCCTGGGAATATTCCTTCCGCTCATTACTACAAACTGTGCTGTGCTTGGTGTGGCTCTTACCGTTGTACAGAAGTCATCACCTTTCGCTGCCGCTGCAAACGGAATGTTCAATCTTGGCGAAGCTACAGTCTATGCATTCGCGACTTCACTCGGTTTCGGCCTTGCAATGGTCCTCTTTGCAGGACTCCGCGAACAGCTCTCGCTGAACGACGTTCCTAAAGCATTCAAAGGTATTCCGATCGCACTCGTGACTGCCGGTATCCTTGCAATGGCATTCATGGGATTCTCCGGACTTGTATAATTGCATATAAGTAATAACGAAAAGTGTCCGCTCTGCCAATAAGAGCGGACACTTTTCGTTTCCGGTAGATGGACTTACAATACGTAAGCCTTTACATCAGAGGCTGTTATACGATCACCCGAGAGAATGAGCAGACGTTCAACGACGTTACGGAGCTCACGGATATTTCCGGTCCATGACTTCTGAACGAGAAGATCCATCGCATCAGGATCTACACTGCGCTGCTGCATACCGGTCTCCGAACAGATCTGTCCTATGAAGTATTCTACAAGAAGAGGAATATCTGACTTGCGGTCATCAAGAGAAGGTACAGAAATCACTATGACGCTAAGACGATGGTAAAGGTCTTCACGGAAGTGACCCTTCTCTATTTCTTCCTTAAGATTCTTATTCGTTGCTGCAAGTACCCTTACATCAACATTGATATCCTTGTCGCTGCCGACACGTGAAAGCTTCTTTTCCTGCAGCACCCTCAGCACCTTGGCCTGAGCTGCAAGTGACATATCACCGATCTCATCAAGGAAAAGTGTTCCTCCGTCAGCCTGCTCGAACTTTCCCTTATGCTGCTTGATAGCTGAAGTAAAGGAGCCCTTCTCATGTCCGAACAATTCACTTTCAATAAGTTCAGAAGGTATCGCCGCACAGTTCACCTCGATGTAAGGCATCGATGAACGGTTACTTCTCTGATGAAGATTCCGTGCGACCAGTTCCTTTCCAGTGCCGTTCGATCCGACTATCAGAACACGTGCGTCTGTCGGCGCCACCTTGTCGATCATCTCACGGATATGCTGGATAGGCTCAGACTCACCTATCATCTCCTGTCCATATACCTTCTTCTTCAGGATCCTTGTTTCCTTGACAAGAGACACCTTATCGGTCGCATTCTTGATTGTAATAAGTATTCTGTTGAGGTCCAGAGGCTTCTCGATGAAATCAAATGCACCCTTCTTTATGCACTCCACTGCAGTAGTGATGTCAGCATGTCCGGAAATCATGACTACAGCCGAATCTATACCCATCTCGACCAGTTTTTCGAGGACCTCTGTTCCATCCATTTCCGGCATCTTTATATCACAGAAGATCACGCTGTATTTTTCCTTATCCGCCATCGAGCATCCGATGATGCCGTTTTCTGCGACGTCCACTTCATAACCTTCATCCGCAAGAATTTCCTTCAGGGAATTCCTGATAGATCTTTCATCATCAATAATCAGAATCTTCATATATAATCAATTTACTGTTTGCTGTTACATATTGCCGGTCAAGCCGGTAATGACGTGTTACCTAGACGGCAATGACTTATTCATCATAGCAGGCAGAGTCCATACAAATATCGACATTTTTGGGAGTTTACACAATATTTTATAATTTTGTCTTCCTTTTAACATTAACCTGTTTCTGATGCAGATTCCAGATATAATCATAGCTATCGACGGCTACTCATCCACAGGAAAAAGCTCATTTGCAAAAATCATAGCAAACGAGTTTTCTTTCCTATATCTTGACTCCGGAGCCCTATATCGCGGCGTCACATTATACGCAATTGAAAATGGTTACATAGATGATGCCAATGTGATTGACGTAGAGGGTCTTGACAGAGCTCTTGATGATGTCGACCTGCATTTTGGAGCCGAAGGAGCATATATAGGGGACAGATGCATCGAAAAAGAGATCAGGTCAATGGCTGTCGCATCCAAAGTCAGCCCTATCGCCACTGTTCCGGAAGTCAGGAATTTCGTTGACAGGAAGTTGAGGGAATTCGGCGCAAAAAAGAGAGTGGTCATGGACGGACGCGACATAGGCACGACGGTATTTCCTGATGCCGAACTCAAGATATTCATGACAGCGGATCCGCTTGTACGCGCTCAGCGAAGAGCGGCTGAAATGAAAGCAAAAGGCGAAAATGCCGACATTGAAGCTGTACTCAGAAATCTTCAGGAAAGAGACTATATCGACTCACACAGAGAAGCATCCCCTCTAAGCAAAGCCGATGATGCCATAGTACTGGACAACTCGACAATGACTATGGAAGACCAGATGGTCTGGCTCAAGAAAATCATTTCCGAACGTTTCGGATGCTAAGACAAAGACTTTTATGCTCACTGTAGACATAGACACCAATTCAGGATTCTGCGCCGGAGTCATCAGAGCTATCGGAAAGGCAGAGGATTTTCTTGCTCAGAATGAGAGACTATATTCCCTCGGAGCCATAGTACATAATGATGCCGAGCTGAACAGACTCACAAAGATGGGTCTCGTGACAATCGACAAGGAAGATCTGAACGAAATGATAGCAGCTTCGGGAGAGACACTTCTGATCAGAGCCCATGGCGAACCTCCCCAGACATACAGAATCGCTGAAAATCTAGGCTTCAATATCATAGACTGCACTTGTCCTGTGGTTCTCCAGCTTCAGAAGAAGATCAAGGAAGCATACGAACTTTGCCAGGTAGGCGGAAATGGACAGATAATCATCTTCGGCAAGACAGGCCACGCCGAAGTCCTTGGTCTGGTAGGCCAGACAGAAGGGACTGCCATTGTAGTTGAAAACTACTTCATGCTGGAAGAGTTCATAGAGGACGGCACTATAAGGCTTGACGCTCCGACTATCGTATTCAGCCAGACCACCAAAAGTCCGGCAGAATATGCCCGGGTTTGCGCAAGGCTTCTTGAAAGGATGGCCAAACATAACGGAGCAAGCGTGGAGCGTTTCAAGAACTCCGGAATGCTTGTAATAAACAACACCATATGCTCCCAGGTCGCATCGAGACACACCAAACTCACGAAATTTGCCCTTCAGCACGATATAATAATATTTGTTTCCGGCAAGGCAAGCTCAAATGGCAAGGTCCTTTGCGACTTATGTAAATCGTTGAATATCAGAACATACCACATAGACTCACCTGCCGAGATAAAGAGAGACTGGTTCAGAGCTGACGATACTGTAGGAGTCTGCGGGGCGACCTCGACACCTAAATGGCTGCTTGAAGAAGTGGCTGCCGACATCCTTGAACTGAACAAGTATGTACCGGCATGGGAAGAGACATACAAAGAGAAAAACGCTGATAATCAGTAAAAATTTGGTAACGAACAGACATTTTTATAATTTTGCAGCCGCTTTTCGGAAAACATTGAATATTAACTATAAACATCAATATCTTTATGGCAACAACAGCTGATTTTAAAAACGGACTTTACCTCGACTTCAACGGAAAGCCATGCCAGATCGTATGGTTCCAGCACGTTAAGCCAGGAAAGGGTCCTGCATTCGTAAAGACCAAGCTCAGAAACCTTGAGAACGGTCGTATCCTCGAAAACACCTTCACAGCAGGTGCAAAAATCGAGACCATCAACGTAGAAAGAAGACCTTACCAGTTTCTTTACAAGGACGAGGACGGATTCAACTTCATGCATGAAGAGACATACGAGCAGATCCACCTTGACACTGATCTCGTTGAGAACGCTGACCTCATGAAGGAAGGACAGCACGTTGAGATGATGTTCCTCGCTGACGAGGAGCGCTGCCTCACTTGCGAGCTTCCTACATACGTAGAGCTCGAGGTTACTTATACAGAGCCTGCAGTAAAGGGCGACACAGCGTCTACAAATGCTCAGAAGGAGATTACTCTCGAGACCGGCGCCATCATCATGGCACCTCTCTTCATCAACATCGGAGAGAAGATCCGCGTGAACACTACTGACCGTTCATACGGTGAGCGTGTGAAATAATCAGACGAAAAGTTCGCGAAGCACTTTCAGTGAATTTACTGTGAGAGTGGACTCCGTATGGTATTCGATATACCGGAGGACATTCTCACAGATTTCATTTCTATGAACACCTGACAATGGTATGAGCATCGATTCCGCAAAGGAGGTGCTCATTAATTTTTCTATGACAGGCATATTGTCCCCTGCAAAAGGACGCAGATCCTCCACATTCGGACTGAAACCTAGAGCTACGGTAAGTTCGAGAAGAAAACGTATATGGAAATTACTGAAATCAGTATCGATGGCATCCAGCAGATGGATCTGCTTCTCACACCAGTCATATAGCCCCGGTTCTGCTGCTCCTTCCTTTACCACTCTATACAGGACTTCGCTGAGAAACATCGTCATTGTATTCTTATACAAACTGTTGCGTATTCCCATCAAAGACGCTGAAGCGATCAGATTACGTGCCGTATAGAGATTCGTTCTGGAAGATTCCACAACTACAGCCTCCAGAATATTCAATGGCAAAAGCAGAGAAGCTGTCTTCCTGCCCATGCTGCGCACTACAAATCCTCTCCTTCCATATTCCCTGCTGAGAGTATGGATCACCATCGAGTTCTCGCCGAACTTTGTTGTATGAAGAACGATGAGGGAGGTATTGGATGTCATAACTATTTACGGCTCTGAAGCCATTCTGCCATAGCCCTGAGGGCCTTTCCCCTATGGGAAATATCATTTTTCTGTTCCTCGCTGATATCTGCCAGAGTCTGTCCGGGATATTCGTCGGCAATGAATATGGGATCGTAGCCGAAGCCACCGTTCCCGGATTTTTCACGTGCGATCACACCTTCCAGCGTCCCTTCAAAGAAATGCTTTTCTCCGTCGATCATCAAAGTGATCACACTTTTGAATCGTGCCCTTCTGCTGAATGGTTTCATGCTGACTCCCAAGGAAGAAGCCATGGAAGCCTCACCCTCAAGTCTTGCAAGTTCATAAAGGACTTTGTCCATATTCTTATTGAAGTCCTTGTCGTCACCGGCATAACGTGCAGTATATACTCCCGGAGCTCCTCCAAGAGCATCTACTTCAAGACCTGTATCGTCTGCAAAACAGTCGCATCCGCAATGGTCAAGAACAAACTGAGCCTTCTGCAATGAATTAGCCATCAGCGTCTTGCCCGTCTCCGGAATATCATCCGTTATACCTATTTCAGTAAGGGGAACGAGCTGGAAGCCCTCACCAAGAATTTCTGAAGCCTCACGCAGTTTGCCGCTGTTGCCCGTTGCAAATACTATTTTTCTCATAAACTGCTTATTTTATCCTGTTAAATCAGGTGCAAAGGTATAAAATTTTCTAAATTTGTAGTTTGGTTCACCATAGATATGGAAGATATGAAAATAAGCAGATACATAGTGATAATGGCAGTTGCTGCTGCAGCAATGTTTGTCGCACAGCCTACCCTGGCTCAATCCAAAGGTTTCAAGCTGGGTCAATGGACCGAGATTCATCATGGAATAGTGAAAGAACTCAACCGCTCATATGTAGATACACTTCCCGTGAACAGGATAATGAGAGCTGGAATAGATGCTATGCTTGAGGAGCTGGATCCATACACAATCTATATCCCGGAAGAAGAGAATGAAGACCTTCAGATGATGCTGTCCAAGACTTACGGCGGCATCGGAGCGATCATCCATAAGAAAAAGGATGAGAACGTAATAATCAATGAACCATATGCCGGTTCCCCTGCTCAGAAATACGGGCTGGTCTGCGGAGATGAAATCATAGCGATTGACGGAGTGCCGACAAAGGGGCTTGAAAGCAAGGAAAGCAGCGAAAGAATGAAGGGCAAGCCGGGCACTACTGTAGTATTCAAAGTCAAGAAAGTACGCACAGGGGACACTCTGGATATTCCAGTAATACGTGAGCGAATTCACTTTCCTGACATTGAATATGCAGACATGCTTGACGACACTACCGGATACATTCTGCAGAGCGGATTCACTGAAAACGTATCCAACGAGATAAAGCACAAGGTCCAGTATCTTAAAGACAAAGGCATGAAGCGTCTGGTTCTTGATCTCAGGGGCAACGGCGGAGGACTGATGGGTGAGGCTGTAAATATAGTATCCCTCTTTGTGCCCAAAGGATCCCTTATAGTTTCTTCCAAGGGTAACACACCGGACTCGGTACGTGAGTACCGCACAACTACAGAGCCTGTAGACACAGAAATACCGATAATCGTCCTCATCGATTCCGGTTCGGCATCTTCTTCGGAGATTGTAGCCGGAGCTCTTCAGGATCTTGACAGAGCCACGATAATGGGCAAAAGGAGCTATGGCAAGGGATTGGTCCAGTCTATCAGGCCATTGCCGTACAACGGCCAGATGAAGGTCACTACGGCCAAATATTACACCCCAAGCGGCCGTTGCGTCCAGGCCATCGACTACAGCAACAGGAATGAAGACGGAAGTGTGGGACATATTCCGGACTCCCTTACCAAGGAATTCAGGACTGCCGGCGGCAGAGTTGTCAGGGACGGTGGTGGAATCACTCCTGACGTTGAGATAGCCGTACCGTCATACAGCAGACTGGTATACTCCCTCGTTCTGGGAGGCGTCATCGACCAGTATGCCATTGATTTTGCAAGACGGCACGCGAGCATTCCGGCGGTGGATGATTTCCATTTCAGCGATGAAGACTTCGAGGACTTCATAAAGTTCGCAAAGACTCAGGAATTCGATTACAGAAGCAGTGCGAAGACCTATTATGACAAGATGAAGAAAGAGCTTGAAGATGACGGACTTGCAGAAGCTATGGCTGACGAGCTGAAAGCACTGGAGAAGGCTCTAGAAATGGACAAGGAGAGGTTCATCAGACTTAAGAAGGATGAGATCATTCCTTTCATCGAGGAGGAAATCGCGACCCGTTACTGGTTCCAGGAGGCAGGAGTCAAGGTCCGCTTGAGATATGATGAGCAGCTCAAGAAAGCGTTAAAGGCAAAAATGATCAGTATTAACAAATAAACAAACAATAAAATGGCTAACAAGATTACCGTATCAGTAATGTGCTCGGATCTTATGAATCTGGAGCGTGACATCAAGGAATTGGAGCGTAACGGCATTGACTGGCTTCATATCGACATCATGGATGCCCACTTTGTGCCTAACCTCACATTCGGCCCGGATTTCCCGAACGCAATGCACCGCGTTACAAATATGCCGCTGGACATCCACCTTATGTGCGAAGACCCTGAGTTCATATACTCAAAGATTCAGATCAACCCTGGCGACATCATTTCAACCCATGTAGAGCTCAAGAAGGACTTTACTGCATTTGCAGCCGACGTTCACGCAAAGGGCGGCATGTTCGGCGTTGTTGTCAATCCGGACACTCCTGTAGATTCGGTTGCTCCGCATATGGCATATAGCGATATGGTTACTCTCATGCTTGTACATCCGGGATTTGCAGGTGCGAAACTCGTGGAAGGCATCCTCGACAAGGTTGCCGAAATGCGTAAATGGCTGGATTCAAACGGTTATGAGAATGTGCTGATCAGCGTTGACGGCAGTGTAAGCTGCGAACGTGCAGAGCTTATGGCCGGTATGGGTGCAAACGTATTCGTAGGCGGTACAGCCGGTGTTTACCGCAAGGGAATGACTCTCAGCGAATCGATTCCTCTCCTCCGCGCCGCAATTTCGAAATAGCGTTCAGGCTTTGACACACCGATGGCCCGTCACTTGTGAAGCTGTAAAGAAGGCTTATGCTTCACTCAGTGACGGGCCATCAGTATATTATATTTATTCGACCGGCTGCTCTTCACGCACGACTCTGATGGAGAGTTCGTAGAGGGCGTAGAGAGGCAGGAAGACAATTGACAAGGTGAAAGGGTCTCCTGTAGGAGTTATGGCTGCTGCAAGAACAAGCAGGACAGCCACGGCATGACGTCTGTACCTTCTGAGGAAAGAGCGGTTGATGATACCGAACTTGGACAGCAGCCATGCAAGAAGAGGCAGTTCGAAGACCAGTCCCATTATGAACACCATTCCCATGAATGTGCTCATGTAGGAATTGAGGTTGATCTGATTCACGACATCCGCACTGATCTGATATTCGGCAAGGAAACGGAAGGTGAACGGAAAGACAAAGCTGTAGCCCACGGCACAGCCCAAGTAGAACATGAAGGTTCCGAACAGAAATGCCGTCCTTACGCTAGCCTTTTCGTTCTCGTACAAGGCTGGGGCGATAAACCGCCACACCTCGAATACAAGATAAGGAAAAGCCACGATAAGAGCGAACCAGAATGAAGTGCTGATATGGGTCAGGAACTGGGAGGCAACATTAATGTTGATTATGTCAACCTTGAAGTCTCCGGCTGAAAAATCCGGCATCAAAGGTAACGAACCAAGGGAACTGAGCCACCTGTATAGGAAGAATTCGGAGGTTGTCGGTCCCAGGACAAAGGTCGAAAAGATATGAGGCATAGCAATAAAGATGGCGATCATAGCCACAAGGACTACAATCGCTATCCTGAAAATCGACCATCTCAGAACCTCAAGATGCTCCCAGAAAGTCAATGAAGAATCATCTCTGACCTCCTGCGCCATCTTACTCCTCTGAATCTGCGGTTTCGTTCTTCTTTGCCTGAGAAGGTTCCTGATTGATTTCCTTCTCTATATCGTTGATACCTTCCTTGAAGCTTCTGACACCCTTACCGAGGCCTTTCATCAGTTCCGGGATCTTCTTTCCTCCAAAGAGGAGAAGTATCACCAAAGCCACGATAATGATTTCACCGGCACCTATATTGCCTAAAAACAAAAAAGTCTTCATAATCTTAAATTTACAAGTATACAAAAATGAGCATTTTTTGTGTTTATTGCAAATGCGTTTTACCTTTTTCTATCTGATTTCTTGACCTTCGGAGCCTTGATGGAATTCAGAAGTTCGAGTTTTCCGTTATCTACAAGATGAACTATAAGCTCTCCGAAAAGTGAGTTCTGCCATGCGAACCACTCTCTTGTAAAATCCTCCGGATCGTCCTTATGGAAAGACTCGTGCATGAATCCCGTATCCGCATCGGTATTCATGAGCATCTCGACACACTTCTTGATTTCCTTGTCATCTGTAGAAGTGAATGCCCTCATCATAATGCTCATCGGCCAGATCATATCATATCCGATATGCGGACCACCGATACCTTCTCCTGCCTTTCCCTTGAAGAAATATGGATTCCACTCGCTGAGAACGAACTTACGGGTCTTCTTATATATAGGATCGTTTGCCTCTACCGCACCGAGATATGGCAGAGAGAGGAGACTTGGGATATTGGCATCATCCATCATCAACGCGTTGCCGAAGCCATCCACCTCATATGCGTAGATCTTTCCGAACTTAGGATGCTTTACCACAGCATGCTTCTTCAGAGCCTTTTCCACCTCATCGGCAAGCTGGTTGCATTCCTTGGCAAGCCTTACCTGCTGATTCACAGTCAGAAGGATCTCAGCTGCCTGACGGAGAGACTTCACTGCAAAGAAGTTGGACGGTATCAGAAACTCGAATGTCGTAGCGTCATCAGACGGGCGGAAAGATGAAGCGATAAGGCCGCATGGCTTGACAGGATTACCTTTACCGACACAGCATTTTGTATCAAGCTGACGGTCTGTCTTTCTAAGGAAGATATAATCACCATGCTCCTTCTTTCTCTGCTGTTCCTTGAACACCTCCAGTGTCAGTTCCATCGCATCGAGCCACTCATCTCCAAAGACTGATGTGTCTCCGGTTGTCTTCCAGTACTCATATGCCAGACGGATCGGATAGCAATGCGAATCGATCTCCCACTTACGCTCGAAGACGTTAGGATTGTTGCGGGCACCGGTCTTATCGTCCTTATGACCTTCACTGGTAGGACCGTCATTGAATGCATTGGCATAAGGATCTATACATATAAGCTTGAACTGACGCAAGATTGTTCCCGCGATCATCTTGCGGAGATTCGCATCCGCAACAGTGTAACGCACATACGGCCAGACCTGAGCTCCCGAATCCCTGAGCCACATTGCGGGAATATCGCCTGTATAGATGAATGTATCTCCTCTTCCTCCGTTACCGTCCTCGTCAAAGTGCACGGTAGTATCGAGAGTGTTCGGATAACAATTCTCAAACATCCAGGCAATCTTAGGATTGACCAGCATTGCCTTTACATCCTGAATCTTCAATTCCACGACCTCAGAAGTGAAGAGTCGGTTTTTTTCAGAAGGTCTTTCGGACCTGTAGTCCTGAGCAGCAAGGTTCAGTGTCATTGCCAGACCCGCTGCCAATACAAGCATTCTTTTCATAGTATCTTGGTTTTATTACTGAATTCACATCCGCAGTACAGTTGATTATAGAAGCCATACTCCTTTATTATCTGCAGGCGACGTTCCTGAAGTCCTCCTTTTCGCCAGTTCCTGTCCCACCATACCACACCCTGCACCTGAGCACAAGCCCACTCTCCAGCTTCATTGATCTGCTCCAGAGACTTCCATCTTGAGGACGCCAGAGTCGTCGCAATAAGTTGAAAACCATTATCCTCGGCATACCGCGCAGTGCGCAACATTCTGATCTTAAAGCACTTGAGACAGCGGCCTCCCCTTTCGGGCTCATTCTCAAGACCGGCAACTTCCTTGAGCCAGTTCTCATGGTCATAATCGTCATCGACTATGTCAAGTCCGAGAGCCTCCGCATATCTCCGGCATTCCTCCTTTCTGATCATATATTCCTCATAAGGATAAATATTAGGATTACAGAAGTATATGGTCGGACGTACGCCGTTCTTCAAAAGATATTCTATTATTGCAGAGGAGCACGGGGCACAACAAGTATGGAGCAGAACTTCAGTCTGCTCCATAGGAATATCCATTGTCTCTGCTTTTTTCTTCATTAAAGTGAAGCAAGGTTCATCTTATTGATGATATTCTTTCCTTCCGGTGTATATGCGTATTCCATATGCTCCTTATATGCTTCCTCAACTCTGCCTCGCACCACCTTCATCGAGCTGTTGAGGAAATGATTCTGCTCCGTCCAAGGTTCAGGAAGTACGCATACAGCAGCAGGGAGCCATCTTTCCGGGAATGAACCAGCCAATCTGCCACCCTTCCTGTACATATTCACCTCTTCCTGAATCTTCTCAAGCATCTTTATCTTAGCCTCATCAGAAGACGGATCCAGTCCAAGTTCCTTCACATAAGCTTTCAAGGCCTCCTTGTTAGGAGTTACAAGAGCGATTGTATAAGGATCCTGACTGTTGTGCAGAAGCGCTCCGTCAATGTACTTCGAGCTTTCGACAAGATTTTCCTCAATTCCTTCCGGTGAATATTTTTCTCCGTCTGCCGAAATAAGCAGAGACTTGAAGCGGCCTACCACATACAGCATCTCTGCATCACGCATATATCCCATATCACCTGTGTGAAGCCATCCGTCCACTACTGTGTCGGCTGTCGCCTTCGGATTCTTCCAATAACCGGCCATCACATTCTCACCCTTGATGCAGATTTCGCCCTTTGAACCATAAGGCTGCTCTATGCCATCGGCATCAAGAATCTTTATCTCCATCGGCGAAACAACCTTTCCTGAAGATCCGAATATGTGCTTTGCAGGAGAGTTCGCTGAAATGATAGGCGTTGCCTCTGAAAGGCCATATCCCTGATACATAGGGATTCCGATAGCATAGTAATATCTCTGGAGGTCAATATCAAGCAAGGCACCTCCGCCGACAAAGAACTTCATATGCCCGCCGAGTCCCTCACGTACCTTCCTGAAGATGATCCTGTCGAACAGCACCATAAGAGGCTTACGGAAGATATCCACGAATTCTGTTCCCTTGTTATAGCCTTCCTTGTTATATGCGATTGCATTCCTGAGAGCGAAATTATAGAGTTTCTCTACTGCCGGGCCACTTTTCTTGATGGTTGTCTCGATATTCTTCTTGAAACTCTTGGCTAAGGTAGGAACCGAAAGCATTACATTAGGCTTCAGTTCCTTGATACTGCCGGGAATGTTTCTGAGAGCTTCCTTACCGGTCTTTCCTGAAGGAACCATACCGAGGGATGCTCCATAAGACATCATTGTATAGAAACCTGCAACGTGAGCGAAACAGTGGTCAAGAGGCAGGATTATGAGCATCTTGTCCTCCGGAGTCACACCGATCACAGAATGGGCCTGCTCCACATTTGCAGTATAGTTTCTGTGTGTCAGAAGAATACCCTTAGGATCTGCCGTCGTTCCCGAAGTATAGCTGATGTTGGCGTAATCATCAGGTCCTATCGAGCTGTATCTCTTGATGAACTGATCTTCATTTGCAGCAAGGAACTCATCGCCCATCTTCAGGATATCCCCGATATACATCTCGTTTTCCTGAAGATCCGCAATCTCATCAAAGATGATGATTTTCTCCACCATAGGACACTCCGGAAGTATCTTTCTTATCTTAGGGAGCTGGAACTTTGATGTGATGACGTATTTCGAATCAGAGTGCTTGACTCTGAACACCAGGTCATTGGATTCTTCCAACTTTATGGAAAGAGGGACATTGACCGCACCCGCATACAGGACACCGAGTTCACCAATTATCCACATATCGCGTCCCTCGCTGAGATATGACACCTTCTCCCCTTTCTGGACACCCAAGGCCATCAGACCGGCAGCTATACGCTTAGCCTTTTTCAATGTATCCTCATAGGATATAGGCTCCCAAACGTTCGCATTCAGATTCTTCTCCCAGATGAAGGGATTCTTCGCAAATTGTGCTACATACTTTTCAACGAAATCAATTATAGTAAGTCTCTCTGCCATACTTGTTTATTTACTCGTTTTTGAACAATCCGAACAGTTCTGCATCTATCTTGTCCGTAACCTCCTGAAAATCTTCCGGACGGTTCTCGAACTTGATGCGGTCAACATCAAGAATAAGGAGTTTATGAGGATAAGCATTGATCCAGTTCTCATATCTCTCGTTCAGTCCTGTGATATAATCGATTCTGATACTCTTCTCATATTCACGTCCTCTCTTCTGGATCTGACTTACAAGATTAGGAATCGAGCTCCTGAGATAAATAAGGAGGTCAGGTGGATTAACCAAAGACATCATCAAGTCGAAGAGATCTGAATAATTTTCGAAATCTCTGGTGCTCATAAGCCCCATTCCATGAAGATTCGGCGCAAATATACGGGCGTCTTCATAGATGGTCCTGTCCTGGATGATGACATCATCAATCTTCGAGATATCCACAACATCCTTGAACCTTTTGTTCAGGAAATATACCTGAAGATTGAAGGACCATCTCTCCATATCTTCATAGAAATCAGCCAGATAAGGATTAAAATCCACTGATTCGAACTTAGGAGTCCAACCGTAATGAGCAGCGAGCATCTTCGTGAGAGTCGTCTTTCCGCTGCCTATATTACCTGCTATAGCGATATGCATATCTTCTGTTTTAAATTGTACATATTATCTAGCAAATTTAGCAACTCTTTTTGTATTTTTGTATCATTAATCAAATTTTTAGATGATACATATCGAATATTTCACATTCAACGCCTTTTTAGAGAGATGCAGCGTTGTCTGGGACGCAGACGGAAACAGCGCAATCGTCGATCCGGGCTTCTATTCTGAGACTGAACGGGATATACTTTACAGATTCATAGAAAACAAGGGCCTGACCATAAAGGCGATACTTCTCACCCACGGTCATTTTGACCATATTTACGGAGTTGCAGAGGCAGCAGGGCACTATGATGTCCCTGTATACATACACCCTGCCGATATGGTCATCATAAACGAGGCCAATCCTGCCCTATGTCCTGCCTTCGGTCTGAAGACTCCGGAACCATTCTATGGAACGGGCCATCAGGCTACTGCCAGTGACAGGACGGACGCTGTGGCTCGTTCCGCAGGAATTCAGGGATATGCTGCTCTCACTCACAGCGTCCGTCCCGTAAAGGAAGGTGACACCATTTCCATAGGCAGTCTGAACTTTGAAGTCATCGAAACTCCCGGTCACACCCCTGGCGGTGTCTGCTACCTCGAACGTACCGAAAAAGTGCTTTTCAGCGGAGACACCCTCTTTGCGGGCAGCATAGGCCGTACGGACAACCAGTGGGCCGATTATGACTCACTGATGTCCGGTATTTTCGGAAAGCTGATGGAACTCGACGGTGACATTACCGTAATCCCTGGCCACGGCCCGGACACATCCATCGCCACTGAACGCATGACTAACCCATTCCTGATGCCGTTCAACGAACCCTTCGAGGGCTGATGGGCAAACGCCCGTGGAGCCTACACAGGTCCAGAGAGCGTCAGAGGGTCTGACCGGCGATGAATTCTCGTAGGATGGATGTCGGAGGAATAGCTGCAATTTCCTGCGGCGAGAGTTCCACGATATAGCTGAGGAACTTGAGTATTCGGGTAGCTTCAGTATAGGCCGGAGAGTTCGGAGCGATACGCCTGAGGAGCGGCTCTGCATAATATTTCAATACCGGAAGCTCGAAGATGTGAGCGGAGTTGAATATAGCATCCGAATTTTCCTGATATGGGAAGATGTTGCGGTTCTCTCCTCTGCGCACGCTCTGCCATCTGAGAATAGTATCCTCCGGAACAATACCGCGCGTACGGTTGTCACGTATCATCCTTCGAAGCATTCTGTTGTCCGAAGTGGATATGTTGTTGTTTTCATCCACCGAGAGCGAAGTCAGGGCCGAAGCATATACACGGAAGACCTTGGAATTGTCCACACCCGGAATCATGGCCGGGTTAAGAGCATGTATACCTTCCATGATCAGGATATCCTTATCCTCCAGCTTCATGAAGTTTCCGTTGAAGAACCTGCGTCCCTCCTTGAAATCAAAACGCGGGATTTCCACCTCCTTTCCTTCAAGAAGCTCGTTCAGCTGCTTGCCGAGGAAATCCAGATCCATGGCTTCGAGAGCTTCGAAGTCATATTCACCGTTTTCATCACGAGGAGTGAACTCCCTGTCCACAAAGTAGTTATCCAGCTCTATAACCTTAGGATTCAGACCAAGTATACGACATTGAATGGCCAGTCTCTTGGATGTGGATGTCTTGCCGCTGGACGACGGTCCTGCGATGAAGACAATCTTTACGCTGCCCCTTCGGGAATATATCATGTCGGCGATATCAGCATACTTACGTTCGTGGAGAGCCTCGGAAAGATTGATCAGGTCGATGATCTTGCCATCCCTGACCGCCTGATTAAGACTTCCGACACCCTTCACATCCATAATGGAGCACCAGTCAGAATGTTCCTTCAATGCATTGGCAAGTTTCGACTGTCTTTTGAGCGGAAGCACCTTGTCCGGATTTCCGTCCATCGGGTACTGCAGACAGAAACCGTTATTGAAGCCTATCAGGTCGAATGTCCTTAGACATCCAGTCGATGGCACCAACGGACCATAGAACGTATCATACTGACCATCAAGAGAATACACACTATAAGTAAGGCGACCCAGAGAGCGCGCCAGATTCACTTTCTCCTTCTGTCCGTTAGCTGTAAACAGACTTACCGCTTCATCGAGGCATTTCTTGCTCTTGATGAAAGGGATATCCGCTGCAACTATTTCATCCATTCTTGACTGAATGGCCTCTATCTCATCATCTGTAGCGAAATACACTTTCGGCCTGCCGTCATACAGTTCTTCTTTTTCACGTATCTCACAATAAAGACCGCTCGGCAGAGAATAGTCGATGACCAGGACCTTGTCAGGATATTTCTCGCGTATGACATTCTGGAGGACAAAACATAGTGAGCGGATATAGGTACGTCTGCCGTCCGGATGGTCATAGCCCACAAACCTCACATTATGGGTTGCCATAACCTTGAAACTCAGCTCCTTAAGCTGATTATCCACAAGAGCAGCCAGAACTTCGGTCTTGTCAGATCCCTTCTTGCACGGTACTGACGGGCAGACTGCTGCCGATATGCATTTCAGATCCGTTCCCATCGGAAACGAATGATAACTTGCGTCGTTTTCGCAATAAATCTTTATGTCTTCCATTATGTATGATGTTTATTTACAGTACTTCACGCAGGAAAGGCCCTGTAACAGATTCAGAATTGTGTGCCAATTCTTCCGGGGTGCCCGCTGCAACAATCATTCCTCCGGCCTTGCCGCCTTCCGGCCCCATGTCAAATATATAGTCGACGCTCTTGAGCACATCCAGATTATGTTCAATTATTATCACGGTGTTACCCTGCTCGACAAGCTGCTGAAGGACATCCAGCAGAACCTTTATATCCTCGAAATGGAGTCCTGTCGTCGGTTCATCCAGTATATACAACGTATTTCCTGTACCCTTTCGGGCCAATTCCGCTGCAAGCTTCATTCTCTGGCTTTCCCCGCCTGAAAGTGTCACCGCCGACTGTCCGAGCTGCACATATCCAAGTCCCACATCCACGAGTGCCTTTAGTTTAGGAGCGATCGTAGGTATATTTTCAAAGAACTCATATGCCTCACTGATCGGCATCTCAAGAACATCATTGATATTCTTTCCCTTATACTTCACAGCAAGAGTATCGTTCTTGTAGCGACGGCCACGACACTCTGAACAAACAACATTCACAGAGGGAAGGAAGTTCATTTCTATGACCTTGATACCTGCTCCCTTGCATTCCTCACAGCGTCCTCCTGGAACATTGAAGGAGAATCTGCCTGCCTTATAGCCACGGACCTTGGCATCCGGTGTCGCTTCAAAAAGATTCCTTATGTCATTGAACACTCCTGTAAACGTCGCAGGATTGCTTCGCGGAGTACGGCCTATCGGACTCTGGTCTATTTCAATAAGCTTATCTATATTCCTGATACCGACCACATCATCATAAGGCAGAGGCTGAAGCTTAGCATTGTAGAATTTATTCTTGAGAACAGGCATAAGAGTCTCGTTTATCAGGGAAGACTTACCGCTTCCGCTGACGCCACTCACGCCTATAAGCATTCCGAGCGGAAAATCCACATCTACATTCTTCAGATTATTACCCCTCGCGCCACGGACACCCAGAGTCAGGCCATTGCCTGTACGCCTTTCAGAAGGCACCTCTATAGCTTTTGCCCCCGTAAGATAATCCATGGTCACCGACGGACCGGTAATCATCCTTTCATCAGCCTTGCGGCCCTCCAGAAGCACATCCAGAGGTGCGCTGACGCAAATCTCACCGCCTTCCTTTCCTGCACCGGGTCCCACATCCACCAGCCAGTCCGCAGACATCATAGTCTCTGCATCATGCTCGACAACCATTACGGAATTTCCCTCATCACGCAACTTCTTGAGCGATGCTATCAGCTTGCGATTATCTCTCTGATGAAGTCCGATGCTGGGTTCGTCAAGGATATAAAGCACATTGACCAGTTTGGAACCTATCTGGGTCGCCAACCTGATTCTCTGACTCTCACCGCCGGAGAGCGAAGCAGTAGCACGGTCAAGCGAAAGATAGTCAAGACCTACATCCAGCAGGAAACCGACCCTGTCTTTCAGTTCCTTAAGAATATCACGGGCAATGGTACTCTCCCTCCTGCCGAATATTCCGTCAAGAGAATACAGCCAGTCATTCAACTGGCTTATTTCCATTGCCGCCACCTCTGAAATGGTCTTTCCGTCTATCTTGAAATATGTAGTTTCCTTGTTGAGTCTCGTACCGCCGCATTCAGGACATACTATCTTTTCATTGATATCCCCGACAATACCTGAGAACGAAACCATTTCCGAAGATGTACCTTCACCCACTCTGAAAAGTTCATCCGAACCGAAGACAATCAGCGATATGACTTCATCCGGCAGTTCTGCGATAGGATCATATAAAGAAAACGAATATTTTCTGGCAATCGACCTTATGACATCGAACTTCTTTGTCTCCCGTATCTTGCCGAGCGGGATTATGCCGCCATCAGCGATTGATACTGACCTGTCCGGGATGATGCTGTCCATATTCACATCCACTATGATTCCCAATCCCTTGCAATGAGGACAATATCCCTGAGGAGAATTGAATGAGAATGAGTGCGGAGCCGGTTCCGCCAGAGATATGCCGGTGTCCGGACAAACCAGATGCTTTGAATAATGATTGATCTGAGAGGTCTCCACATCCATGATGGCAAGCGAGCCTTTTCCCATGTTCAAGGCCGACATCACGGAATCCTTTATCCTCTTTTCATCCTTCGCCGACGGCTTCAGACGATCTATGACAAGTTCGATGAAATGCGGCTTGTAACGGTCCAGGGCAGTGATTTCATTAAGTTCAAATAACTCTCCGTCAATCCTTATCTGTGTATATCCACGCTTGCGCATCTGCTCAAGGAGTTCCTTGTAATGTCCCTTTCTGCCTCGAACCACCGGTGCAAGAAGATAGCATTTCCTACCGGCATAATTGTCCATGATAAGAGACACTATCTGCTCGTCCGTATATCTGACCATCTCCTTTCCGGTCTGTGGGGAATATGCAGTCGATGCACGAGCATACAGAAGACGAAGGAAATCATAAATCTCGGTTATCGTCCCCACGGTCGAGCGCGGATTATTGCCTGTTGTCTTCTGCTCGATTGCGATGATAGGGCTAAGTCCCGTAATGGATTCAACCTCAGGCTTTTCCAATATACCCATAAAATGCTTGGCATAAGTCGACAAGGTATCCATATAACGTCTCTGCCCTTCTGCATATATCGTATCAAAGGCCAGCGAGGACTTTCCGCTGCCGCTCAGTCCAGTCACGACCACAAACTTTCCGCGCGGGATCGACAATGATGCCCCCTTGAGGTTATGTGCCTTCGCGCCTGTTATCTCAATATAATCATTCTTCTTTTCCATTACCTTGAAAACAGATGAACTACAAATTTACAAAAAAAATCAACACATCGCGCCCGTGGGACATAACTCACTATAAATCATAGCATTATGTAACATACGTGCCACCAAAGGGCGGCACGTATATCATGCAAAGAGTTGTAGTTCAGAGCTTTACGCTCCACGGCTTAATGTTTCTCAACGAAGGATATTGCAAAACCGCCACCTCGAGCCATTGTCATGGAAAGGACATTCTCTGAAGTCACATTCTGCTTCCAGATCTTGTAAGCCTGAGGATTCTCCTTATAATCAGCATTCTCCGCATCGGCGTAGATTGTAGCCTCATAGGTCTTGCCCGGCTCGAGGAAGTTCATAGGTACTTCGAGGGTCCGTTTCTGATCGTCGGTCACACCGCCGCAGAACCATTGTCCGTTCTTCTTGCCCTGACGTGCGATCACGACATACTCGCCCGGCTCGGCAAGAAGATACTTGGACTGAATCCAGTCAATGTCGACATCCTTGATGAACTGGAAGGCATCCATAAACTGCTCATAGTGCTCAGGAAGGTCTGCAGCCATCTGAAGTGGGGAGTACAGCGTCACATACAGTGCAAGCTGGTTAGCCAGAGTAGCATTGACCCAAGAATTGTTCTTTCCTTCTGTCACTGATGCAAGATCCATGAAGAAGATGCCAGGAGTGTAGTCCATCGGACCGCCGTTGAGACGTGTGAACGGCAGGATGGTCACATGGTGAGGCATCGTTCCGCCGAATGCCTGATATTCGGTTCCACGTGCGGACTCGCTTCCGATAAGATTAGGATATGTACGGCAGAGACCGGTAGGACGCACCATTTCATGTCCGTTCATCATCACCTTATGCTCGGCTGCCTTCTTCAGGACATACATATAGTGATTGATGATGGACTGGCTGTAATGGTGCTCACCGACTGGCAGGATATCACCTACGTAACCGCTCTTGATGGAGTTGTAGCCATATTTGTCCATAAGCTCGAGAGCCTTGTCGACATGACGCTCGTAGTTGCGTACAGAAGATGATGTCTCGTGGTGCATCATCAGCCTTACGCCTTTTGAATGTGCATATTTGTTAAGTGCTTCAATGTCAAAATCAGGATATGGAGTGACGAAGTCGAATACATAATCCTTGTTGCAGTTCGCCCAGTCTTCCCAGCCTTCGTTCCAGCCCTCGACGAGGACCTGGTCAAAGCCATGCTCTGCTGCGAAATCCACATAACGGCGTACCTTGTCATTGTTTGCCGAGTGAGTGCCGTTCTGACTTGCACTTGAATAGTCTGTAGCGCCGAGCTGGACTGAAGAGAAATCGTTGGTATATGCCCATGAGCCCTTTCCGGAAATCATTTCCCACCAGATTCCGATATACTTCACCGGCTTGATCCAATCCGTATTCTCATATGCGCAAGGCTCATTGAGGTTAAGGATCATACGTGAAGCAAGCTGGGCAGCCGCGCTAGGCGCAACCTGGATTGTCCTCCAAGGTGTGTTGCAAGGGGTCTGCATACGTCCCTTCCATCCCTGTGCATCAGGGGTAAGATGAGACACAAAGGTAAATGTCTTCGGATCGAGTTCGAGGTGCATACATGGATAATCCAGAAGGGCTGCCTCGTGGATATTGATGTAAAGACCGCTGTCAGTACGCATCTGAAGAGATGTCTGGACGCCATTTACTGAGAACGGAGTCTGTGAGTCATTGCCGCAGATAGCCTCAGGCATCTTGCCTGCAATCTCTGAGAGACGGCACTCGGTGAAGTTATACTCCTGGGTGTCATAGTCTCCAGGAAGCCACCACGCAGTATGGTCTCCTGCAAGAGCGAACTCTGTCATCTCCTCCTTGATCACGAAGTAGTTGAGGTTCTTCTGATAAGGGAACTCGTAACGGAAGCCGAGACCGTCATTGTAAAGGCGGAAACGGATTGACATCTTTTTCTCAGAAGATGTCTGAACGAGGTTTACAAGGAGTTCATTGTAGTTGTTGCGGATCTGTGCTTCCTCTCCCCATACAGGCTCCCATGTCTCGTCAAAGGTCGAAGTTTCCACGCTCTCTACCGCGAATCCATCATAGAACGAATATGCCGGTTCGCGGTCTACCTTGCTGATTGTTCCATCTGCATTATAGACAAGCTTCTGTGCCTTCAGCACGCCGCGGAACTCGAATCCGAGGTCTGAAGGAAGAATTACTTTCTGATCGCCATAGTTGAGTGCATACTGTGGTGTGCCTTCTGCTGTGAGCTGGAAGGTCATCTCCACATTTCCGTCAGGCGACTTAAGGGTCTGCACGTCTGTGACAGGGCTCTGCTTAGGTGTACACGCCACTGCTAAGGTCACTGTTGCTATTGCTGTCAGTATTTTCTTCATGTTGGTTATATTATTGGTTTGGATCCCCGATCAGGTCGGGGATGACTATAAACATATCATCGTCGGGATGAACTTCATGTCATTGCCGGGATGAGCCTCGTGTCATTGCCGGCGTGACCGGCAATCTCTATCTGTTATATTCTACGATAAGTATTGACTGAGGCTCGGCGACAGTAGCATCTGAGACCTCACAAGGCTCACCGGTGACTACATTCACACCACCTGCAAGACCTTCCGATATCTCAGAGTAGTAGCTCCAAGGGATATTCTTCGGTTCGTTTGAGTTGTTGACATATACAAAGACAACATCCTTGTCGTTATAACGGAAATATCCGTATGTATTGTCACGTGTGATGAAATGCATTGTCTTTCCGTTGTGGATGACGTCCTTGGTCTTTCTCCACTGGAAGAGGTGGCTTACATAGTCAAAGAGGTCGGCAGCCTGTCCCTGAGGCACTGTAAGTCCGTCTGTATTCTTTGTCGCAGCACGACGTCCCTCATCCGTGAAGAGGTTCATCTCATCTCCAGGCCATCCGCCAGGGAAGTCAACACGGAGACCGCCGTGACCCATTGAAAGGTCGCATGATGTGAACATGAGTTCGTCACCGGCAAAGATCTGAGGATATCCTCGCATGGTGGCCATCATTGCCATGGCAATCTTTACACGCTTAGGATTCTTGCGAAGAACATCACCGAGACGGTCAGTGTCATGGTTTCCAGGGAAGATCATCATGTTTGAAAGGTCGTGATATACGAAGTCATGCGACAGGATATCATAGACGCGGACCATTCCCTGGCCCCATCCTCCCCAGTCCTCATTGAGACCTGCGCGAAGAGCATCATGAAGCGGGAAGTCCATTACAGACTTGAGGTGAGAATCGAAACCATCCTTGTTTGCGTTGCCGCCCTGCCAGTATGCAAGCTGAGGGATAGACGCTGTCCAGACCTCGCCCACGATATTGAAGTTCGGATACTCGTTCATTACGGCCGCACACCACTCGGACATAGGATCCTTCTCGTTGTAAGGATATGTATCCACGCGGAAGCCGTCAAGACCAGACCACTCGATCCACCAGATTGCCCACTGCTGGAAATACTTGAGTACAAATGGATTATCAAGATTCATATCCACCATAGAGCGGTCAAACCAACCGCTTTCCTGGATGTAGAGGTCCTTCTTCGACGCATTCGGATCCATATTGGTAGAGAAGGCGATGTTGGAGCCTGTATATGTATCGAATACATGATACCAGTCCTTGAAAGGAGTGTCCTTCATCCACCAGTGAGCAGAGCCGGCATGGTTAGGGACGATATCCATGATTATCTTGAGATCCTTTTCGTGTGCCTTGTTCACATATTCCTTGAAAAGATCGTTAGTACCGAAACGGGAATCAATCTTGTAATAGTTTGTGCAGGCATATCCGTGATATGAGTGCTCAGGCTGGTTGTCCTCGAGAAGAGGTGTACACCAGATGGCTGTAGCGCCGAGTTCGCTTATATAATCGAGATGGTCAATGATTCCCTGAAGGTCACCGCCATGGCGTCCGAAGAGTTCGTGACGGGCATATTTGTCGGCAGTGTCATCAGTAGAGTCGTTGCTTGTATCGCCGTTCGCGAAACGGTCCGGCATTATGAGATATATCATATCTGCAGCAGTAAAGCTCTTTCTCTCGGCAGAGCCTTCCTCACGGGCAGCGATTTCATATGGATATTTGAAAGATTCGCCATCCTTGCTGAACACGACATAATATGTACCAGGCTTTGCATTTGCTGCAATCTTTACATCAACAAAAAGGAAGTTCGGACTGTCTGCCTTGGTAACTTTCTCCACAGACACACCGGCTCCGCCTTCCACAGCGACGCTGTATTCTGATATATTATCTCCCTGAACAAGGAGTTGGAGAGGCATCTTCATACCTGTCCACCATGAAAGAGGTTCAACTCTGGTGACCTGCTCTGCTGTTGCATCTGCTACTGTCGCAGGATCGAAAGCAGGGCCCTTACAAGCCGCAATGGCAAGGATGACGGTCAGTGCTGTGATTATACGTTTCATATATGTAATGTGATTTGGTTTTTATTATTTCAGATTCCCGATCAGGTCGGGAATGACGATAAATCGTCGGGAATGACAAAAAATCGTCGGGAACGACAAAAAATCGTCGGGGATTACGGCTTATTCGGCGGTTATTTCATACGTCCAAGGAGCCTTGAGCTGTACCTTTACGGTCACCTTGTTGTCAGGAAGGGTACGTGTGAATACTAGGGTGCTGTCCTCTGCAGACACAACCTCGAACTTTCCTCCCTTGTCACCGGCTGCGAGTGCCGGATTGTTATGACGGATGCTGATAAGTTCCTTGTAGAAATCAAAATACTCATTCTTCTCCCATGCAGGTATCGGGTCCTTCTCGAAGAACTGGAATCTGTGGTTCCAACCCATTTCCTGGCCTGTGTAGATGAGAGGCTGACCGCTTGGAAGAGTGAATGTGAGCACAGCCATAACCTTCGCCGCATCACCCATTCTCTCAAACTCGGTTCCTGCCCATGAATTTTCATCATGATTGGATGTGAACATAAGGCGGAAGGCATCAGCAGGATGTCTTTCCGCATCCATCTGAATGTACTCGAGAAGCTCAGGGATGTTCTTCTCACCACGCGCAATCGCGTTCATCAGATGGTGGAGTTCCCACGCATAGGATGAGTTGAAGCCGGAAAGCGAATGAAGCTTAGGTTCCTCGCCCTCAGCCAGCATATACATTCCCGGATAATCGGCGCGCAGTCCTGCGATGGTTTCCTGCCAGAATTCGAGAGGGACTTCACAAGCCATATCGCAGCGGAATCCGTCAATGCCCTTCTCCATCCAGAAACGCATTGCATCAGCCATTCCCTTCCACACATCCTTATTCTCATAGTTAAGGTTGGCAGTATCAGACCAGTCTGCTGTGAATGTCGTCTTGCCTTCTTCATCTCTCTCATACCATTCAGGAGCACGTTCTGTCGTCCATACTGCATCTGGAGATGTATGGTTCGCCACACAGTCAATCACGACGCGGAGTCCGAGTCTGTGGGCTTCAGCAAGGAAGGCCTCGAAGTCAGCCATGGTTCCGAATTCCGGATTGATATCACAGTAATTTCTGATGGCATAGTATGATCCTAAAGTTCCCTTGCGTCCGTCCACTCCGATCGGATGAATAGGCATGAGCCAAAGGATATCTATGCCAAGTTCCTGCAGGCGAGGCAATTCTTTCTGTGCTGCTGCAAATGTTCCCTCAGGAGTGTACTGACGTACATTCATTTCATATACGACACAATTCTCAAGAGGCTGCTGCGCAGGTTCCTGTGCACATGAAACCGCAAGAAGCAAGGCGCAGATTATAAAAAGTATCTTTTTCATATAGTTTATTGATGTTTATTTTCAGATCCCCGATCAGGTCGGGGATGACAGTTGTCTGGGCAACGGCTGTCAAGTCGGGGATGACTGTTGGCTAGGCAACGGCTGTCAAATCAGGGATGACTGTTGGCTGGGCAACGGGCAATCAAATCAGGGATGACTGTTGGCTGGGCAACGGCTGTCAAATCAGGGATGACTGTTGGCTAGGCAACGGGCAATCAAGTCGGGGATGACAGATTGCCGTCATTGCCGGCTTGACCGGCAATCTTAGATTTCAGCTAAGATTGTCGCCGAGGTCGGAGCAGCTGTACAGTATCTGGTGGAAGATGCTCCAATTCCGTCAGGATCAGCCACACCGTTCTGCGCAAGTACCACATAGTTGCCTGCCGGTATATCTATCTTCACCGGTTTCTTGGAACCGTTGAGAAGAACAACAAGCGACCTCGCTGTATCTGTTCCATTCAAACCTTCGATCCTGAATGCCACGACGCAAGGGTCATCCACATCAATGAATGACAGTTTCTCGCGTACAAGAGCTGCATCACCGAGACAGAAGCCAGGATGCTCGTGACGTATTGCTGCAAGAGCGGCATAATAATCAACGAGATCCTTATATCTTGTCTTATAGGTCCAATCTATCGCATTGATGCTGTCAGGCTGGTTATAACTGTTCTTGACCCCCTGCTTATGACGGTAGAGTTCCTCACCATTGAATATGAAAGGTATACCCTGAGACACATACACCGCGGTCTGGGCAAGTTTTATCATAGCCAGGCGCTCTTCCTCGGATGCTTCGGTCGCTTCCTCCAGACGATCACGAAGACAATGGTCGTCGTGGCAGCTTGCATAGCTCACATGCTGGAGAGGATTGTTTGTCCAGAAAGGTACGGAAACCTGAGGATGCTCGATACCACCGACGATACCGAACTCGACATTCGCCTTGTTTCCTTCGACTCCGTCCATAAAACCTGCATTCGAGCAGTCAAGCGGGCCTCGCAGAGCATCACGGATGTTATCGCTGAACGCTCCTACCTTGTCCATCATATGAGTATTGACCTTAAGTGCAATCTTGTCCTCAGGAAAAGCGGGAGCTGAAGCGGCCCAGCCTTCGCCGTAAATCACTACATCAGGATCGATTGCATGGAGCCTTTCGCTGATCTCGTTCATTGTGTCAAGATCATGGATTGCCATCAGGTCAAAACGGAAGCCGTCGATATGGTATTCCTTCATCCACCACTCGAGTGACTCAATCATATATTTGCGGAACATAGCCTGCTCTGAAGCGGTCTCATTGCCGCAACCTGAGCCATCATAGAAAGTTCCGTCCGGACGCATACGATAGAAATATCCCGGCATTGTGCGCTCGAAACCTGTTAGAGAAGCATTGGTGGTATGATTATATACCACATCAAGGATTACCCTCATGCCCGCTTTGTGAAGAGCCTGCACCATCTGCTTGAACTCGCGGATACGGGTTACAGGATTGAATGGATCTGTAGAATACGATCCTTCAACCGCATTGTAGTTGAACGGATCATAACCCCAGTTATACTGATTCTTCTCCAGATGCTCCTCGTCTACTGTAATGAAATCCGTTGACGGGAGAAGCTGAACATAAGTGACTCCCAGTTCCTTAAGATGGTCGATACCGGTTGCGAGACCATCCGGATTCTTTGTTCCCGGCTCAGTAAGAGCAAGGTATTTGCCTTTATTGCTCACTCCTGAAGTCTGATGGATAGAGAAGTCACGATGGTGCATCTCATATACAATAATATCAGAAGGCCTGACTACTGGTTTGACATCATCATTCCATCCCTCAGGATCAGTGTCAGACCAATCTACCACAGCTCCGCGCCAACCGTTTACACCGACCGCCTTGGCAGCGATGCCGGCAGTCTCAGGCAGCCACTCGCCGCCTTTCTTAACCTGGAAAGTATAGAATGCCCCTTTGACATCTTCCTTGACAACAGCTTTCCAAAGCCCACTCTCTGAAAGCTTCATGTCAAGAGTTCTGAATGGGGTTTCTTCTGTTGCTGAATGATAAAGACGCAACTGCGCGGCCTCCGCATCCGGAGACCACACAGTGAATTCTGTCTTTCTTCCCTTATAAACACATTCTTCAAGAGGGGCTTCCGGAATCGGGAGTGCTTCCGTACCGGAATTACATGACATCAAAGATATGAAAGCCAATGATGACATCACCAGATATCTTAATTTTACCATGTATGCAAATATAATGTTTTTACCAGTTTACAAGGAGCTTGAATTCTCCGGCCTTGAGCTTGATGGTCTGAGATGAGCCTGTAAATTTCTCTGAGCTGTCAAACCAGTTGGTCCATGTTCCTGCTGCCGGCAATGTAACAGAAACTGTCTGAACACCCTTTGCAAAGTTTCCTACGACGCAGAAGCTCTTGCCATCCGCTGTACACTTGATTGTCTTCACTGTGCCGGAAGAAGTCCATGAAAAGGCCGCATCCTTATCGAAGAAACGCGGATTTTCTTTGCGGAAACGAAGAATGCCAGAATAAGTGTCATAGAGAGCCTTTCTTGCCGGTACATCATAATATTCCCAATGAAGCGGCTTTCTTCCGGTCCTGCCGCCCACCTCTATTGACTCATCATATCCGAGTTCTCCGAACTGCCATATCATCTTAGGGCCAGGAACAGTGAAGCAGAAGGCCGCACATGCACCGGCACGACGCATCGCAACTACGAGAGGGTCCTCATTCTCAACCTCAGGGACCTCTGAATCCGACGGTCTCTTGCCAGCTTCCATAAGCCACACCTTAGCTGCATCAGGGCTGAAATATATATCGTATGTTCCTGCAGCCGGAGCAGCCATATCCTGTGAAGCCGCACCTAAGGTCAACGAATAACCAGCATTCTTCGGAAGTTTGTAGCCCTTTGAAGATGCTCCATAATTATAAGCATCGTTCCATGACTTGTTTCCACGGATCTTGAACATATCCGTTGCGCCAAGTGCAACTCCTTTTGCGACAAAGAACGGCTTATCCTCTGTCATTGTAATGTCGGACGACCAGTCGGTGATGGTTCCGCAGATACCCCATGAAACAGAAGCTGATTCTTCATCCTGGACTGCACCAAAGCATATTCTCTCCTCATCATGGCTCTCCATATAACCTACATATGCGCCAAAGAGGTCACCGTTTCCGGTCCAGATGTTTCCGAAATTATCAGAACCGCCAAGAACGGCATTTCTATACTCCCAGTTACCTTTTCTCCATACTTTTGCACCAGCCTTTGCAAGAGCGGTGTTCTCTGAATCTGCGAAATGCTCGAAGATTACGACAGCATTCTGATCGACGCTCTTGACGTATGTGCAGTAATCAGTAAGGATAGCCACACGTGAAGCATCATATGCTGAAGCTGCAGCATCATCGTTGCCGGTTTTCTTCTGAGTGAATCCCTTGGTAAGGTCGAAACGGAAACCGTCCACCTTGTATTCGTCAAGAAGGTATTTAAGACTCTTCTTTACATACGCTCTTACCTGTGCGTTCTCATGATTGAAATCGTGGAATACGCTGTGAGGGTGAGGTGCATCTACATTGAACCAAGGGTTATTTGCAGTAGGCTTATATTTGCTCCAGTCAAAATAGAGGCCAGCCATAGGATGGTTCTCATGTGCATGGTTATACACCACGTCGATGATGACCGCCATGCCTCTCTTGTGGCACTCGTCGATGAACTGCTTGTACATTTCCCTTGTTCCATATGACTTCTCAAGGGCAAAGAATGCGATAGGGTTATATCCCCAGCTGTCAGAACCGTCAAATTCATGAATAGGCATCAGTTCTATGGCATTCACTCCGAGAGCCTGGATATAATCAAGCTTCGCCATTGCACCCTTTATGTCACCGGTTGCAGTGAAATCACGGAAATGAAGTTCATAGATGACCAGGTCATTGATATCTTCAATCGTATAGTCCGCAACCGCCCAGTCATATTCCGTCTTGTTTACCTTGAATGCAGATACGGCTCCTTTTGTAGACGACGGGTATTCGCTCAGACCCGGATAGGTCGAGCTTGTGATATACCTGTCGTATGGCTCATATATGATTTCCGAATACGGGTCAGCAAAAGCACGTCCCTCGCCATCCTTGTAACCGAGATAGTATTGGAACATATATTCCTTTGTAGGGTTGACTCCTGTCATTGTGTACCACCAGCATCCTGCTGCACCATCCCAATTCATGACATATTCAGAAGAGGTCTTCCAGTCATTGAACTCACCGATCAGATAGGCATAGTCATGAGACTTTCCATCTGCATCACGGTCAAGGAGCACGAATGTAACAGATCCGTCTTCGTTGTAATTGATTCCCGGTTCTGCTCCTGCCGGCACCGGTTCAGTCGAGATTCCTCTCTGAATCACCTTCACGACAGCCGGTTCGCAGCCTGGAGAAGTGAATTCAAGTACAGAGGTTCTTGGATTGCCAAGATATTCCGGCACGGTTATCGACAAGGTTGTGGATGTCCTGCCGTTTCTGGCACTTGCCACACACCAGTCAGCTCCCTCATTCTGAATAAGTTCCCATTGCTTTGTACTTGAATTGAGAGTCAATGTCAGGTACTCCTTTCCTCCCTCAAGGCCAAACACCACTTCGGAAGGAGTGACCGTAATCGTTCCTACATTTTCATCAACTGGATTAACATCCTCGCATGAAAGCACTGCAATGAGCGCTAGACAAAAAACAAGTATACGTTTCATTTCATCAATCATTTATAATCGGCAACCTGTGGACCGGTCAGGGTCCACAGGTCGAAAGTAATCAGATTATTTTATCTGAGCATTTGAGCTGTCAAAGGTCATGTCACCTTCAATCACAAAAGGTCCAAGGTCTACAGTCTGAGCTGAGCCATTATTGAAGATCAATGATACAGACTTGCCTATGCTATCCTTCGGAAGTTCGTATACCCATACGTCACCATCCTTTGTCATAGGCTTACCTGGCCACTCTCCAAAGCTGAGATCACCCCAGCCATAAAGATTTACATTAGTCCAGCCTGCAGGATTCTTATAGATGATCTTTATTGTTTCCGATATCGGAGAATTGCCTGGTTCCATAAAGTAAGCCTGATCCTTTGCAGCATTCATATAGATATCGTATGTTCCTGCTGGAAGATTGATGTTGCTACCTCCATCTGTAAGAGCGACTGCCTCATTCACTGCAGTGAATGTTCCGCCACGGTTGACTGACCAACCGCCAGAGTAGAACTTCATCTCACCGCCTGTTGTTGTGAATCCCTTGAATACATACCAGCTGCCCTCCTTTGTCATATTATAGTTGGGATCCGGTGTTCCCGGCCAATTATTGAATGCACCTACAAGAGTCCAGACTTCGTCTGAAGGATCCGGAGTCACAACCTCACCGCCCTCTGAATCTGATGGAGTCTTGCCAGGCTCAAGGATATATATCTTCGAATTGGCAAGATCGAACCAGATGTCATATGTACCGGCAGCAATGTTCATATTCTGAGAACCGCCTCCGCAGATAAGGTCATAAGACTTGCCTACCTCGACTGTGCCTGCTGCTGCAAGACCATAGTTCTTGGCATCATTCCACTCACCGTTTGCGCGGATCTTGAATTCGCCTGCCGGCATATTGACATTCTTGGCAGCGAACATGTCTTTAGTCTCTGTCGTGTACATCGTCACATCCGGAGCAGCCCAACCATTCACAGCACCTACAATACCCCACTCTGAAGCCTGTGGCTCGAATGCAGGAGCATCGGCAGCTGCAGTGAACTTGTAAACTGTAAGATCCTTCTTCAGATATACATTGTATGTACCGGCAGGAACCGCGATATTGGCACTTCCGGTAGCAAATTCAGTGTCAAGAGCAAAAGCATCATTGTTACCGCCCTTGTCTCCGTTCCATGCACCTGGAGCGAATTTAAGTCCTGTGTCTGAAGCTGTCGTAAAGTTTCTGAACACGAACCAATCGCCTTCAAGAGTCATAATATAGTTGGTATCGTTCACAGTCCAATTATTGAAGTCACCGACGATATGCCATGTCTGTTCTGTAGGGTCAGGAACTACAACCTCACCACCCTCAGCATCAGCAGGCTTCTTGCCTGGCTCAAGGATATATACCTTGGAATTGGTAAGATCGAACCAGATGTCATAGATGCCGGCCTTGATGCTCATATTGCCAGAACCGCCACCACAGATAAGGTCATAAGACTTGCCTGCCTCAACTGCACCAGCTGCTGCAAGACCATAGTTGGCTGCATCGTTCCACTCACCGTTTGCGCGGATCTTGAAGCCACCATCAGTCTTGAAGTTGACATTGAATGCAGCGAACATTCCTTCTGTCTCAGTATTGTACATAGTGATGTCCGGAGCAGCCCAGCCATTGATATCACCTACGATACCCCACTCGGAAGCCACAAGGTCTGTTCCCGGTACAGCAGAACCTGCTACAAGAACATAGAGTTCCTCCTTAGCCTCGTCATAATAGATATCATACTCTCCGGTTGTCGGAACTGTAAGGTTCTTACCGCCAGCGATTACCTTGAGAGCTGCACCGATAGTAACCTCGAACGGCTCGACATCACCCTCGGCACCTCTGTTCTCATCCCATTTTCCATCCTTACGGATCTTGAAGCCTTTTCCTGCTTCGAGTGCAATACCCTTTGCAGCGAGAAGACCGGCAACCTCTGTCATCATGGCATCCTTACCGTCAGCCCACTCTGTAAAGTCACCTACGACACCCCATCCTTCGAGAGCCGGAACCTCAGGTACTTCCGGTGTAGGCTCCTCTGGAGCTGCAGCACCGAAATCATCTGCATTGAGTTCCCAAACGAGCTCGACAGGATTGTTCATGTTAAGGTACATACGGTAGTTACCTGCAGGAACCTTGATGTTCTCGCCTCCATTGAGCTGACCACTCTTAGAAGCGACTGCTTCATCGAACTTGGTTTCTGTTCCCCAGTTCTTGTCCCAGTTATCAGCACACTCGCGGAACTTGAGACCACCTTCTGCAGGAATCTCGATATCTGCGTAGAATCTCTGGGAAGCGAAATCAAATGTCATTTCAGTCCAGCTCCAACCGTTGAAGTCACCGCTGATACCAAGTGAATTCAAAGCGAAGTTAACCTTAAGAGCCGGTCCTTCCCTCATGAATGAGAGGCTATAATAACGGTTTGCCTGATAAGCATTGATGTTGGCACCGCCACCTACAACGAGAGATATCTGCTCTGCCTCCGCAGTCTGATCCTCAGCCATAGAATGTTCATCAGTTCCCCATGCTCCTCCGGTGATCTTGAACTCGTTGGATGCGTGATCCGCACCGAAATCAATCATACCGCTATAGACAGCATCGTTACCGTCGAAGTCGAATACGAACTGGTTCCTGTCATGTGACCATCCGTTGTATGAACCAACGATGAAGAGCTTAGGATAAACCTTTGCAGCAGCAGTCACCTGAACATTCACAGTTACAGGCTCCGAGTAATATTTCTTACCCTCACCGACTCTGGCAGACACGAAGAAGTCAACCTCTACCGAAGTATCGGCAGGAAGTCCGAGACCATTGTAGAGATTCTGGTTGAGAATCTCATAAGTAATCTCTGTCTTCGTTCCATTCAAACCAGGAATGACTTCATACAGATCGCCATCTTCATACTGTGCTTCGATGGCATAGATTGCAGCTACCTTTGTTCCGAAATCTGCAGCATCCCAAGTGAATGTTGCGATTTCCGACTGATTCTCGGCAGTGATGCAGATATCTGCCACATCAGCGAGAACAGGGGCAACAACCTCAGAAGGATCACATATCTGAACCTTCTCAAGTTCCTGACAGCCGAACAGCAGACCTGCTGATGCTGCCAAACCAACCAAATATTTAGTAAATTTCATAACTTTTCTCATGTTAAAGATTATTCAGCGGCAGAACCGTCAACATAACCAGGATTCTGAACGAGTTTATCATTAGAAGCAAGCTCTGTTGGAGGAATCGAGAAGAGTTCCATGTACTTCTCGAATGTCTGTCCGTATGCACTGTCACCGCCTTTGAATGGCCAAGAGTAAGATGTGTTGCCACCATACATGCCGTAACGGATAAGGTCTGTACGACGATGTGCCTCCCACATAAGTTCTCTTGCGCGCTCTGCAACAAGAAAATCCTGAGTGATGGTTGTTGTCGGGGTCACACCTGCTCTTTCAGCAAGTTCCTTAAGCTTAGGAAGAGCCTGAGCCTCAGCACCAAGGTGCATACATGCCTCTGCATAGATAAGGTGGATCTCTCCAAGACGGATGAGAGGGAAGTCGATGTCGCTGTATGACTTTGTTCTTGCAACCTCAAGTGCATCAGCATCCTGTGGACCCTTGTTGTGAGGATAGTTATTGTATTTCCAACACTTCCAGCCTGTTGTGAAAGTATAGAGTTCCATATCCTGAGTCTGTCCCTTGATGTTGAACATCTGTCCTCTCTTGTCAGTGATCGAGTATGTACCTGCCTCGAAGTCGTAAGCTGCAGGAGAGAAGTATGTCTGAACATATGGATCCGGAACACGGATACCAGCCCAACCGTTGTTGATACCTGTAGGAGCGAGGAAGCCCTCGGCAAGTGTTTCGTCATTTACATCAGATGCAGCAAGAGCAGCGAATGTAAGGTAGCCTGTACCACCATATGACTGGGTATCCTCAGCATCGTAAGGAACAGCAAAAAGGAACTCTCCACGAGCCTGAGCATTCTCACCGTTATCACCACGGAAGAGAGCTGCATAATCAGGACAGATAGCATAGCCGAGCTTGTAGATCTCCTCGCAGGCAGCCTTAGCCTCAGCCCACATTGGAGTACCTGCAGCAAACTCAGTTGCTGTGTAAACCTCAGCATTCAGGTAAAGACGTGCAAGAAGACCATATACTGAACCGATGTCAGCACGTGGATAATCAGACTGAGCTGCCGGCATGTCGCCAGAAGCAGCGATATCCTTGAGCTCGCCTACAATATAGTTGAAAAGCTCTGCACGAGGAACCTGTGTAGGAACGAAACCGCCACCGAGAGGTGAATCCTCAGTTGTGAAAGGAACGTTTCCGAATGTATCCATTGCCATCCAGTAAAGATAAGCACGGATGAAACGAGCCTCAGCACGGAACTGTCTTACCTTTGCCTTTACAGCATCATCGCAACCTCTTGCATCAAGAAGATCATCAGTTGATGAGCGGAGGAACTCGTTTGCGTAAGAAATACCGAGGATTGTACGGCAGTAAACTGCATATGTAGCATCATTCTGAGCCTCTGACCAGGTGTTTGTGTTAAGTGCACGTACCCATGCGTCATTGCTCCATGCACATTTGCAGGCGTCAGCTGTAACCTCCTGACATGACCAGTAAGCTCTGATCAGCTCGGAAGCACCACCGTCAGCCACATTAAGTCCGCTAGTATTGATGAATGAATAATAAATCTTTGTAAGTCCCTGGAGATATGAATCCACAGAGTATCCATATGCCTGATTCGGCGACATTTCTGTCGGATTCAACGGATTAACATCAAGGTCACCGATGCAGGACGTAAATGCAATGACAGATGAAGTCAAAGCAAGACATATGTTCTTAAATGTTCTTTTCATGATCTGTCCTGTTTAGAAAGTGAAGTTAATACGGATTGAATAAGTACGTGGGCGTGGCCAGATAACGTTATCAATACCATTATTACCGCCCTGGATCTCAGGATCGATTCCTGAATACTTTGTTATTACAAACACGTTCTGAGCTGAGAATGCGACTCGGATTGTACCGTTGTAATCACTTACATCTCTGAAAGTGTAACCGAGGTTCACGTCATCCAAACGGAAGAATGAAGCATTCTCAAGGAAAAGGTCAGAATAGTACTGGTAACCTTCGTTAGGTTTAGTAAAGCCTGTTCTCTTGACTACAGTAGCGAAGTTTGGAAGGAGAGCAGAGTTCACGTCAAATGATGATGTCGAGTTCGCCGAAGCGAAGTCATTGAAAATCCAGTAATCAGCATTTCCGTGTCCGTTGAGACCGAAATCCCAGTCCTTATAAGAAAGCTTGAGGTTAAGACCATAGTAGAATCCCGGGATCGGGCTCTTACCTGACTCATATCTGTCGAGCTCTGTTATCTTTCCATCACCATCCCTATCAACAAGAGCATTCTGTATAGGATTGCCGTTTGAATCATACAGCTGCTGGTATGGATAGTAAGTGTAAGGAGCATAACCTACCTTATGGAAAGAGAACTTGGATCCTGTTCCCTTCTCTATATCCACCACCTGCTCCATATATCTTGGGTCATCTGAAGTGTTGAGCTTGGTGATCTTGGTATCCTGGAATGTACCGTTGAAGCCAATCGAGAGGTGCCAGTCCTTGGTCTGTACAGGAACAACGTTGAGAGAGAACTCAACTCCCTTGTTCTGCATAGAACCGATGTTTGTAAGGATCTTGTTACCGAAGTTCGCACCCATCGGTGTGATCACCTCATTGAGGAGGTCTGAAGTATTGCGGACATATGCATCGACATTACCTGTGATTCTGTCATCGCAGAAACCGAAGTCTACACCGACGTTGTAGGTAGTAGTAGTCTCCCAAGTGATATCCGGATCATAGCTGCCTGGAGTGTAGTAGTACTGAAGACCTGCGCTACCCATGTTGTAACGATCGTAAGAATTTGTTGAAAGATAGTATATCGGCATGTAAGAGTAGTTCGCGATACCGTCCTGCTGACCTGTCTGACCTGCAGAGAGACGGAGCTTCAACTGTGACACAGCCTTGGTATCCTTAAGCCAATCTTCCTGCTTGATGTTCCAAGCGAATGCTCCAGAAGGGAAAAGACCCCAACGATTGTCCTTTGCGAAACGTGAAGAACCGTCATAACGGACAGAAGCAGTGAAGAGATACTTCGAAGCGATCGAATAGTTGATACGGCCATAGAATGAGACCATATAGTTCTCGCCTCTGCTCCAAGGATATGCTGTATTGTAGTCTACACCATCCTTAAGGAATACTGTATCCTGACCGTTGATGAAAGACTCGCCATGATTCTCATAGTAGTTATGAACCCATGAGTAACCTGCGATCACGTCAAGGTTGTGCTTGCCCCAAGTCTCATTGAAGTTAGCATAAGCCTCGAGAGTCTCATTGAGGTTCTTGTTGTAACCTGTGTGATTCTTACCAAGTCCGAGTGCCTCATCATCAGAGTAAGCCTGGAATGAACCAGGGTTCACACCATTTGCAGACTTGCTCTCAGAAACGTCCATGCTCAATGCAACATTGAAACGGAGTGCCTCGAAACCGTGAACCTTGTAGTCAATGGCAGCCTTACCCACGAAACGTGCAGTGTTTGCATAAGACCACTTGTCATAGAGAAGTGAAAGAGGTCCCTCACCAACGAGCTTGTTAGGTGTAAAGCCTTTGCCTCTACCTGCTCCCGGACCCCAGTAACCGTTGTTGGTTGTGAAGTCGATGGAACCGTCCTCATTTCTGAAATATGGGTCACGGGTAGGGTTGTAGAATGCAGCCTTTCCGACTACACCGCCTTCTGCATAATCAGAGTGTACATACACTCCTCTTGCGCTGAGGTCGAGTGTGAGGTGCTTGTCAAGGAAGTTAGGAGAAAGGCTGATGTCCATTGTTCCTCTCTCGTAGTTTGAACCGTAGAGTGTACCCATCTGATCCTGGTAACCGATTGATGCACGATAAGGCATACGGTCCTTCACGTTACCATTGACGCTGAGGTTGTGGTCGTGAGAGATAGCAGGACGGAAGACAAGGCTCTGCCAGTCAGTATTGTTCTCGAAGATCTGAGTTGCGGCGAACTTGCCATGAGTAGACTCGGGATCGAAAGTTTCAGCAACATATGCACGGAACTCATCAGCATCCATAGTAGGGATTCTCTTGGAATTATGCTGAACGCTCACGCTACCATTGTAGCTGATCTGAGGTCTGCTGCCCTTACCACGCTTGGTAGTGATGATGATGACACCGTTTGACGCACGTGAACCGTAGATTGCAGCTGAAGATGCATCCTTGAGCACAGTGAATGATTCGATGTCGTTTGCATTGACGAAGTCAAGAGGATTGGACATTCCTGAACCTGCATCTGCAGAAAGCGGAACACCGTCGATAACGATGAGAGGATCGCTTGATGCATAAAGGGAGGCTGCACCACGGATACGGATTCTCGATCCCGAACCAGGACCACCGTCTCCTGGGGTCACGAGAAGACCCGGAACCTTACCCTTGAGCATATCCTGAGTATTCACAACCGCTCCACGATTGATCTCCTCATTCTTGATAGCTACGATTGAACCAGTCATATCCTCTTTCTTCACGGTACCGTAACCGATAACGACTACTTCATCAAGGAACTGGGTATCCTCGGAAAGAGTGACTGTTGGAGGCACCTGAGATGCCTTGAAAGTCTGGCTAGCGTAACCAATGCAGCTTATTTCCACAACTGCGTCGGCGCTTGAGACTGTAAGGACGTAGTCTCCGTCGAGGCCGGTAGATGTACCGTTGGTGGTACCCTGTTCGATGACTGTAGCACCGATTACAGGACCGACTGCATCAACAACTACTCCTTTAACCTCGTATCCGCTTTGAGCAAATACGGATGCCCCCCCCGAGACAAAAATCAGGAGGAAGGCTGCGCATAGCGACATTATTCTATTCATAAAGAATTTTGTTTGGTTAGTAGATAGTTTGTATTTGTAAATATTTATATGTCAGCAATTAAGCTTTCTTCTTTTCCTTGACGAAATAAACGGACATAGCTCCAAGGACCAGAAGCACTCCTGCAACTATGAACATGCTTACCTGCGCACCACCGACAAGCTTGAGAACCAGTCCGCCGCATGCAGCAGCTACAATCTGAGGAAGACAGATAGTTCCGTTGAAAAGGCCGAGATATGTTCCGATATGGTCTCCTGAAAGCGAGTTTGTAAGGAGGGTGAAAGGAACCGCAAGCATCGCTGCCCATGCCACTCCGATAAGGAGGAAGGAGATGAACAGAAGATACTGGTCATGAATGAAGAATACAGATGCGAATCCGACAGCTCCTACAAGGAGGCTCACCACATATGCAGTCTTGATATTCCTGAACTTAGGGATGACGAGAGCCCAGAGGACTGAACCGACAGCCTGAACAGCAAAGAGAATTCCTACCCAGTTGCCGGCTGTCTGATATCCTTCCGAGGTTACGTCAGTCGTGCCCCAGACGGTATCGGCAATGGCTCCGTTGGTATATGTCCACATGTAAAGGAATGCGGCCCAGCAGAAGAACTGCACTATTCCGACAGTCCAGAATGCTGAAGGTGCATTCTTGAGAAGGGTAAACATTGATGGAGCTTTTTCCTCCTTTCTATCCGGATCGATTCCATGGAACTCCGCATATTCCTTCGGAGGCATCTCCTTCACCTTGAAAGTCGTGAAGAGCACACAAAGAATAAGGATGAATGCTCCGATATAGAATGAATACTTCACTGTGTCAGGAATCTGTCCCTCCGGTGCGGTATTGGCAATGCCGATCCACGCAAAAAGGAACGGGAAGATATATCCGACAAGGCTTCCTGCGTTGCAGAGGAAGCTCTGGATTGAATATGCCTGACCTTTCTGCTCTTCATTGACCATGTCTCCGACAAGCATCTTGAACGGCTGCATAGCCATATTGATGGACGTATCAAGGAGCATCAGGGCTACAAGTCCGAAGATCATGGCTCCGGCAAAAGTAAAGCTGAAGTTTCCTGCATTCGGCAGAAGACACATCACAGCAATGGCGATGAGCGATCCGAGGAAGAGGTAAGGTATACGACGGCCGAACCGGCACCATGTCCTGTCGCTGTACTTGCCCACCAGAGGCTGGACTACCATTCCCATAAGCGGAGGAAGTATCCAGAAGAAACTCAGACTGTGCGGGTCCGCACCGAGAGTCGCAAAAATGCGGCTGATGTTGGCGCTCTGAAGTGAATATGCAATCTGGACTCCGAAGAATCCGAAGCTGATATTCCATAGCTGCCAGAACGTAAGTCTTGCTTTCTGCATTATTGAAATCTTTTGGTTATTAATTCACATCTGTGTATAAGTATGCGAAATTATTCATTATTAATTACAAATAATAAGTTTGGAGGATGAAATGCTTGAAGACTGCGACGAATGGCAGGAATTTAACGACGAATAGTAGCCGAAAATTGCATAATTGAGACAAATTTTATAACTTCGTCGTATTAATGGACTGAATATGAGTTTTTTTTCAAAGATAAAATCATCCTGGATCATACATATACTAGCCCTTCTTCACGCTGCCACCGCCTTATGCTGCCAGCTATATAAAGTGGACGACGAGCTGCTCCTGACAGTTCTGACGATGGCAATGACTCTGATGGTATGCCTGAAGAAAAACCTTTCGACGGAATTTACAGCTTCGATAATCATAGTCGCCAACATCATCGGCTATCTTCTTGGAACTATGGGGGCGAATATAATGGGACTGATATTTTCGTCTCCTTATGCCATCTACCCTCTGTCAACCTTGATGACGACAGAGATACTCGGATGGAGCATTGTTGCGATTGCAGGAATATTCAGACTCGGCAAGCCGGATCAGGGAAAGAGCTCCCTCACATCTCCCTACATGAAATGGCTGCTGCTGGCTGCTGCCGGTATATTCGTACTGAGAATCGTTGTCGTCCTGTTCTTTTCAGAAGCACCTGTTGATTCCAATGAGGTTTACGGCATCATACGTGACGTCATATCCAATTCCGTAGGCATTATTATACTGATATGCCTCAACATCCTGTATATCAAATACTCGGGCAAACGGACCAAGAGCGTATCAAAAGCGGCAAAAGCAGTTATCCTGACGCTGTTCATGGCCGCTGCCGCCCTTATAGAATCACTCATAGTCGCATACGGGCTACCCTTTACATTCACCAATGAACCGGAAAGCCGTTTTCTCCTTATATTCATAGTATCTCTGATCACACAGATAACTATATATTGCATCATCTTCATCGTAAGCTATGCAATGACAGCCAAGAATGAGATGCAGAGACAGAGGGAAAGGGCACATTCAGCGCAATACCGCTACATGAAGCTCAAGGGGCAGGTGAACCCTCACTTTCTTTTCAACTCATTGAATATCCTCGACTGCCTTGTGTGCGAGGAAAAGAACGAACAGGCCAGCATCTATATACATAAGCTGGCAGGTATCTACAGGTACATGATCAAAAGCGAAGAAGAGGAGCTTGTAAAGCTCAGTGATGAACTGGTATTCGTAGGATTGTACGTAGATCTTCTGAAAGTACGGTTTCCGGAAGGATTTGAAGTGGAAACTGCCATTGACGAAGATTGCCGTAACAAATATATACTCCCTTGCTCACTCCAGCTTCTGATTGAAAATGCGACAAAACATAACTCCGTCAGTGGAGAGAATCCGTTGAAGATCAGAATAGAGGCAAGAGGCGACGAGGTCACCATATGCAACAACATCATCCCGAAGATCACTAAAAGCCAGTCAACCGGATTGGGTCATAAATATATCAGCAGACAATACCTGGATCTGTGCGGGAAAAGCATAGATATTGATATTGTCAACGACAATTATTGTGTTACTTTACCTTTGATATGATATTATGAAAGTCCTGATTGTTGAAGATGAAATAATGGCTCAGAAAAGCCTGATACGTGTTTTGTCCCAGAATTTTCCGGACATGGATATTGTCGGGACAACATCGTCCGTGAAAAGCACAGTCTCATGGTTGAAAGACCCGGCAAACACAGTCGACATAATATTCATGGATGTAGAATTATCCGACGGCATATGCTTCGAAATATTCCGTCAGGCAGAAGTCAAGGCCAAGGTCATCATGACCACAGCCTATGACAGTTATGCCCTCAAGGCTTTCGAAGCAGGCAGTGTAGACTACCTGCTGAAACCAGTAGAACTTGCCGACATTAAAAGAGCCGTGGCGCGATGCCGCATGAGCGGAGGTCAGTTTGACTACGAAGCCCTGGCAAGAGCAATGGAGACAGGACCTGCCAGAAAAGACTACAAGGAACGCTATATAGTACGTTTCAATGACCACATCATTCCTCTTCTGACATCAAACATCGCATATGTCTACTCAGAAGAGAAGAACAACTATCTCACGACATTCGACGAACAGAGGTTCATAATAGATTCCTCTCTGGATGTGATCAGTGACGAGCTTAATCCTGACTACTTCTTCAGGATTTCGCGCAGCTGCATTGTCAACACCAAAGCCATAATAAGCATAATAAAGCAGCCCGGTGGAAGACTTCTGATAAAATCTAAACCGGCTGCTTCATTCGATATGACCGTAAGCCGCTCACGCGTGGACGACTTCCTTGCCTGGCTGGAGAAATAACTCGTACCCGATCCTATTTTCGGCCACTGCCTGCAATCATTGCAGAGAGAGTATCGTTGAACTCCTTCTGCGATGCAAGATTCTCGATTGTAAGGTGCATACGATAGCGCCAATAGTGGCGAGGATTTGCTGGGACATTGATACGCTCGTCATTCGGATTCTCTCGTCTGAGAGCGCCATCCATCGAAAGCCAGTCCTGAAGCGGAAGTACTGTAAGCATCGCTGGAGACCACAGATGCTGCTCCAGAATCTGACGGCAGATCCATGGTTCGCAGTAGTATGGAGCCTCTCCCTGATTGCCCATGAGCATATTCCAGAACTGCTGGGTCACTTCCCTGTCTTCCTCCCACCATGCACGTATCGGATTCATATCGTGAGTTGAAGTCGTACACACTGACAGATACGGATAGTTTGCAGGATGAGCAAACGTCTCCTCTATAGATTTAGGCATTCTCTGGATCTCGAGCGAAAGGATCCTGAGGTCAGCCATGACCTGTGGTACGGTTGCCGGAATCATTCCTAGGTCTTCTCCACAAGCAAGCATTCCTGTAGAATCAAGGAGTGCAGGAAGCTTCTTCATCGCTGTCTCTTTCCAGAACTGATTGTGGCGATGATAGAAGAAATCATTGTATATACGGTCAAAAGAACCACGGCGGTACGCATCCAGAATGCTGTAGGCACGTGTCTTCATCGCCCCGATCTTAGGATGATAGTATCCCGGCTTATGAGGATCCTCGATGAAGAGTTCCTTATCTTCCACCACAAATCCCAGATTCTGAAGTTCCTCTGCAGAATATGGAAGTGCAGGGCTGAAATATCCGTCAAGACCGCTCTTCGACCAGAGAGGGATCTGCCATATACGGAAGAAACCGAGAATATGGTCGATTCGGAATGCATCGAAGTACTCGGACATCTTTCTCAGACGTGCCTTCCACCATGCATAATCATCCTCAGCCATCTTCTCCCAGTTGTATGTAGGGAATCCCCAGTTCTGACCATCCTCAGCAAAGGCATCAGGCGGTGCTCCAGCCTGTGAATCCATATGGAAGAGCTCCGGATACAGCCATGCATCGACACTGGTACGGCTGATTCCGATCGGAAGGTCGCCCTTTAGGACCACGCCACGGGAATGTGCATATCTGCACACTTCTGACAACTGTGCATCAAGGTGATACTGGACAAAGCACCAGAAATCCACATCCTCCCTATGTTCCTCACAGAAGGCAGCGATCTTCTTCGCATTATACTTCTTGTTGGTCTTCCACTTGTTGAAATCCGGAGTCCCATTCATATCACGAAGCACACAGAATGCCGCATATGGCATAAGCCAATCTTCGTTTGCAGCCATAAAGGTCTTATAAGTCTTTGATGCCGAGAGCTTTGTAAACGTCTTGGCATATGCCTTGCGCAGCAATTCCAGTTTTGTGCCGTTAACCTTTTCATAATCAATCTGAGGCAGTGAATTCAAATCAGCCTGAAGCTCCCTGTACGCCTTATTGACAGGGACTCCTGCAGCCGGCAGATTCACGAACTGCGGGTGAAGAGCAAATGTCGAGTTGGCATTATACGGATACGAATCCTGCCATGTGCCCGTCATCGTGGTATCGTTGATCGGAAGAAGCTGAAGTACGCTCTGTCCTGTCTCAGCAGCCCAGTCTACCATCTTCTTCAGATCAAGGAACTCTCCGACTCCGAAATCGTCCTCACTTCTGAGTGAGAATACAGGTATTGCAGTACCGGCACCCCTCCACTGCCTTCCTGAGAAATGAGGTCTCAAAGCCGCCTCCAAATAACATTCTCCCTTCTGAGGCACAACACCCATAATACGGTTGCCGCCATCCTCCCATGCAAGAGGAGCCAGCGTCTCCTTATCAGCGATGAGAATCTTATACATAAAAGGCTCGTCTGTCTCAAGAGAAACATTCCATACCGGGAAAGATGCGTCATCGAACGGCACCACCTTGTTCCAGTCACCAAGAAACTTTCCGCTTCCAGCTATCGCCAGAACCTCATTCGGTCTTACGACTGGTGCATAAACCTGAATGCACACACCCTGTCCGGCTCCTGATGCCGCAGCAGCACTACGTCCGAATATGCCCTTTGTAAAAGCCGACGAATAGAAAGGTGCATCCTCCGGACGGTCAAGCCACCTGTCGTTCACGGTCAGGAGCTTCGCCGTCAGCTTCTCCGGAAGGACATGGCTGCCCCATTCCTTACGCACAGTCTTGCCTTCGCGCACCACTTCATAATGATATTCCGCTCCTTTTGACAGAGTCAGACGGTCGAATTCTCCTTTCCAGAGCCCGTCAGCCACATATTCCAGCGGATATCTTTTACCTTCAAGACACAGGACGAGTTCTTCGCCCCAGGATGTCCTGTATTCAATGCTGATGTTCAGTTTCATATATTATTAGTCATTAGTTATTTTTCATTTTCTTCCAATTGATGACCGGCAGAATAAATGAAACCAGAGCAGCTGCAAGCCAGAAGGCTGAAACCGGTCCGAAATCATATACATCCTGTCCACCCACCTTCATCATATTGCACTGGATCATGTAGCCGCTGGTTATATCCTGAAGTCCGGCAGCGATGTAGCTTGATATCCCGACAATGCCCAATGCCGCTCCCGTTGCCTTTCGAGGCACTATATCAACAGCCATAAGACCCGCAACGATGCAATACAGCACGCCGATCGCAAGGCTGAAGAGGGACACATACAATATATTCGTGACATAACCACCTCCGACATAAAGGAATAGAGCCAAGGCTATGAAGCTGACTACTCCTGAAAGAATTGCAGGGCGGATCCTGTCACTTTTGAACACTGTATCCGACAGCCATCCGGCAAGCACGGTACCAAGGACACCGAAAACCGCAGAAAAAGCGATGACCTGTGTCGCCTGCTCCAGTGTGAATCCCCTTTCCTTCTGAAGGAAAAGCACACCCCAGCCGGCAATGGCATATTTGGTTATATATATGAATGCGCTCGAGAATGCTATGACCCATATTCCCGGATGCTTGAAAATCATTTTCTGGAGTTCTCTCGTAGGCATCTCGTCTACAGGCTTGACTTTCTCATTCGAGAGCTGCTGAATAGACGGAAGTCCTTCACTTTCAGGAGTATCGGAAACCATAAGCAGAATCATAAGCGCTCCGACGAGGCCGGCAACAGATGCAACTGCAAAGCCCCACTGCCATCCGAAAGCACCGACAACAAGACCGGTTATGATGAAAGACAGGAACTCTCCCAGATACGGGCTGGCACTGAAGATACTGTAGAAAGTGCCTCTCTTTGACTGAGGGAACCATCTTGAGAGACTTATGACTCCCGGTGGAGAGCCCATTGACTGCATCCAGCCGTTTACTCCCCAGAGCACTGCGAAGGCAAAGAAAATCAAGGCTGCCGGGAATGCCACCCAGTCGTTTGCAAAGCCCAGAACTCCCATCAGAAGATTGACAATAGCCGAAATGAAAAGACCGGTTGCCATGAAACGACGGATATTGCAGTAATCGGCGATGAATCCGTTCATGAACTTTCCGACAGCATAGACAAAAAGGAGGGCAGAACCGATGATTCCCAACTGGCCGGCCGAAAGGACGCCTTCGTCGATCAAAGGTTGTTTCACCACGCTCAGACTCATTCTGCAGACATAATACAAGCTGTATGCGACAGTCACTCCCCAGAAAGTCCTGTTTCTGGTGGAAGTATATTTCGCATTCACCTCATCCTCCGGCACTGCAGTCCGGGAGGGCTTGCTTATTCTATAGAATGAGTATAAACCCATGATTGATCAAGAAAAGTTCAGGCTGATTCTACATATGCAGATTACAAAGTTATAAAATTAAGGTATTTTTTTATAAATTCGCATCGCATTTCCGACGGAATGCAGGTATTTGCTGACGAAAGGACGAAATAAACCGATTAATAATAACATTATGAAACGATTTCTTTTTATCATCGGACTGGCTCTCTGCGCAATAGTAGCTGCAGCTCAGACTCCGAAGGATGTGAAGCTGGTCTTCACTGAGGCTTCCGACCTCAACCTCATCGGAAAGATCCACAAAGAGACCCCTAACCCTTATCACAGGGTCGACACTGTAAAGTTCAAGGGCTTCACAAAAGGAGAGAACCGTCAGGTACGCTGCCCTGCAGGTCTCGCTGTTCTTTTCAAGACCAATTCGACAATCATCACCGTGCAGACAGACTGGGGATGGGAGTACAGCTCTGTAGCTACCATGCCTATCGCATACAGAGGTTATGACCTCTACATCAAGAAGGACGGAAAATGGCTCTGGGCCGCTTCAGGCGCACAAAAGCATGGCGCTGACAGCGAGAAGAACCTGACCCTCATCGAGCATATGGACAACTCTGAGAAGGAGTGCCTTCTTTATCTTCCTATGTACTCGGAAATCTACTCATGCAAGCTCGGAATCCAGGAAGGAGCGTTCATCGAACCTATCGAGAGTCCTTTCCGCCACCGCATCGGAATCTTCGGTTCAAGCTACACCCACGGAATCAGTACAAGCCGTGCTGGCATGAGCTATCCTATGCAGCTGATGAGAAGCACAGGACTTCAGTTCCTCAGCCTCGGATGCAGCGGAAACAGCAAGCTCCAGCCTTATTTTGCCGACGTTCTCTGCGCTGCTGAAGTTGACGCTCTTGTGTTCGATTCATTCTCGAACCCTCATGCAGAAATGATTGAGGAGAGACTGTTCCCATTCATCGAAAAAATCCAGACAGCCCACCCTGACATTCCGCTCATTTTCCAGCAGACCATCTATCGTGAGAAGAGAAACTTCAACATGGCTGAGGATGCGAAGGAAGCTGCAAAGCAGGAAACAGCTGCAAGACTTATGGCAGAGGCTTGCAAGAAATATAAGAACGTATATTTCATCCAGACCAATGCAACAGCTCCGTCACACGAGACAACCGTTGACGGCATCCACCCTGACGACTATGGATACACTCTCTGGGCTAAGTCTATAGAAAAGCCTATCCTTGAGATTCTTGCAAAATACGGCATAACCTGCGCAAAGTCTCCTAAGAAAGACACCAAGCGCGACTGGACCGAGGCTTCAGACCTCACTCTCTGCGGAAAGCTTATGGACACCCCTAACCCATACCACAGAGTCGACACAGTGAAGTATAAGGGATTCACCAAGACTGAGAACGGTCAGGTAAGAATGTCTTCCGGTATTTCTGTAGCATTCAGAACCAACTCTCCTGAGATCTATGTAAAGACTAAATACGGTACAGTAGTTTCATATCCTAACAACACAAACGGAATTTCTGCAAGAGGTTATGACCTCTACATCAAGAAGGACGGAAAATGGCTCTTCGCTGGAGCAGATGCTCCATCAAACAAGGATCTTGAGGCTCCTGTAAAGCTTGTCGGCAATATGGATGACAGCATGAAGGAATGCCTTCTCTACCTGCCTCTCTACAGCGAGGAATATTCTGTACAGATCGGTGTTGCCAAGGGCAGTGTGATTGAAGCTATCGAGAATCCTTTCCGCTATCGCGTAGGTATCTTCGGATCATCATACACCCATGGTTCAAGCACATCCCGTGGCGGTATGACCTACCCTGCCCAGTTCTCAAGAAACACAGGTATCCAGTTGCTCAGCCTCGGCTGCAGCGGAAACAGCAAGCTCCAGCAGTATTTTGCTGATGTACTCTGCGACGCAAAGGTGGACGCTCTCGTATTCGACGGATTCTCAAACCCTGATGCAAAGATGATCAAGGCGAGACTCTTCCCGTTCATCGAGAAGCTCAGAGCAGCACATCCTGAGATTCCTCTCATTTTCCAGCAGACAATCTACCGCGAAAGAAGGAATTTCGACCAGGCACACGAGAAGCACGAAACAGATAAGCTTGAGATGGCTGAAAAGCTTATGAAGGAAGCTTGCAAGAAGTACAACAATGTATATTACATCCAGACGACCAACGCAACTTCGGACGACAACAACTCTACAGTTGACGGCGTTCATCCTGACAACTACGGCTACACTCTCTGGGCCAAGTCTATAGAGAAGCCTCTCCTCAAGATTCTCAAGAAGCACGGCGTGAAGTAAGATTCGCCTGAACATAAGAAGTGCGGAAAGTTCCTCAACGGGCTTTCCGCACTTTTCTTTTATATGGTCAGAAAACGTAGATGCGTGGAGATCTGATGGTAAGGTATATGGTCCGGGCAAGCAGATGGGCAAAGTATGCACCCATCAGTATGTGCATCGCAGCCACACCATACGGAGTCGATGATGAAGTCACGCCGGACTGTGCCGATGATGAAGTCATGTCGGGACCAGCGCCGGGCAAAGAAGTTCCGAAGAAATTCAGCAGAAGTATGCCGGCAATCCATACACCGGCAAAGGCAACCACAGACCATAGCATGGAATTACGCATTTCCTTAGAGCCTGTCGCTCCTATGTATATACCGTCCCATGTAAAGGCAGCACATCCGACAACCGGCATAAGGACAAGCCATGGCAGAAAATCCCGCGCAGCATCTACCACCACTGCATCAGAGGTCATCATCTTCAACAGAGGCACCCCTGCAAAATGATATACTCCCATGAATATCACAGCAATACCCATACTCCAGACAAATGTCCACTTTACGGTCTTCACCAGTCTCGGTCTATCCTTCGCCCCAATATATCTTCCGGTCATAGCCTCGCCGGCATATGCAAATCCATCAGTGAAATAAGAGAATATCATCAGGATCTTCATCATTATCGAACTGACGGCCAGAAGCACGTCACCATATCTGGCAGAGATGACAGTGAAGCCGATATAAATGGCAATGAAGCACAGCGAACGGACAAATAGATCGGCATTCATTACGAAGAAACGCCTTGTCTCGCTTCCTTTGAACAAGCCCTTGAATTCAGATGCGCCGAAGCCGGCAAATACGGCACGACGATACTTGAAAGCGATTATCAGCAATGCCGTGACGAGTCCGGACCATTGGGCGATGACAGTTCCGGCTGCTATTCCGGAGAAACCTATTGCCGGAATGATTACAGTTGAAGACGTCGGATCCGATACCGACGGCAAGGTAAGGCCAAGAGCAAGGACGATGCTCATAAGGACATTCATTCCATTGACCACAAAATCCACAGCCATCGGGCTCACACTGTCCTGCATGCCTATGAACCATCCTTTAAGAGCCATCAGACTGAGGGTGGCCGGTGCTGCCCATATCCTTATAAAGAAATACTGCTCAGCAAGTTCGCGGACCTGAGGAGTGCAGTCCACGACCAGAAAAGCTGCTTTCACAAAAATCCACTGAATCAGAAGAAGGCAGAGCGCTATGCCCAGAGAGATGCCGAGCGCCCTCGCTAGAATCCTTGCACACTCACGGCTATCCTGACGTCCGTAGGCTTGAGCCGCGAGTCCGCCTGTACCGACACGCAGAAAACCGAAGTTCCAATAGAGAAGGTCGAAGAGCATGGAACCGATGGCAATACCACCGATCATTGTGGCTGCATTGGTATCGAGATGCCCGGCAACAGCAATATCGACCATGCCGACAATAGGAATGGTTATATTTGCCAGAATACTGGGAATCGCCAGTTTGAGGATATCTCTGTTGATCTGCTGCATTACCTGTACTTTCCCTCTTCATCGAGCATTCCAAGGTAAGAGCTGTAACGCTCATACGAAATCTCACCCGCCTCGACGGCATCCTTGACTGCACAGCCGGGTTCGTGAGTGTGAGTGCAGGGGGCAAAACGGCAGTCTTGCGCTGCCTCGAGCATCTCCGGAAAATAGAGAGCTATCTCTTCCTTCTTGAGATCGACAAGTCCGAATCCGCGAAGGCCCGGTGTGTCGACTATGAAGCCTCCGGAAGCAAGGCTGTACATTTCATAGAATGTCGTGGTGTGCTTTCCCTGTAGATGAACATCGGAGATCTCTCCGACACGCGGATCCAATGACGGGTCGAGAGCCTTGATCAAAGAAGATTTTCCAACTCCGGAAACTCCCGAAAAGAGAGACACGTGTCCTCTGCATGCCTCCCTGAGCGCCTCAATCCCCTCGCCTGTAAGAGCGGAAACCTCCATCACAGGATAGCCGGCACCTTCATAGATCTCGTGAAAAGCCTCAAGCATCTCCTTGTGGCTTTCACGGTAGAGATCGACCTTGTTGAGAACGATTGTAACAGGAACATTGTACACCTCGCATGTCACAAGGATTCTGTCAAGGAACGGAAGCTTGATTTCCGGGAAATCTATCGTAGCGATTATGAATGCGCGATCCAGATTGGCCGCAATTATATGCGACTGACGCGAAAGATTGGTAGACTTTCTGATGATGTAGTTCCTGCGTGGCTCGACTGATGTTATGGCAGCAGGATTCTCAAGAGATATGTCCTCGACTGCATCTGCCTCAGCCTCGAAGTTCACCACGTCACCGACAGCGACAGGATTGGTCGCAGTGCTGCCCTTCAGGCGGATTTTTCCTCTGAGAACAGCTGGGAAAAGGTTCCACTCAGGAAGTCGGGAGAGCAGATAATGGCTTCCCGTATGCTTAACTACTGTCGCTTGTCCTTTTATTGTCATACCGATTTCATTCTCAAGGACTGCAAAGATAGTAAATTTTTACATATCGTATGACTCGTGCTGCACTGCTGACGGCTGCTTGAATGCACCGAATCTCCAGTATATCCTGATGCTCACATTCCTTCCGAACCTCTGACGGTAAAGATGCTGCAGGAAGCCGGTACCGAAAGTTGTTGCAATGTTGTCTGACCTGCCATGAAGAAGGTCATTTGCCTGGAGCGAACCTCCCAGATGGATTTTTGACCAGTACTTTGAGATGGACAGATTCAGCACAGGATTCATTCTCAGATTCTTTGACTGGGCCGACAGACCATACGGAGTCAAAGCAAAATCCTGGCTTACCGTAAACCATTTCAGCTTAAGATTCAGGTCCTGCCTTGCATTGAAAGCCCAGAAGGCATTCGAGCCGTCCTGACTGATGGAGTAAGAGTGCCTCCGTGCATCCGCAGAAAGATTGATAGTCAGGATTTTGACCGGATTAAAAGACGCCCTAAGACCAATTCCCAGTACATCTCTCCTACCGATGTTGGCAAAAGTCGTGGTGGTTATGTTCTGCCGGTCTACCGTCGACAGAGACTCGATTGCATCGGGAGTCAGGCTCCACCTTCCTGACAGTTCCAGCGTCTTCCACCATTTCAACGGAGTGTAAAAAGTGTACGCAGCTGTGAATACATGCGTCGTTTCACCCTTCAGTTCTGGATTTCCTACCGTAATATCATAAGGATTGGTGTTATCCATATATGGATTCAGCTTATTCATGTCCGGCCTCTTCGTAATCATGCTGTATCCGACATTGAAGAACTGGTTCTTCGCGAGAGACCCACCGAAATCCAAAGACGGCACAATATTGAAGTCATTATAATCCAACGACTTGCCGTTCCTCAGATCGACTCCTCTGTTCCATATATTCTCGATATTTAGAGACAGACCCACAGAATATCTGTTCTTCAGCATAGACTGTGACATCATTCCGGATACATACGCGATACCTTGAGTATATTCCATTCCCCCGGAAGTTGAAGTCCTTCCATAGGAATCGATCCCGTCATATATCCTATGCATATATCCGGTCCTTATGTTACCGTATCTCCTGTTTGTCGCCTTCCTGGCATTCCTGAACCTGAATGCTACCAGGGCATTATGCTCCTGCCGCTCATTGTCAGAAACATCCGCAAACGAAGATGCGCCGTCATTCAGAACACGTTCGGAATGGCCGTAAGAATTCCTGAACGTGTATTTCGCACTAAGTTTCCATCCATCCTTGATTTCATAAGCAGCGGAAACACCGCCATTGAATCTGAATGGAAGAACAGCATAGGTCTCAGTACGGGATTCCGAACGGTTCTCAGTTCCGTCTGCCTGAGTCGTCAAGACCTTCACAAGAGTTTCAGAACCGGACTCCTCCCTCTGCGTATCCATCGAAACATTCACTTCAAGCTTCTCGCTCAGGAACTTGCGATTGAGATCCAGGCTGATCTTATGTCCCGAGGATGTTCCCTGTCTTGAAGACTCGCTCTCAAGTCTGTCTGCAAGTAAACCATTGTCAGAATACAGTTCACGATAGGTTCTGTCGGTAAGTTCAGGTCTCCGGCCCCAGTCGTATGTGTAATTGACTCCGACTCCCATAACCGGTGTATTCAGGACGAAATCCGGTGAAGCCGAATATGTATTCAGGGATGAGGCAGAGCCTGAAAGCTGGCCGGCCACTCCGTATGGCAGTTTTTCCTTGAGACGGATGTGAAGGATAGGCTTGTCGTTCCTGTATTCAGGAGAACCCGGAAGTATCAGTTCGATCTCCGACATGAATGCCGCCTTAATGAAAGACATAGGATACTGCCTTTTCTGATTTATCATGAAATGTACGTCGTCATCAACGAGGATGCTCTGCAGTTCAATCCCCTTGTATTCCAGATTTCCGTGACGTTCGGACTGTACGAGCCCCGGAATCTTGGCCATAAAGGCATCCATATTCATCTTTCTTGAATCAGGGTCAGCCTGAACATCATAGATTATCCTGTCGAACTCCTTTTTAAGAATCGGCTTTGCCGTGATGCCGGCGCCTTGAATCGATTCCTTGCCAACCTGCAGCGCAACCGTTCCGAGATCCATTTCCTCCCCTTTGCACCTGACTTCCACAACCTTCTCCTTGAAGCCGATGAACGAGACACATATCCTGTAGGGAAGACCTGTCATCAGCGTGAGGCGAAACTCTCCGTTTTCATCTGAAGCACAGGCAGCGGCGACCCTCCTGCGCCCGTCATATGCCACAACGCTCGCATATTCCAACGCTTTCCCATTCTCCTTCTCCACGACTCTTCCCTTCACTATAGTCCCTGCTGCAGACACCTCAGCAGCCAGCACCATAAACCACAGCAGCAATAGAAACCGTTTCATAACCTAAAGTTTAGTGAGCCCTTGGTATTTATATGCAAAAAAAACACTTTTTAGGGAATCACACAATATCTGTACGAAGTATTTTTCTGTAAAATTTGTATCTTTGTAAATTGCAAAAAATCATATTGATGATGACTGAAAACCATATCGACAGCATTACCAGGGAACTGTTTGAGAATCTTCGTTTTACGGAAGAGCCCCGCGGATTGTACGATCCGCTGAGATACATGATGGAAATCGGCGGCAAGCGGATACGCCCAAGACTGTGCCTGCTGGCATATTCTCTTTACAAAGACCGCTTCGACGAGAGCATACTCTCGCCTGCTGCAGCCATCGAAGTATTCCACAGCTTCACTCTGATCCACGATGACATAATGGACAAGGCCGATGTGCGCAGAGGAGTACCGACGGTCCACCGCAGATGGAACGACAACACTGCCATTCTTTCCGGCGACGTAATGTCGATAGAAAGCTACAGGCTCATTGCGAAGGCTCCTGCCGAGGTTCTGCCGAAGGCTCTTGAACTCTTTTCCAAGACAGCTGTAGAAGTCTGCGAAGGTCAGCAGTACGACATGGATTTCGAAGATCTGGAAAGTGTTCCGATGGATGATTATCTCAAGATGATCGGACTCAAGACCGCTGTTCTGATAGCCTGTGCAGCCAAGATGGGCGCATTGATTGCCGGAGCATCGGAAAAAGACTGCGAGCTGCTCTACAGATACGGTTACGATCTGGGACTTGCCTTCCAGATAGCTGATGACTGGCTGGACACCTATGCAGATCCAGAGGTGTTCGGAAAGGCAATCGGAGGAGACATCGTCAACAACAAGAAGAGCTGGCTCATGACCCGTGCATTCGAAAAGATCGGAGACAGGCGCGGCGAGCTTCTGGACGCCATGGCCATGCCAGTATCTACAGAAGAGGAGAAGGAAGCGAAGATAGCGGCCGTCAAGGCCATCTATGCAGAATTGGGCGTAGGAGAGGAAGCGAAGATGGAGATAATAAGGCTCCACAGCCAGTCTCTTGCACATGCAGCCGCCCTGAATCTTCAGCCGGAATCATACAGACTATTGGAAAACTACGCACAAAAACTGTTAGGCAGATCTAAATAGTTCCTTATAAGAAAGTATGGAAAATAAGAAACTGGAAATAATGGCTCCCGCAGGCAATTTCGAATGTCTGCATGCTGCAATTCAGGGAGGTGCGGACTCCGTTTATTTCGGAGTGGAGAAGCTGAACATGCGCTCCCATTCGGCAAATAACTTCAAGATGACAGACCTCAAGGAGATTGTAAGAATCTGCTCAGAGGTAAATGTAAAGACATATCTCACCCTCAATATCGCACTCTTCGAAGAAGACCTCGAAGATATGAGGCGCACGCTTGATGCCGCGAAAGAAGCAGGAATCACAGCCGTAATCGCGTCTGATATGGCGGCAATCGCATATGCCCGTCAGATAGGCGTAGAGGTGCATATCTCCACCCAGCTGAGCATATCGAACGCGGAAGCACTACGATTCTATGCACAGTTCGCAGACGTGATTGTACTTGCCCGCGAGCTTAATCTGAACCAGGTGAAGGCAATAAAGGCGATCATAGACCGTGACAACATATGCGGACCTTCCGGAAGAAAGGTTGAAATCGAGATGTTCGCCCACGGAGCGCTCTGCATGGCCATCTCCGGCAAATGTTATCTCAGCCTGCATGAGTATGGAGCTTCGGCCAACAGAGGTTCGTGCTACCAGCTCTGCCGCAGGGCATATGAAGTCCGTGACAGGGAGACCGGCATGGAACTGGAAATCGACAACAAATATATAATGTCACCTAAGGATCTGTGTACCATAGAGTTCATGGACAAGATCATTGATGCGGGTGTCACCGTATTCAAGATCGAGGGAAGAGCACGTTCGGCAGAATACGTAAAGCGCGCCGCATCATGCTACCGCCGTGCCGCAGACGCCGTATGCGCAGGTACATATACTCAGGAACTGGCGGAAGGTCTCAAGGCAGAACTTTCAGAAGTATTCAACAGAGGCTTCTGGGACGGCTACTACCAGGGAGCCCGCCTGGGAGAATGGTGCGAGGTTTATGGCAGCAAGGCTACGCACAAGAAGGTTTACTGCGGAAAGATCACCAACTGGTTCGGCAAGCTTGGAGTCGCAGAAATTCTCGTAGAATCCTACTCGCTGAGGGTGGGAGACAAGATTCTCATTATAGGACCGACATCCGGAGTCGTAGAATACACCGTACCGGAAATCAGGGTTGATCTCAAGCCTGTCGAAGAAGCCGGCAAAGGAGTGTTCTGCTCCATACCTCTCGACTGGTCAAAGGTTGTTCCGGGAGCAAGGGAGGAGGCCATGAGCCTATGCGGAGACGGATGCGACGAACTGGCCTGCAAGGCATTGGAAGAAAACAGACTCCGCCGTTCGGACAAAGTATATATCTGGAGAAAAGAAGAAAACAAGAACTAACATACATCGATGAAAAGATTACTTTTACCTACACTTATTCTGGCAGGATTCCTGACTACATCCTGCAAACAGGCAGCCGGCACAGCTCAGGAAGAAGAGGCTACCTACAAGACTATGGAAATTGAGTTGAGCGACATCACTCTCTCAACAGGGTATTCTGCCGCTATCAGCGGAGTCCAGACGGTCGAGATCAGACCGCAGGTAAGCGGAATGATAACTGACATCCTCATTGAAGAAGGAGAAAGCGTCAGCAAGGGACAGGTCCTGTTCATTATCGACCAGACGCCTTACAAGGCTGCATACGAAATTGCTGCGGCCAATGTCAAGAGCGCTGAGGCTGCACTGTCTACAGCCGAACTTATATATGAAAGCAACAAAGACCTTTTCGAGCAGGATGTCGTGTCGGAATTCGACCTGATGACGGCTCAGAACTCCCTCACAGATGCAAAGGCAAGGCTCGCTCTCTGCAAGGCTGAGGAGGTAAACGCAAGCAATAATCTTTCATATACAGAAGTGCGCTCGCCTGTAAACGGAGTCGCATCCATGATTCCATACCGCGTCGGAGCCCTCGTCAGCAGCAACATAAGCCAGCCGCTGGTGACCGTGTCTGACGACAGCCGCGTATATGCCTACTTCTCGATGGCCGAGAACCAGATGCTTGACATGGTGATGCAGTATGGAACCCTGAACAATGCAATCAGACAGATGCCTGAGGTCGACCTGATCATGAGCAACGGACAGATGTATGAACATAAAGGCAAGATCAACGCGATAAGCGGAACCATCAGCGAGACGACAGGTGCCGTCAGCATCAGAGCTATGTTCAATAACCGCAGTCACCTTCTCCGCAACGGTGGCAGCGGCACCATTATAATACCTGTTGAGCGCAAGAACTGCATCGTCATTCCACAGACAGCTACATACGAACTTCAGGACAGGGTATTTGTCTACAAGGTTGTCGAAGGACTTGCTTCCGCTACAGAGATCCAGGTTTCACCACAGAACAACGGAACCGAATATATCGTAGAGAAGGGTCTGAACGTGGGTGACATCATCGTTGCCGAAGGTGCAGGACTTATCAAGGAAGGTGCAAAGATCATCAGTAAAACAGAGGAGGAAGCAGAATAATGAACGTAAAGACATTCATTGACCGCCCGATTCTGGCAGGAGTCATTTCCGTGATCATCCTCCTGGTGGGTCTCATCGGTCTTTCACAGCTTCCAATCGAGCAGTTCCCGGAGATTGCCCCTCCTACTGTCAGCGTTTCAGCTGCCTACGCCGGAGCTAATGCCGAGACTGTACAGAGGAGTGTGCTGGTGCCACTTGAGGAAGCCATCAACGGTGTCGAGGACATGATGTATATGGTGTCTTCGGCGACAAACAGCGGATCTGCAAGCATACAGATATATTTCCGTCAGGGAACAGACGGCGACATGGCCATGGTCAATGTCCAGAACCGAATAGCATCTGCACAGAGTCTCCTGCCCGGCGAAGTTACCCGAAGCGGCGTGACCGTCCGCAAGCGTCAGACCAGCCGAATCAAGTCTCTGGCAGTATATAGCCCGGACAACTCATTCGACAGGAAATTCATCACCAACTATCTGAAAATCAACATCGAGCCTCGCCTTTCACGAGTAGCAGGAGTCGGAGAAGTGGACGTTCGCGGAGGAGACTATTCACTCCGTATATGGCTCGACCCGGGCAAGATGGCGAAATACGGACTTGTCCCTAAGGACATATCGGCCGTGCTTGCCGAGCAGAACCTTGAGGCTCCTACAGGTACCCTCGGAGCTGAGTCTGAGAACACATTCAGATATGTACTGAAATACCGCGGCCGTTACGAGGATGTAACCGACTATGAGAACATGGTCATCCGTGCCGAGAACAATGGTACAGTGCTGAGGCTCAAGGATGTGGCAAAGATAGAACTCGGAGAAAGATCATACGAGTATATCGGTATGGTGAACGGTCATCCGGGCACGACCATAAGCATATCGCAGACATCAGGATCCAACGCCAATGAAATCATTACAGAAGTCGACAGAGTAGTCGAGGAAATCCGGGCAGACCTTCCGAAAGGTCTGGAAATCGTCGACCTCATGAGTACCAAGGACTTCCTTGACGCTTCCATCAAGAACGTAATCAAGACCCTGTTCGAGGCTATCCTGCTTGTGATTCTAGTAGTGTTCGTCTTCCTTCAGAGCCTAAGGTCAACCATCATCCCGACAGTCTCCATCATAGTATCGCTGGTTGGAACCTTCGCATTCCTGATGATTGCCGGATTCAGCCTCAACATGATCACTCTCTTCGCTCTGGTACTCGTCATCGGAACGGTGGTGGACGACTCCATCGTCGTTGTAGAGGCAGTCCAGGCAAAATTCGATGCCGGATACAGGTCTCCGTATAAAGCCACTGTAGACGCCATGGGAGGCATTACATCGGCTCTCGTCGCCACCACATTCGTGTTCATGGCGGTGTTCATTCCTGTGAGCTTCATGGGAGGAACCACCGGTACCTTCTATACTCAGTTCGGTATCACGATGGCCGTTGCAGTAGGTATTTCCCTCCTGAACTCACTGACTACGTCACCGGCACTCTGCGCCCTGATAATGACGCCTCACGCTGATGTCAATGCCGGTGAAAAGGCGACATTCTCATCGAAGTTCCACACTGCATTTGATGCTGCATTCAGCAGGATAGTTGCGAAATACAAATACGTAGTATTCTTCATGTTCAGACGCAAATGGCTGACTGTCATCCTTCTGGCAATCGCCTGCGGTGGACTCGTATACCTGATGAATACGACAAAGACCGGTCTCGTACCGAAGGAGGACATGGGTTCCATCAACATGGATGTCCGCACCCCTCCGGGTACGAATATCGCCGAAACCGACAAGGTCCTTGCTGAAATCGACAAGAGGATCAGCACTATACCTCAGATCAAGGCATACTCGAGAACCACAGGTTTCGGTATGATGTTCGGTCAGGGTTCGTCTACAGGAAACTTCATGATCCGTCTCAAGGATTGGGAAGAGCGTACCGGAGAAAAAGACGACATCAACTCGGTAATCGCAGAAATGTATGCGAGGACTGCTGACATCACTTCTGCCGACATCATGATCTATACTCGAGGTATGATTCCGGGCTACGGTGCCAGCTCCGGCTTCGAAATCTATGTCCAGGACCAGAAAGGCGGCAGACTTGAAGACCTTCAGAAAATAACAAACGACTTCATAATCGAGCTGAACAAAAGACCTGAGGTCTCACGTGCCAAGACATCATTCGACACCAAATACCCTATGTATCTCGTGGAGGTGGATGCAGCTCAGTGCAAGAGAAACGGCACATCCCCTGGTGATGTTCTGGATGTACTTGCCGGATATATCGGAGGCAGCTACGCATCGAACATGAACAGGTTCTCGAAACTCTACCGTGTGATGCTGCAGGCAGCTCCCGAGTTCCGTCTTGACACAGAATCACTTCAGAACATGTTCGTAAGGACCTCAAGCGGCGAGATGTCACCGATCAATCAGTACATCAGACTGACACGTATCTACGGCCCTCAGTCCATTTCACGATTCAACCTGTTCACCGCAATATCCATCAATGGTCAGGCTGCTGACGGCTATAGTTCGGGACAGGCGATCCAGGCTGTACGCGAAGTCGCAAAGAAGGTCCTGCCGGAAGGATATGGATACGAATTCGGAGGTATGTCGCGAGAAGAGGCAAACACCGGTAATTCAGTGGCTGTAATCTTCGCTATCTGCGTAATATTCATATACCTGATTCTCTGCGCATTGTATGAAAGCATATTCATTCCTGTAGTGATTATCCTATCCGTTCCGTTCGGACTTGCAGGAAGCTTCCTCTTCGCGAGAATGTTCGGACTTGAGAACAACATATACCTTCAGATCGGCCTCCTCATGCTCATCGGTCTTCTTGCCAAGACTGCTATTCTCCTTACAGAATATGCGTCGCAGAAGAGAGCTGAGGGAATGTCCATAACAATGGCAGCAATGGCAGCTGCGAAAGCACGTCTCCGCCCGATCCTCATGACCTCACTCACGATGATCTTCGGTATGCTTCCTCTCATGTTCGCGAGTGGCGTGGGAGCGAATGGTAACATTTCGATCGGAGTAGGTACTGTAGGAGGCATGCTCATCGGTACAATTGCCCTTCTGGTCATCGTACCGGCCCTCTTCATCGTCTTCCAGTATATAGAAGAGAAAGTCATGCCGAACAGAAGACATGAGATTGAAGGCACAGAAACTATAAGCGAATGACTATGAAGAAGATAATATTGATTGCTTTTGCAGTCCTGTCGCTTTCCGGATGCGGACTGTACACTAAATACGAGCGCCCCGACGTAAGCTTCACTGACAGTCTCTACCGAAGGGTCTCTGAAACAGAGGACACGACATCCATAGCTTCCATGAAGTGGGAAGAACTGTTTACAGATCCTATACTTCAGAAATGGATAAGGCTCGGACTTGACAATAACACAGACCTCAACGTAGCCAGATTCAAGGTTGAGGAGGCTCAAGCTGCCCTGCTTACTGCCAGATGGGCATTCCTTCCAGGAGTTTCAGCTTCCGTACAAGGAGGAACTCCTGGAACTGTAACGGCTGAATTCGATGTTTCATGGGAGGCGGACATATTCGGCAAACTCAGAAATGCAAAGAAAGGAGCTGCAGCTGCTCTGGAACAGAGCGAAGCATACAGGCAGGCTGTACAGACTCGTCTTATAGCAACAATCGCCGGTAGCTATTATTCTCTGCTGATGCTTGACGAGCAACTCAACATCAGTCTCAGAACCCTTGACAACTGGGAAGAGAACATACGTACGATGGAAGCACTTAAGAGAGCGGGTAAGACCAATGAGGCAGCAGTGCTACAGGCGAAATCCAACAAACTGACCGTGGAAGGATCAGTCCTGAACCTCAAGAAGCAGATTATGGAGATGGAGAATTCATTCTCATCCCTGCTTGGAATAGTTCCGATGAACATACAGAGAGGCCGTATCGAAGAGCAGAACTTCCCTGCCGAACTGTCTGAAGGCGTTCCTGTCCAGCTGCTTTCCAGAAGACCTGATGTGCGACAGGCAGAAGAAGTCCTTGCGCAGAAGTTCTACATGACTAATGCCGCACGCTCAGCCTTCTACCCAAGTTTGAATTTGAGCGGAAGCCTTGGCTGGACAAACGGGGCTGGAGCTATGGTCATCAATCCGGCTGGCATAATTGCAGGTGTGATCGGATCACTCATGCAGCCGATATTTGCAAAAGGAGCCAACAAGGCACGTCTGCAGGCGGCCAAGGCACAGCAGGAAGCTGCAGCATACCAGTTCAGACAGACCATCCTCAATGCTGGTGTTGAAGTCAACAATGCACTTATGAGTTGGGAGACTGCCAGAGAAAGACTGAATATAGACCGCAAACAGGTGGTAAATCTCCGTGCAGCAGTATGGAACATCAAGCTCCTGATGAAGCACGGTGCAGCAAGCTATCTTGAGGTACTCACTGCCCAGCAGAATCTTCTGCAGGCCGAACTTACGGAAATATCCGACAGATATCAGGAGATCCAAGGTGTCATCAACCTCTACCATGCACTTGGTGGAGGTTGCTGATGCAACATTACACGGATAAGCGAGGGCAGAAGACTAGAAGAGGGATGCTATATTAAAGGTAATGAAGGCTGCGGTCCAAGCCAGGAAAATTGTGTAAACAGCTGTAAAGATCGCCCATTTCCAACCTCCGCTCTCCTGCTTTATGGCTACAAAGGTAGCTATACAAGGGAAATACAGAAGGATGAATACCATATAGGCCAGAGCTCCCGCCGGTGTGACTGATTTGACAAGGGCCCTCTGCAGGCGTGTATCCTCAGAGGCTGTTTCAGCAGAAGCGCCACCGTCCGCCACAGGCTCATCATCTGCATACATCACACCTAATGTACTCACCACCAATTCCTTGGCGCCTACACCGGCAACAATTCCCACACCCATCTTCCAATCAAAGCCGAGCGGTTTGAGCACAGGTTCGATAGACTTGCCGATATAACCTATGAATGAATGCTCCTGCTGCTCCTGAACACTATCGTAAGCATCGTGATTAGGGAAGTAGCCAAGGAACCATATTGCCATAGAGCAGATAAGGATGATGCCGCTCATCTTCTGAAGATACTGCCTGCCTTTCTCCCACGTATGCCTGAATATAGACTTTGCAGTAGGAATCCTATATGGAGGAAGTTCCATCACAAACGGAAGATCGTCCTCCTTGAAAAAGATGCTCATTATCCTTGCGGCAACAATTGCCAGCAGGATTCCCAGCGCGTAGAGTCCCAGGAGCACAAGCCCCGCACTCTCAGGGAAGAAGGCCCCGGCAATCAGTATATACACCGGCATACGGCCGGCACATGACATCAGTGGAATAACAAGCATGGTTATGAACCGGCTCTTGCGGCTCTCAATGGTTCTCGTTGCCATCACAGCCGGTACGTTGCATCCGAATCCCATGATCATAGGAATGAAAGACTTTCCGTGCAGGCCTATCTTATGCATCAGACGATCCATGATGAAGGCTGCCCTCGCCATATATCCGGAATCTTCCAGAAGTGATATGAACATATACAGGAGCAATATGTTGGGAAGAAAAACCAGCACACTGCCTACACCTCCGACTATTCCGTCCACCACAAGGTCCTTGAACCATCCATCCGCCATTGCTGAAGCAACAAATGACCCGAACTTCGCCACAAGCCACTCTATCCAGCGCATCGGATATTCCCCAAGAACGAAGGTTCCTTCAAAGACCAGATAGAGGATGATGAAGAATAAAGGGAAAGCTGTCCACCTGTTGGTTACAAAAGCATCTATCTTCTCTGTAATCGTATTCCTCCGTCTCTTGCCCTTATATGGTTCCCATGTCTCCGCCAGAGCCCCCTGGATAAAAGCGTATTTCGCATCGATCATTGCTGAGCCTATGCTTGAATTCAGGATTTCCTTGATACGGTTCTGCTCACGAAATCTTGTAGAGATGATCTCATCGCGATTCGGAAGTGACTCTACGACAGCATCCACTTCCTTATCATCCTCGAGATACTTGATGGAAAGGTAGCGGGTGGAATATTTGTATCTGATGTCTGTATTCTTCTTGAGAAGATCCTTGATGGAGCGTATGCTCTGCTCAAGCTCAGAACCATGATTTATATGGATATGCCTCGCCAGATGGGGATCCTGATTTTCATAAATCTGGATAATGGTGTCAAAAAGGTCATTGATTCCCTCCCCGGTCCTGCTGACGGTCGGTACTATCGGCATTCCGAGGAGATAGCCCAACTGCCTGATATCCAGCCTGTCTCCTTTGGCTACCAGCTCGTCATACATATTGAGTGCCATCACCACACGGAGGTTCATATCAATGAGCTGCGTGGTCAGATATAGATTGCGCTGAAGATTTGAGGCGTCGACCACATTCACCACCACATCCGGGGTCTCCTCCACAAGATTACGCCTCACATAAAGTTCCTCCGGGCTATAGGCTGACAAAGAATAGGTTCCGGGAAGGTCTATGATCCTGAAATGGTAACCGCGATAATCGAAGAAGCCCTCCTTCGCATCCACTGTCACTCCGCTGTAATTGCCTACATGCTCATGACTGCCGGAAGCCATATTGAAGAGTGATGTCTTTCCACAGTTCGGGTTGCCGACAAGGGCGACGCAGATCTCCCTTCTCCTCTGGGCAGCGAGAGTCGTCATCTCTCTTTCAAGATATTCGTCATCTGTTTCAATGGCTGGCAACGCTTCACGCTCAGTAAGCAGTTTTTTTGCCTCGCTCTCACTTATGACTTCTATGTTAGCGGCTTCTGCACGGCGCAGGGATATCTTGTAACCGATGATTTCATACTCGATAGGGTCTCTCAGAGGAGCATTAAGGATAACCTTAACCTTATTTCCCCTGACAAAACCCATTTCCCTGATTCTTCTTCGGAAACCACCGTGGCCCGAGACTTTTACGATTACGCCACGCTCTCCTGTACCTAGTTCTGACAGTTTCATAACCTACAAATATAGGCATTTCGCTTCAATATTGAACAAGTATGGAGGGCAATTTGTCTAAAGATTCATTTTCTGATCCACCCAGATCAGCTTTGAGATGTCATATCCGCGGCTCTGAGCCTCTTCGAGAAGGATGGAAATGACTTCCTGATTCAATCTTGGAGTGCGTGAAAGAATCCAGAGATAGTCAGGACTTTTACTTCCGACCAAAGCGACACTATAATCATCGTCGATCATCAGGATATTATAATCCGAATAGAAGAACATGAAAAACGAAACCCTGAGATGAGCTGGATCGGAGTCCTTGTCTGGCTGCTTCGCCTTGCCTTCCGCATATTTGAACTTACCATCCTTCCATCCCGAATTGATGACTTCTATCTTTCCATCATCTCTGAGAGAATACTCAGCGACTACATTTTGCATCCCGCGCTCAAAACTATGGTCAAATCTGGCAATCTCATACCACTTGCCCAGATAATTCATAATATCGAATTTGCTTACGGGAGTGTTGTTGTACGCGCCAGACTGGGCGCAGAGAAGGCCTGGAAACAATACCGCTGCCAAGACCATTGGAATCAGACTTTTCATAATTAACCGAAATTTAAATACACTACGGCTTTCCGGCTAATCAAAAAATATGCAATTACTTATTCCACTTTGTGTAAGGCTTATTTCGAAGCATCGAATTATAGTATCTGAGGTCACCTGTAACCTCGTCTCCCAGCCACTCCGGTCTATGGAAAGACTCGCTCTCATCGGAAAGTTCCAGTTCAGCCATGACAAGTCCTTGATTCTCTCCATAAAACACATCGACTTCAAAGACATGTCCTTGAACAGGCACCATATATCTGTCTTTCTCTATCACACCCCTCTCGCAGAGCTTCAACAGTTCTTCTGCCTCTGCTACCTGAATTTCCTTCTCCCACTCATATCTGGAAAGACCGTCCGCGGTACTTCTGCCCTTGATGGTAAGGAAGGCCTTCTGACCTTTGATACGCACACGTACAGTTCGCTCCGGATCGGAGCACAGATATCCCTGGACAATACGTTCAACACCTGCAGAAGCACTCCGAAAGTCTCCTGATACCAGAAATTTTCTTTCTATCTCCTTTGCCATAATTTACAGCTATAGTCTCAAAGTTAAAGATTTTTTCCGAATATTTGGGTTTTTATTGAAATTGACATAACTTTATACACAATTATACATAATAACTAAACATCTAAAACAATGGGAAAATTTGTAATTACAACTCGTAAGAACGGTGAATTCCAGTTCAGTCTTAAGGCTAGCAACGGACAGGAGATTCTCGCAAGTGAAGGATACACAACAAAGGCTGCATGCCAGAACGGTATCGAGTCAGTAAAGAAGAACGCTGCTGACGAAGGTCGTTTCGAGCGCAAAGAGGCTAAGAACGGGGCTCCTTACTTTGTTCTCAAGGCTGGTAACGGTCAGGTGATCGGTCAGAGCGAAATGTACTCTAGCGTGGCTGCTCGCGACAATGGTATCGCATCTGTAATGAAGAATGCTCCTGAGGCTGAGGTAGTTGACGAGACTGTTGCTTAATACGCAACCCTGTAGTATGAGAATGGCGTCTGGCTTTGCAGCCGGCGCCATTCTCATTTTATAGACTCTCAGTCGGGTCCGGGCAATCTCATTCGACCCTCCCCAAAAGAAAAACCCACTCAGAAGTGATTCTGAATGGGTTGGTGTGAGTCGGAGTCGAACCCATGTTTTAGAGTTCTTCGGAGTATTGTATATGCTTAATATACAGCGATATAAGCATAATACAATCTAACCTGACATACTTGTATATTTCAAATCTGCTTGTAAATTTGTTTGTACTTTTAATGCAAACAGGTATGCCAGTTAAATTTTATCTACACCCAACAGTAAACAAAAAAGGATAAACTCCTATAACAATCTCCATAAATATCTGCCGCATGGGAAGAATCCGGCCAGGTCAAAGTACGCTATACAAACTCCAAAGGCATACCTTCCCGCAAGATCAATAATCGTATTATGAAAATCAAACTGCATTTTTCAGAATATGAGAATGATTTTAAAGTTCGTCCGATATTAGACGAAATCAAAGAACAACTTGCAACAGCCATCTCCCTAAGCGATGATCTCACGCCTACCGAGGCAACAGAAGATGCTCCGGTAAAACTCATCTTCGAATTCTTTGATCAATTTGTAAAAGAAGAGAACTTACTTAATCAGTGGGCTGCAGCCACCCTCAAGACCTGGCATACCTTCAAGATTCATCTGGAATCATTCGGACTTGCCCTGCCGGTAATCTCAAATCAGAAGATGAATCACTATCTCAAGGATCTCGGCGAGCTCTGCGGATTCACCACTCCGATAACCATCGTATGTTACAGAGCCGGTCAGCGAGTTGAAGAAACATATCCGAAATACTCCCTCATCGGAACACACGCAGCCAGAAGAACATTCATCTGCTTTGCTCTCTCCAACTGAGTACCGCCACAGGTCGTAATGAAATGGACCGGCCACTCAGACTACAAGGCAATGCGTCCATACATTGACATCGCAGAAAAGACCAAAGCCGATGCCATGAAACTCATCGACAATGCTTGGGGAATGTAGCCCTATACATATTATAAGGTATAAAGCAATTCAAACCGATTTTGAAGAACCATAGAAGATAATAATTATCTTCGCAGAAAATAAAACTTAAAGACATGGAAATACCTCAGGGAAACAGTAGAGAAGAAGTCAAGTTGAGAGACCAGATCATCAAAGACTTCTATGCAGGGTGGATCGCAGAAAACCCTGAAAAGAAAATGTGGAACGAAGATCTGCAGGATTATATTCTGGTGAAATATCTATCGATTACAGAGACTGCAGAAAAAGCTGCAAGGCAGTACGAGTCCACATTAGCAGTAATGAGACTGTCAGAACTTCTGACCAAGTCCAAGAAAGTTGCAGAAGTGCCAGCAAAGAAGAATACTAGGAATCAGAAACCATTCTTAAAGATGTACATCATGTAGCTGGATAACATCAAGATGACAGTCGGACTCCAAAAGTCAACAGGTGACAAAGTGCAATATTGCATCACAGCCTTATAAACAACACAGCCACTCCGAAGAGTGGCTGTTATACTTTGGGGCTCGAAACCGACGAAGTTGCTGAAGCGAATACGAAAGTAATCGACTTGTCGCTTGAGCGAAGCGAAAGAAACTGCGTCGTTAAGGGTTGTCATCCCTTACGCGAATTCCCCTTGACTCTGCAAATGTCGATATATTTTCCGGATTAACAAAATCTGTACTAAAATTTTACGTCTCTGAAGATATCGTAAACAGTATTTACGAATTTCCGCAACACCCCGACAAACCCATAGCCCTTGTCGAATCAGAAAAGACAGCAATCATCTGCTCAGGACTCATGCCACAATACCTATGGCTCGCCACCGGAGGAAAATCCCAGCTCTCCCAAGAGAAACTCTCCGCCGCAGAAATAGACATCACAGTCAGCGACATCCTCCAACGATACGCCACAGAAGAACAGCGAAAAGCCCATATAGACATCGCCGACCTCCTGATTCAATGGAAACAGAACGGAGGACTCATACCAGGCACACCACGAAAAGTACAGCTCAACGACAGCAATGACATTGAAATCCTACTAGAAAAATGGTTCTCCAGCGAATACTTACCCGAAATCCACAACCTGATCAACGACTTCGACCTCACTCCGGTCACAGAAGAATGGCTCATCTGAACTGTACCGCTGTCTCGAAATGTCTCGCTGTCTCGCCCCTGGGACAGCGGGACAGACGAGACACCCGAGACAAAATTTTACTATAACCATACAAAAGTCATATCTTTTTCCTAAATTTGTCCTTGACAGTCAACGGACTGTCATTACATACGAATAAAATACGAAGCGTTATGCTTATCTTGTAGTTTGGAAACCTGAGAAATTTCTATATGTGTACAAGGATGGCATAATGGTTCTCACGTTATAGCGTGGGCTGCCATTACTACATCTGTACACAAGGTTTTCTCAGGACCTCCGAACTGGT
>JAFQGK010000005.1 GCA_017398335.1 Bacteroidales bacterium | reverse complement strand
TAAGCATGCTTTCTCTTAACTTTTCCCGTTCCGGTAAGCGTAAAACGCTTTTTTGAACCGGAGTTGGTCTTCATCTTTGGCATAGTTAAATTTGATTTAGTTAATAATTATTTGTTATCCAATCACTTGGACTACTTTTTCTTAATAGGGGCGATCATCATGATCATCCTCTTTCCTTCAAGCTTTGGCATCTGCTCTGCTCTTCCATATTCTTCAAGCTCGACTGCAAAACGGAGAAGAAGCTTCTCGCCATGGTCAGCATAGACGATAGAACGTCCCTTGAAGAAGACCGAAGCCTTTACTTTCGAACCCTCCTGCAGGAATTCCTGAGCATGCTTCAGCTTGAACTGAAAATCGTGTTCGTCCGTATTTGGTCCGAAACGTATTTCCTTGATGACTATCTTGGCCGCATTGGCCTTCATCTCCTTAGCTTTCTTCTTCTGCTGATAGAGATATTTCTGATAGTCCATTATCCTACATACAGGAGGATCAGCCTTCGCGCTAATCTCCACCAGATCGAGCTCCTGTTCATCTGCCATCCTCAAGGCATCCCTGAGCGAGTAAACTCCCTGTTCTGGGATATTCTCTCCTACGAGACGTACCTGCGAGGCTGTGATTTCCTCATTGATTCTCAATCCGTCTTCGTCCTTCTTCTGATTGTTAGGCCTCTGGCCTGGACGAGCGTTCGGTCTTGGGCCTCCTGGGCGCGGACCTGGTTTAAATGGTGCTGCGATAAAAAATTCCTCCTATAAGTTAAGTTAATCAATATGGTCAGACTATGACAGCTGATCATTTATCTCATTGCTTACCAATGCGACAAATTCATCAACCGGCATAGTTCCTGCGTCAATTCCACCCTGTCTTCTGACAGAAACGGTGTTTTCATTCATTTCCTTTTCACCTACAATCACAAGGAAAGGAATCCTCTTGAGCTCACTCTCACGGATTCTCTTGCCAAGTGTTTCATTCCTGTCATCAACAGCGGCGCGAATATCGGAATTATTCAGCAAACTGCAAACTTTTTTTGCATATTCCTCATATTTTTCGCTGACAGGCACGATGTTAACCTGATCCGGAGTAAGCCAGAGCGGAAGCTTTCCTCCTGTGTGCTCAAGAAGCACTGCCACAAATCTTTCAAGTGATCCGAAAGGAGCACGATGTATCATGATAGGGCGATGCTTCTGGTTATCGCTTCCGATATACTCAAGCTCAAATCGTTCAGGAAGATTGTAGTCCACCTGAATTGTTCCGAGCTGCCACTTTCTTCCGATTGCATCCTTCACCATGAAGTCGAGCTTCGGACCATAGAATGCAGCCTCGCCATACTCCACAACAGTATTGAGTCCCTTCTCCTCTGCAGCCTCGATGATAGCTGCCTCTGCCTTTGCCCAGTTCTCATCTGTTCCGATATACTTGGTCTTATTATCCGGGTCACGGAGAGACACCTGGGCAACATATTCGCTGAAATTCAAAGTCTTGAACACATAGAGAATGATGTCGATAACCTTGCAGAACTCCTCCTTGAGCTGGTCAGGACGGCAGAAAAGATGAGCGTCATCCTGAGTGAAGCTTCTTACGCGTGTAAGGCCATGGAGCTCACCGCTCTGCTCGTAACGATATACGGTACCGAACTCAGCGAGTCTCAATGGAAGATCCTTGTAAGAACGTGGCTTCGACCTGTATATTTCACAGTGGTGAGGACAGTTCATCGGTTTGAGCAGATACTCTTCACCCTCCTGTGGAGTGTGAATAGGCTGGAAGGAGTCCTTACCGTATTTTGCATAGTGACCTGATGTCACATAAAGATCCTTGTTTCCGATGTGCGGAGTGATCACCGGCAGATAACCATATGACTTCTGGAGTTTCTTGAGGAAATTCTCTAGACGTTCACGGAGTGCAGCACCCTTAGGCAGCCACAATGGAAGTCCCTGGCCCACTCTCTGAGAGAATGTGAAAAGTTCCATCTCCTTACCGATCTTTCTATGGTCACGCTTCTTGGCCTCCTCCATCATCTGGAGGTACTCGTCAAGAAGAGACTTCTTAGGGAAAGACACTCCATATACGCGGGTAAGCATCTTACGGTCCTGGTCTCCTCTCCAATATGCACCTGCAATTGCTGTCAGCTTTACTGCCTTGATGACAGATGTGTCTCTGAGGTGTGGTCCACGGCAAAGGTCTGTAAATGCTCCGTTTGTATAGAAAGTGATTGTTCCATCCTCAAGATCGTTGATAAGTTCGCACTTGTACTCGTCACCCTTCTCCGTAAAAGTTCTGAGCGCCTCCGCTTTTGAAACTTCTGTTCTCACAAAAGCATTCTTCTGACGAGCCAGTTCCATCATCTTGTTCTCGATAGCCTTAAGGTCGGCCTCGACAAGTGTCCTTTCTCCAAAATCCACATCATAGTAGAAACCTGTTTCGATAGCAGGTCCGATACCGAACTTCACTCCAGGATACAGGGCCTCGAGAGCTGCTGCAAGAAGGTGTGAAGAGGAGTGCCAGAACACATGCTTCGCCTCGGCATCCTCCCACGTGTGAAGACGGATGGAAGCATCCTCATTGATCGGACGGTCAAGGTCATATATTGTACCCTTTCCTGTGGTATCATCCTTTGTAATAACCGTAGCAGCCATCACGTCTGCTGCAAGTCTAGGACTGATGCCATTGGCAATCTCATATGCAGTGATACCACTCTCGTAGGCTCTCACGCTACCGTCAGGAAATGTAATGTTAATCATATAATCAATTTATTTAACAATATATATGTATGTCTTGTCAATGCAAGACTGCAAAGGTATGAATTTTTTTCTATCTTTGCACTACTAAGTCACTAATATGGAACAAAATAGTTTAAAGAAAGGCATATGGGACAGCGCGGCAAAAGCCGGTCTCGTATTTGGTATCATTGCGTCAGCATATATGTTCATCACTCAGTTCATGGCAGCCGGCAGCTGGCCTGCCATATTGCAGATGGCTGTAAACGCCCTGCTGTGGATGCTGAAATTCGTCGGATGCATCTGGCTTATGATGTTCTATATGAAGAAGTTGGTAAAGGACTATCCTCAGGCCGACAATTCATCGACATTCAGATTCGGATGTATAACAGCTGCGCTTTCCGCACTGATATATGCGGCCGTATCATTTGCCAACTATGCATTCATATCTCCTGAATTCCTGAGCGGACAGATGGATGCTGTAATGCAGCAGATGGCTCCGATGCTGGACTCGAACACAATGGCAGCGACAGAGAAAATGATAGACAAGATGCCTCAGATCACTTTCTTCTCCAATCTTATATACTGTTTTATCTACGGAACTCTGCTTTCTGCAATACTTTCCCGTATGATCCCAAGCAAAGATCCGTTTGCCGACTATAAACCAGACGAGCAGTAATTATGGAGTATACTAAAGACCTTTCAATTGTAATTTCTCTGTTCAACGAAGAGGAATCGCTTCCGGAGCTCGTATCATGGATAGAAAAAGTCATGCTCAAGGAGGGGTTCTCCTACGAGATACTTATGATCGATGACGGCAGCCGTGATTCGTCATGGTCCATAGTCAAATCTCTTGCAGAGAAGAATACTGCCATAAGAGGCATATCATTCAGGCGCAACTATGGTAAATCTGCCGCTCTTTTCCACGGATTCAAGGCTGCGGAAGGAAGAGTTGTCGTGACTATGGATGCTGATCTACAGGACTCGCCGGAAGAGATTCCTGAAATGTACAGGATGGTCGTGGAAGAAGGTTACGACATAGTTTCCGGATGGAAAAAGCAGAGGTTCGATAACAAACTGACCAAGAATCTGCCTTCAAAACTTTATAATGCGACCGCACGTCGGATCACCGGCATCAAGCTTCACGACATGAACTGTGGCCTCAAAGCATACCGCAACGAAGTCGTAAAGAATATTGAAGTATATGGCGAGATGCACAGATATATTCCATATCTGGCAAAGAACGCAGGCTTTGACAAGATTACAGAAAAGCCGGTTCAGCATCAGAAACGGAAATACGGTAAAAGCAAATTCGGTCTGGAAAGATTTGTAAACGGATTTCTGGACCTGATTTCTCTCTGGTTCCTCAGTACATTCGGAAAGAAGCCTATGCATTTCTTCGGATTTACCGGAATACTGATGTTCATAACCGGAGCTGTTCTGGCGATATGGGTGATTGCAGAGAAACTTATTCAGCAGGCAAACGGAATGGCGTTCCGCCCTGTTGCCGAACAGCCTTTGTTCTACCTTGCTCTGGTTGCCGTACTTCTTGGTTTCCAGCTCTTTCTTGCAGGCTTCATCTGTGAGATGATTTCACGTAACAGCCAGGAGCGTAATCACTATAACATAAAAGAGACTTTATAGATGAACAAACGTCATTCTGAAATCATAGAACTGATTCACAAGGAAGTAAAGCCTGCACTGGGCTGTACTGAACCGATTGCCGTTGCATTGGCTGTAGCCAAAGCTGTAGAGGTTCTTGAGGAGAAATGCGGCATGACCGACAGATTGGAAACTGATTTCAGGATTGATGTAGAAGTAAGTGCGAACATTCTCAAGAACGGAATGGGAGTCGGCATTCCCGGCACAGGAATGGTCGGCCTCTTCATAGCTGCAGCACTTGGTGCAGTTTGCGGAAAGTCAAGCTACGGTCTGGAGGTTCTCCACGATCTTGACGGGCATTCTGTTGAGCGGGCAAAAGTACTTGTAAAGAAAAAACTGGTAAAGATACGTCTTGCAGACACAGAAAAGAAGCTTTACATAAAAGCGGACGTCGAATCAGAATATCCTGACGGGGAAAGACATAAGGGCTGCGCCGTCATTGAAAACGACCACGATAATATCGTCGAGACATGGTTCGACAGCAGGATATTGTCGGAATCACATCGCGAATCTGAGCACGAAGAACAGAAATGTACACTGGACTACAATCTGACTGTCAAGGAAATATATGATTTCGCACGCGAAGTAGCCTTCGATGACATTGAGTTCATTCTGGAGTCAAGAACCTTGAATGATGCCCTTGCTCGGGAAGGACTTACAGGAAAATATGGTCTGAGAGTCGGTTGGGCTATAAGCAAAGACCGAAACAGAGAAGTTTTCGGCAATGATTTCATGAGCTACGCAATGTCCATGACGGCAGCTGCTTCAGACGCGAGAATGGCCGGCTGCACTCTTCCGGCAATGAGCAACTCTGGCAGCGGTAATCAGGGAATAACCGCCACCATGCCTATAATTGCATATTCTCAGGCATATAAGATAACAGACGAACAGCTGGCCAGGGCATTGATCATGAGCCATCTGATAGCGATCCACATCAAGGGATATCTGGGAAAACTCTCCGCACTATGCGGATGTGTAATAGCATCTACTGGAGCTGCATCAGGACTGGTATATCTTCGCGGAGGTTCATATGAGCAGGTATGCTACAGCATCAAGAACATGATAGGAAACATAACTGGTATGGTATGTGACGGAGCGAAAGAAGGCTGTGCCATGAAAGTTGCATCCGGAGTCTCAAGTGCACTCCAATCAGCGGTTCTTGCAATCGAGAGAATCTGCATCTCAGCAGAAGACGGCATTATAGAAGAAGATATCGAGAAGACAATCATGAATCTTGGTCGTATAGGATCTGTAGGAATGCAGAACACTGACAATATGATTCTCGACATCATGGTCTGCAAATAGTTCCCTAAGGTACTTATCATGCCTGCTAGACTTGGAGAAAGTGGATCAAGGTAAAATTCCGGTTGCTTATATATACCCTCATAGCTTGTACTACTTTCGGTTCAAACTGGCACCAGCTATATTGTTTTTCGCATCAGACTGCAGATTTTGGAGACAGCTTGTGCTGAAATCGTTAAAAAATGGCACCAGCTCTGCGTCGCTGGCACAAAACAAAACACCCCGTCATCTTGAGATGACAGGGTGTCGTATAAGAAAGTGGCAGCTACCTACTCTCCCACCTGGTGGGGCAGTACCATCGGCGATGGTGAGCTTAACTTCTCTGTTCGGAATGGGAAGAGGTGGATCCT
>JAFQGK010000020.1 GCA_017398335.1 Bacteroidales bacterium | reverse complement strand
CTACGAATGTGCTCGCGTCAGTTGTGTTGACATGTACCGGAGAATCCTTTGTTCCGCCGTACTTCTTGTAGTCCCATGTTCCGATAGCGAACTTGATCTGCGCACGGTCATAGTCACTCTTTGACACTCCCAGATTCTCGTTCTTGAGGATGTTGATCTGACCAGTAGTGTACTTCGCCCAGATCTTGAGAGCAGTAGGACGGCTTGTCCAAGGACGACCGAAGTTAACCTTACCACCGCTGGTTCCCACAAGACCGGCGAACTGACCGGTGAAGAGGTTACCGGCTGTAAGCATACCTACGATAGAGTTGTTCTGGCAGAGTACTGACTGATTTCCGTCAATCTTGTCACCAGTATCGATGGTCGTGATGACGATACCCATGTTTGCAGAACCGTTCACTCCTTCACTTCCTTCACCGTTACCTGAACCCCAGAACATATATGAACCGTCAGCCACGCCGCAGTTAGGGTCATAGAACTTGTAGTAGTCCTTTCCCGAAACATTGCTCACATACTCGAAGCTTGAGTTTGGAAGCTTTGGAGCATCCTCTGTAATAAAGGTAAGAGGCTCACCGATCTGCTCGCCATTGATGACAAGGGCGTAAGTATATTCAGTAGATGGAGTCAATCCTTTTAGGTCTGCCTTCCAGAGGCCTTCTGCATAATTGACACCGTCGACATATGTCCAGGTTGAACCGTCAGCAGTATATCCGAACTGAACTGTTGCACCTTCACTCTCTGAAGGATCCACATCGGCATACACAGTAGTATGGGCCGCCCACACCTCATATACAGGTGTTGATGAAAGGCCTGTAGAAACCGGCTCGAAAATGATTGTATCATCCACGATATCGGTCGTATAATCCACAACAAGAGAGAACACAAGGTCACCATCCTTGATTGTGTACTTGAGGTTCATCTTATAAAGTTTGCCAGGCTGGACATCCTCGATTACACCGCTCTTTGTGAAAGAGCTGCCATCCTTCGCAAGTGTTCCTGTGAAAGTCCAGGCAAACGAAGGCTCATCAAGTCCTCCAACAATAAAGTAACCCTCTGAACCTGAGTTAGATGCATCATATACAAGCTGAGTCGAAGCATCAACTCCGATTGTAAAGGTATAGCCGGCGTTGAAGTTCTCGGCTACAGTCTGATCGAATGTGATGTCAGTAACCGCATTGCAGACTCCTGCCACAACCTCTACATTGGTCACATTTCCGGCAGTGATGGTGAACTCCTTGGATCCCTTGTAGCTCTTGTTCTCGAAAGAAGCGGCAGCCGGAATTTCCTTGGCTGCTTCACCCGCAATGACATCAACACGATATGTATCGGCTGCAAGGTAGAAAGGAGACGGCATGTCCGAGTATGTATACGAACGTACCAGACCGCTGAAATCTGCCTTGTAGATATTGACAACGGCGCTGTTGAGGAGTTCATCCTGAGTCATCGCCTTTGTCTGGTCAGACAGGTTCATTTCCATGCTTAGCACACCCATGCCTGCCTCTTTGTCCTTCAGTTCGTTCTTTGTGCAGGATACCGCTGCCAAAGCCATGCAGATGGCTATAAATGTAAGAATCTTCTTCATAGTGCGTCCTCCTTACTCTACAACCATGACTACAGGTATTTCATTCTTACATCCTGTCTGATCGACGATGCTCATCTTGAATGAATGTCTTCCTGAATAATTTGTAATTGCATCCTGAGCTGCATCAAGATTGAATGCAATGTCAGTCTGCCCGATGAGTTCCTGGCCATGAGGGAACGGAACTACGTCAAAGATGATACCATTTTCCGCAGAAGGATTGATAAGGTCAAGTTCTCTTGCCTGTGCCGCATCTACTGCACTGAGGAATGCCTCATTATCGGAATCGATCACGACATTGAACTTCTTGACACCATTAGGAACAGTTGCACGGAATCTGATGGCCATGTCTCTGGTCTCTACTGGTACAATCAGGATATTTTCAAGATCTGTGATTTCAGGATCACAGCCTGCCTCATAATCAATAGAGAGAGCGATGCCGCCATCACCCTTAGGTGCATCCGGATCCTCTGCGAGGATATCCTCGTCTGCATTGACAACACCGTTGAGGGTTGCATCTGAAATCAGATCCTGGATAACGATATCGAATGTCGCATTTCCCTGCTCATTAACCTTCTGGATAAACTTCACCTGACGCCACTGCTTCGGAGCAATATTTGAGAAGACCTTGGTCATCTTCTGGGTCGCGCCAGCGACAGAGCCCTTGAATGTGACTGTCATCGTATTTCCGTCCACTGCAAAATATCCGGCACTCTGATCATATGTACCATTTGCATTCAGCTTATATTCAAGCGGTGAACCTGCTTTCAATTCAACTGTTGTAGAACCGTTTCCGGTAACTGCCGCAAGGAATTCATCGCTATATGAAACAGTTACCTTGCACTGCACGAGGGTACATACAAGTTCGCCGATCGATGTCTCCATGCCTGCAACGATATCAAATTCCTTTGTAACGCCATAAACAGGCTGCTCAAACGCAGCTACAGGGACTTCATCCGATGATGAGCGGGCCACGAGGGTGTAGGTACCGGCAGCAATGGAAATCTTGTTGTCACTGTTCTTGACTTCATCATAAGTCTTCCTCATTATCTCGTTGCCGTCAGCATCGAAGATAAAGATGGTATAGTTACCGCTTGGAGCAGTAGCCTTGGTCTCCACAGTCTCGTCAAGGCCAAGCGTAAACTCTCCGAAAGAGAGATATCCGGTTCCCTTTTCTGCGTTTGCCGGGGTCTTCTGGCAAGATGCTGCTGCGAGAATCATTGCAGCTGATGCCATCGCCAATATAATGTATTTCTTCATATTATAATCCTCCCTTAGTCGTTAAGTTCATAATCGCCGAGCTCGACAGTCTCGACATCGTTATTGAAGGTGATCGTAATGGTCGATCCTCCCACATTCGGCGCATCAAGATTGATTGTATATGCCGTAGCCTCATTGAGACCGGTGTACTCCTGCTCGAAGGTATAGGTCTTCAGCTCGCCTGTCAGGACACCTTCGATCTTGATCTTGTATCCGTCGATGAATGCAGCCTTGGTCTCACCCTTTTTAAAAGTAGCGATCTCCGCACCGTCACGGGTAAGTTTGAACGTATAGTCCGAGTAGTACCTATTGAAATAGTCCGAGCAGCTTATCTTTATGATAGTATTGCCTAATGCTACTGGAATCGAAACTGCAACAGTCTCTCCACCCTTCACGGCAAAGGTCTGTGTTCCAGTAAAATAAGGCTTGTCAAAACCCTCTTCTTCAAGGCTTCCGTAACTTGCCTTTACTGTGTAGTTGCCTGCAGGTAGCACAGTAGCAGCATCCCACTCGGAGATCTTTCCTGTCCATACCTGAGCCGAAGAGGCGTCAAGTATTGTGATGGAGAAATCTCTAGCAGACGGTAATGCTGTGTAGTCTGACACATTGCTTCTGGTCATGTCAACCACATTCTGGTTGTTTGTGACGTCGAATGTCACCAGACCATTACCTTCGCTCTGGTTCTTGGTGCAAGAAAATGCCGCCAAAAGAGCCAGGACACCGAAAATTGTCTTTAAGTGTTTCATTGTCAATGGTTTTTGAATCTTATGTTAATTAATTTTTAATATATACTTTTATATTGTCAAGGTAGAGATAATATACCGAGTTGGCTGCTATCTTGATCGAACTTTGGGTAGTTCCCGGCCAGAAGGTTATTCGGGTCGATGATGTTGCCGGGATATCCACAGGAAGAACTACATGATTCAGCTTGCTGATATTTTCAGATGCAACATTATCAGACTGATATATCTTGGTTGTCTCGTTATCTATATCATTATAATTTTCGCCGTTGATAGACGAGCCCTCTGATTTGGTATGGGTAGCTATGATGAAATGCGCAGTCTTATTATTAGAATCATCTACTTCATATCCGGCAGGAACGTAGAATGCCTCATCAAACTCAAGCGCAACATTTACCGTCACTCCGCTCTTTATGTACTTGAGCGCAGGTGTGTCCAGTCGGCCACAGACGCGTTCAGGGACTCCGGCTCCTGACTGATAACGGCAGTTGATTCTGATACAGTCACCCTCGAATATGCTGAATCTCGCCGCATTCCAACCATTCTGCGGCATATATCCGTCAAGAAGATATCCACCGTAATTCCTGTCAGAGTTCCATCCTGGCGTATAATCGTCATCGTGCGCAGTGGTCAGAGCATCAGTAAAGTCCTCTTCCAGGAGATATGGAACATCACCCAGTTCCAGAACTATCCTGTTGCCGTCATATGTCATCATATCAGCCGTGATCGGACGCTGCACGAGAGCATGTTCAGTCTCATATGTGTATGTAGCAACGCCTGACTCTATAGAGCTGACTATCAGGTCGTAAGCTTCTTTTCCATCCGCATTGAAAGCCTCAACGGAATGCTTGAAATTACCATTACCCTCTGCTGCAGAATTGGTATATCTGTACCACTCTGCGCCATTGAAAGCGATCTGCACATTGAGTAAAGGTTCTCCGATATGATTGTCTCCGACCTTCATGGTGAGTCTGTAATACTCATCCACAGCAGCAGGTAGAAGCCTCACAGGAGTAGAATGACCTGGAACGAATGTCCTTCCTGATAATGATATCGGATCAAGAACCGCCTTATACTTCTGAGAATAAAGGACAAGATTCATATAGTCGGCATCCGTATATGTTCCTTCATATGGAATGACTGCTGCACAGGCGAATTCCGCATTGTCGAAATCAGAGGACTCGCTTATCGGATCTGCAAGCACCAGGGTCATCATATTTGTACCTCCTGAAACAGACATGGCAGCAGATGGGTCCGTCAGGTCTGCCGTTACGGTTCCGGCCAGATTCTGAGGAGTTGTCAGAACGATTTCCATAACATCCTCTCCCATCATTCCATATCCTGAAGGAAGCCAGAATCTGAACTGATGCATCATTCTGTTCATTTTCATTGACATTCCCGAATGGTCATCGGGATCCGGAATTGAAGTCAGAGCTCCATGCTGCACAGGAGAAGCGACCATGATATCTGATCCGTGGCCAGCCTTTCCGTCCTGTTCTGCCGGTACGTTGAAAGAAACCTGAGTGCCGTTTACAGACACCGGCCCGGGATAACAGCAATAATAAGTGTAAGTTCCATCCGGCATTGCAGAATTCAACGTAGATGTAAAGAATCCACGCGAAGCGTCAATACCATAAGTCTCAAATGTCTGATTTGCAAGTACATAGGCTCCAGCAGAATTCTTCGCCCATACGGCGATCTCATCTCCGGAAACCCATTCGGCCGAAAGGCCGTCAGGAAGCATTGCCGTTCGGGTCTGGCTGCCACCGGCATAGAAGCCGACCTTGTGTGCTCGCGGCAACGACACCTGCAGATCATCCATACAGGATGCCAGACAGGCGCAGGCTAAGAAGAAACAGACCCTACGAATGACCACTGTCCAATTTGGTCTCATATATCAATCGGTTAAGAATAAAAAACGTGCAAAGTTATAAAAACTCTACCAAAAATCAAAACACCGGATGGGTTATCCATTAGGAATGGTCTTTAAATAAATTTTGTTATATTTGCAGATTCAATTATTGATATGGCTAAGGAAATAATAAATAACGGCAACTACACTGAGGACAACATCAAGACCCTCGAGTGGAATGAGCATATCAGGCGCAGAGCCGGTATGTACGTGGGAAGGCTCGGAAACGGAGACGATCAGGGAGACGGCATCTACGTGCTGCTCAAGGAGGTCGTGGACAACTCCATCGACGAATTCGCAATGGGTTTCGGTAAGAACATCCAGATCAGGATAGAGGGTAAAGAGGTAACAGTAAGGGATTTCGGTCGTGGAATTCCACTTGGAAAAGTTGCTGAAGTCGTAAGTCAGCTCAACACCGGAGGAAAATTTGACGATGAGGCATTCAAGAAGTCCATCGGTCTCAACGGCGTGGGAACAAAGGCTGTGAATGCCCTTTCATCATATTTCTATGTAGAGTCATTCCGCGACGGAGAAAGCGCCTATGCATCGTTCTGCAGGGGCGAAAAGATCGAGGAAGGCCGCAGGGAGACCACCGAGAAGAACGGAACATTCGTAAAGTTCATTCCAGACGAAGAGATGTTCGGCGACTTTACATACAATATGGAATATGTTGAGGCAATGGTCAAGAACTTCTCTTACCTGAAAAGGGGCCTTACCCTCAACCTCAACGGGACATCCTTCAAGTCTGAGAACGGACTTCTCGACCTGGTCAATGACAGTATGTCCGAGACTCCGCTCTACCAGCCTATCCACCTTATAGGAGACGACATCGAGGTAGTGATCACGCATGGCAACAGCTATGGAGAGAACATTTCGTCATTCGTCAACGGTCAGAACACCCGCGAGGGCGGTACTCATCTGGCAGCCCTGAGAGAGGCGGTTGCAAAGACCTTGAAGGAGTTCTTCAAGAAGGATTATGCTCCGGAAGACATCAGGCAGGGTATCATAGGAGCCGTCAGCATCCAGATACAGGAGCCTAACTTCGAAGGCCAGACCAAGACCAAGCTCGGCTCCACATACATGTGGGAAAAGAACGAGAAGGATGCGGACGGCAACATCGAGTACAAGAAAGGTCCTACCATCAGGTCATTCGTCAATGATTTCATAAAGACCAACCTTGACAACTATCTCCATATGCACAAGGAAATTCCGCCTGTGCTTCAGGAGAAGATAATTTCTTCGGAAAAGGAGCGCAAGGAGATCTCCGGCATCCAGAAGAAGACCAAGGAGAGGAACAAAAGGACCAACATCTACAACCGTAAGCTGCGTGACTGCAAGCTCCACTATAACGACAAGCTGCCTGCAGCAAAGAAGGAGTTCGCTGAAAAGACAAGCATATTCATCACCGAGGGAGACTCTGCGAGCGGAACCATTACAAAGGCCAGAAACGCAGAGACTCAGGCAGTGTTCTCACTCAGAGGAAAGCCTATCAACTGCTACAAGGAAAGCCGCAAAAGGGTTGCTGAGAATGAGGAACTCAATCTGCTCATCAATGCTCTCGGTCTGGAGGACGACATGGAGAACCTCCGATACAAGAACATCATAGTAGCGACCGATGCCGATGACGACGGAATGCACATCCGTATGCTTGTACTTACTTTCTTTATGAAATATTATCCTGACCTCATCAGAAGAGGACACGTATATATCCTTCAGACTCCTTTATTCAGGGTAAAGAACAAGAAGGAGGTCAGATACTGCTACAATATCGAAGAAAAGGAGAAGGCGGTTTCAGCCATGAAGACCGGAGTGGAAATCACCCGTTTCAAAGGTCTGGGAGAGATTTCTTCGAATGAATTTGAGGATTTCATCGGAGAAAGCATGAGACTTGATAAGGTTAAGTTGAGCGACGAGGAATCAATCGCTGAGATCATGGAGTTCTACATGGGAGACAATACTATAGACAGACAGAACTTCATCCGTCAGCACCTCAGAAGCGAAGCCGAACTGGAAGACGTAAACATATAAACAGTCATTACTGAAACTGACATTACTGAAACTGTCATTCCTGAAACTGACATTACTGAAACTGTCATTCCCGACCTGATCGGGAATCTAATATATTTTAGAATTATGTGGAGAAAATTCTGCGGTTGGCTGCTCCGCGCAATGGGTTGGACCGCTGTTGACCCTGTAGCCCCAGAAGACAAGTGCATAATCCTCGGAGTACCACACACTTCGATATGGGATTTTGTAATTTCATACCTTTATTATACGTCAGTAGGCGGAAAGCCATACTGCATGATCAAGGGAGACCTCTTCGTCGGTCCTCTCGGATGGCTGCTCAGAAAGATGGGAGGCATACCTGTGGACAGAAAGAAAGGAAGCAACGTGGCTCTTCAGGTAATCAAGGAGATGAAGGCTAACCCTGTGGTTCACCTCGCGCTCGCACCGGAAGGTACACGCAAGCCGGTAAAAAGGTGGAAGACTGGCTTCCACACAATTGCACGTGAGGTCGGATGCCCTGTATATATGGGATACTTCGACTGGAAGACAAAAAGAGTCAGCCGTGGCCAGAAAGTGGAGCTTACGGACGACGCGAAGGCTGATATGGTAAGGATACAGGCCCTCTACGAGGAGATGCATCTTACCGGAAAGCACCCGGACATGTACATTACCAAATGACAATGTTATACTAAAACCTTAAATTTCAAAATTATGATTCAACTCTACAAGCGTATGCAGAGAATGAGGGAGAAATATGTAGACACCCTCGCTAAGCTTTATGAGTACGCGACAACGGTGTATTCAAAGAATCAATACACCCAATGGTATGACACCAAGGAAGGTGGATATACCTACAGTTCATTCAAGGCAAAATGTGACAGCCTTTCAAAGAAGCTGACACAATACGGTATCGGTGCAGGTGACAAAGTGGCAATCTTCTCTCAGAGCATGCCTAACTGGTCTGTAGCGTTCTTCAGTATCGTTCCATTCGGAAGAATTGCCATTCCTATCCTGCCTGACAGTTCCGAAAACGAGGTAACAAACATCATCAACCACTCAGAGACAAAGGTCATCTTCGTTTCCCAGAGGCTTGCTTCGAAGGTCAGCCAGGAGATCAAGGACAGAATGACTCTTGTCATCGACCTTGACACATTTGAAGTGATCAAGTCAGATGACGAGCAGTTCACATGCGACGGCAAGACAGCCATTCCTACCCCTGACGACATTGCGACCATCATCTACACCTCCGGTACGACAGGAAGCGCCAAAGGTGTAGTGCTGAGCCACAGAAACCTTTCTGCAAATGTGATCACATGCTATCACTCATGCAAGAGGACAGAAAAGGACAGATGGCTCTCCATCCTTCCTATGGCCCACACACTTGAGATGACGCTGAGCATGCTCTACCCTATGTATTGCGGTGCGACAGTCTATTACCTCCAGAAACCGCCTGTCCCATCACTTCTGATGAAGGCACTCAAGGTTGTCAAGCCTACTACAATGCTTACAGTACCTCTCATCATCGAGAAGGTCTACAAAGGCTCCGTACTTCCTACAATAAAGAAGAGCCGCACTCTGACATGGATGAATGAGCACATGAACGGGCTTATGTGCCGCATCATCGGAATGAAGCTCAAGGCTACATTCGGAGGCCATATTTCATTCTATGGAATCGGTGGAGCGAAACTCGATCCGGAAGTCGAGTCATTCCTTCTCAAGGCAAAATTCCCGTATGCAATCGGCTACGGTCTTACCGAGACATCACCTCTGCTCGGATACTCGATGAATAAATGGAGAACCGTCGGTTCATTCGGATATCCTGTATACAATGTAAAGCTCAAGCTTCACAATGTGAATCCTGAAACCGGTGAAGGTGAAGTAGTTGCAAAAGGACCGAATGTAATGCTCGGCTACTATAAGGATCCTATCCGTACAAAGAGCGTATTCACAGAGGACGGATGGTTCCGCACCAGCGACATAGCCATCCAGGATGAGAAAGGACGCTTCTTCATCAGGGGTAGAAACAACAACATGATTCTCGGACCTTCAGGCGAAAACATCTACCCTGAGGAGATCGAGAGCGTGATCAACAATGTCGAAGGCGTGAGCGAGTCTATCGTTGTAGAGCGCGATGGCAGGCTTGTTGCACTCGTCCAGCCTGCTGAAAACTTCATCCAATGGGACAAGGAAAGCGAAGACAAGATCTACGAGAAACTTGACAAGTGGAAGGCGACTCTCCTGAAGAGCGTCAACAAGAGCGTCAACAAGACATCACAGGTAAGTTCAGTGGAAGTGATGAAGGAGCCGTTCGAGAAGACTGCCACTCAGAAGATCCGCAGATTCAAATACAAGGACGAAGCTCCTACTGTCGAATCTGAAAACGAAAAGAAATAACATAGGAAGCTGACTAAAAAGTCCCGGACCACTGTCATGTCGAGCGACCAACGGGAGTCGAGACATCTTTACACATGTCTGTATTGAAGATTTCTCCACTCACTTCGTTTGGTCGAAATGACAAAGCGAGACTTTTTAGTCAGTTT
>JAFQGK010000019.1 GCA_017398335.1 Bacteroidales bacterium | reverse complement strand
TTCCATGTATCCAGCCATCAGTTCCTGTGCACCCTCCTTATGGAGATTTACTACAGGCATATAAAGGATTTCATCAAGATACTTTCCGTACAATTCAAGCACCTGCTCTGCAGGCTTGCTTCCCTTCATGATAATCTGACGTGCTGTTCCTGTCTTTTCGAGAACTGGCACTATAAGATCAAAATACCTGTCAGCCTTATCAAGATTCACCAGAACCTTGCCTTTGGCTGCCAAGAGAGCCTCTTCAAGCGTAGGGACTGAGTGCATAGTCTTGATAGCACATCCGTTCTTAAGCTTCAGTGTCTTGACCGAGTCCACTGTCCACTCGCTTACTTTTCCTTTTCCTGTAGTAGTTCTGTTGAGAGTTCCATCATGCATTACTATCAGGACACTGTCTTTCGTCATCTGAAGGTCAAGTTCGACCACGTCAACACCGACAGCGATCGAATGTTCGATAGCGGCCAGCGAGTTTTCCGGTGCAAATCTCCAGTCACCTCTATGAGCTACGACCAGAATCTGCTCAGTATCGCCATTAAGAATCTTATCTCTAAGCACTTCAGCCCTGGTTCTTTCATCCACCTGGTTATTGGTGCATGATGCGAGTAAGATTATTCCTGCTAAATAATAAATAAACTTTCTCATCTTAGAATGCTAAGTTTGTTGTCTTTCCATACCATAGCCTCTCCCCAGAAAGGCATATACGAGTTTTCGCAATCCAACTTTGAAGCTCTTTCCAGACCAAGCTCCAGAGACCATCTGGATTCGCTTATATCTTTATGACCGAGTTCAAGTATGTGCGACAAGAGAACATAATCCGGTTCACACACCTTACCGATGATATTATTCTCATGTAGAGGCGACTGTGCGTAACGAGGAATATAGACATCTATCGGCTGCGTAACGCTATATTCTGATGCAATAAAGTTGGAGTCACCTGAATGCATCATCACAAAGTTGCCTGTATCTCCTCCACAATCAATCTGAAACACGGTAACAGGGACATTAGTAGAACTGTTGTTGTGTCGCGTTATGAATGTATGGAGCGAGCAGTTCTTGATCTTGTAGTCTTTTGTCCCGTTAGAATAGTATTCGTAATTCTTCTCGGGTTCATAGAAGTTAGTGATAACCGGCTTGCCTTTATCGTACATCAGCTCCATTAGAGCTTCCGACTTGTGGTCAGAGTGGATGTGAGTTGATGCATAGAAATCAATATAGGGTTCCAGTTCAGCCGCACGATAATGGTAGACATCAATGGCGAAAGCCATCGATGGAGTCTGCACAACATATCCCATGTTATACAGCATCCATATGTACACCTCACCGTTAGCCGGTTTCTTAGTCTTGAGGCCATCAAGGACCTTCTCAAAGGCAGCATCATAGCATGACAATATGTTGTCATACTTGACGGTCAAAGAATACTTATCAGCATTATAGTCTAGCATGTACTTGAATGCCGTACTTGTATGACCGTCTGCATATCCTTGGATCTTATCAAAGATGTCCAGTCTGGTCTTAGACACGTCAAACGGCGTTGTCTCTGCCCATAATTTTTCTAACAGAACAAGACCATCCGTCTTTGTGGAAACGGATGGTTCCTTGTCTGTTTGGTCATCAACAGGCTTTCCGCACGCCGTCATAAGGAGTGCGGAAAGCATGATCAAAAAACTAAAGTATCTCATTATTTAAGAGAGTTTGTACCCTGGATATTACCTCCTCTCATAGACCATGAGTCTGCTGGTCCTGCAGTCTCTATCGTGCAGAGGTTCTTGCCTACTGTACCATAGTATACTCGTGCATCAGGACCGAATGTGAATGCCGACATGATTTGGTCAGAAGGTTCCATAGTAAACGAACCAGTTGCAGCATCGATTGTAAGGAGCTGCCTAGAATCGCCAATATTCGCCTGAGTGCCGATGTAAAGCTTTCCGTCCTTAGTAAGAACGACTCCGGCATAGATGAGAGCTGCGGCCTCTTCGGTCTCCCACTTAAGACTACCGTCTGAATTGATTGCATAGACTCTCTTGCCACCCTTGCTTGTGTAGTAAACCGTTCCGTCAGGTCCCACGATTGGGAAGTAAGAGTCATTCGATCCCTTAGCGCTCTTCCACTTAACATCACCTGTCGCCATGTCAATAGCGGCAACGCCATCGGTCTTCTTCAATGCTGCGTAAAGTACTGTGCCGTTGATAGCAAAAGAACCACGCTCGGTCACATTGATTCCGGTAGTGTTCCATCTCTGGGTTCCGTCAGCTGTGAATGACCATACGCCTTCATTTGTTCCGACATATACATTACCGTCGGCATCAACAACTACAGCACTACCGGTACCACCTGCAAGCTCCTTGGTCCACTCTGCAGCACCTGTGTTGGCGTTGATTGAGTAGAGGGTTGCAACTGTACCATTCGCAACTACATAAATGTTATTATCTGACGTAACTGCCGGGAAGCCTTCAACATTACCGCATGTCTCAAATGTCCACTTCTCTGTTCCGTCTGGTTTGATTGCATAGAACTTGGCACCCTGAGCTCCGACATAGATAGATCCGTCAGGACCTACTGCAGGGCCTCCACCATATGTAACCTTTTCAATAGGATAAACCCATTTCTGCTCTCCTGTCCATGTATCCAACGCATAGACGTCGCCTGTTCCATCCGAAGTAGATATATACAAGGTTGATCCATCTGGAGAGAATACAGGATTAGATGCCTTAACTGCCTTGAGCGCTTTCTTCGACCAAGAGTAACCATTGACAGTCAATTCTATCGAACCAGAATCAGTTGCGCCGTCTGCATATGTAACGTTGGCCTTCACTGTCGCCTTGCCCTCATTTGCAAACGCATGAAGAACTTTCAGTCCCTCTGCTGTCTCGCCATCACCGAACTCCCATGCTACTGACTTGACGTCACCGGCCATGAAGTACATAGGGTTGTATTCAAATGATACAGTCTGCATCTTCACCGGTGACTGAACACTTGCTATAATTGGGATAACAAGACCAGGAGTTGCAGAAGCAACGCAAGTTTCACTGTCTCCGTTAGGATAGTTACATGTGATAGAGAATGTATACTCAGTGTCATTGGTGAGATTCTCAACCATGTATCTTTCTGTCGCTGCTTCTGTGATCTTCTGCTCTCCGTTTCCAGGAGTCCAGGTGATAGTGTAGCCTGAAAGTCTG
>JAFQGK010000018.1 GCA_017398335.1 Bacteroidales bacterium | reverse complement strand
GATATGTTTGGCGCATAGTGATTGCGGTCCAGAACCTGCCAACCGGCATTGCTGAACATTTTATCTATGACTTTTCGGGCTTTCTGTTCGGGTGTCATACGATAAGTTCTTATAATTTTGCATTATCAGAAGTTACATATGTGCAGCGACATCTGCGCTCTATGCTACTCAAATAAATGCTTAACTGATATTGTGGTATTCTTGCTAATTTACAAAAATACGAATTTTTCACCGTAATTAACATATTTCTTGTCATATTATACAAACATATGTAGATACTCATTCTGTCATTATGTCACCATCACACAAAAGGAATAAATCTTGATACGATCCACATTAAACTTTACTAACTATGAAACTAAGACCCTCATTTCCAGAAATTCCCGCAGACAATCCATTTGCAAACTGCAAACTTGAAAGGGAACCTTTTGCTAAGATTCTTACTTCTGTAATAAATTGTGCAGAAGGTGGATTCACCATGGCGTTGAATGGATCGTGGGGAACGGGAAAGACCACATTTGTCAGAATGTGGCAGAAGTATCTCGAAAAATCAGGATATAAAACAGCATATATCAATGCTTGGGAGATGGATTTTGCGACAAATCCTTTAGTATCCATTTTGGGAGAAGTCGATTCACTAACAGGAAAGGACAGAAAAGCATTCAAGAAAATCATTAAAGCTTTACCAAAATCTGTACGCCTTGGAGCAGAAGGTTTTATAAGTACATATACAGGACAAGGAGCAATCAAAAACCTCTTTAATAGGCATAAATCTTTTGATGATGACATTACGTCTTATTGTGATCAGAAGGAAGCCTTACAGCAATTCCGCTCTGAACTTCAAAATTTCATTGAAGTCAATTGCGGAGGAAAGCCGTTGGTATTTTTCATTGACGAACTGGACAGATGCAGGCCAGATTATGCCGTTGAGTTCCTGGAGAGAATCAAGCATTTCTTTTGCGTTGACAATATTATCTTCATCATATCTGTTGACAAAAGGCATTTAGCAGAAAGCGTCAAAGGACACTATGGAAGTGCAGACATTGATACAGACGAATATCTCAGGCGTTTTTTTGATATCGAATACGACTTACCAACTCTAGAAATAAATGCTTTCTGTGAATATATTTTCAAACGAGAAAACCTTGACGGAGTACAAACGGACAAAGAAAAGGACATCCTTTTAGATATCATCCTTATGCTTGTTCAAAGCGAAAACATCACTCTACGACAGGTGGAAAGGTATATATCTCAACTGAAACTATGTTATGCAAGTTATAGAGAATTGCTCGTATGGCACGACTTGGCTGCATTCCTTATCTTCCACAAGCACTTCAATCCAGAGATATATGAGAATCTGAAGGCATCAATGTACGATGTAAATAGTCTGTCAAAATTACTTTCTGACAAATATGGAAGTTGGCTACGGAAAGAAGCCCATAAGGGTCCCTACAAGATGAGTTATCTTGTAATCAATCTGCTTTACAGATACAACATACAATTAGGTATAGATGGCATACCGTATCTTGGAGACTATCGGAGACTTGACAAGTTACCGGTACTCAACTTCGAGCCCCACAAGGTAGAGCACACATACGCATATAATCTCATACGTGACCTTGAAAAAATAAACGACGGAATTGCCCTATCGGATTTATACCACTTGATCGATATTTCATTGCCATTTACCAAAGACGACCTACCAGAAGCACGGGCTATGCAATAGCCATAACTGCATTCCACCTATTCCATCACCTTCTCACGAGTGAGGTAGGTCTCCGGTTTCGAGGCCTCCAGCGACTGCGCCAATTCACGTTTTGTCTCTTCGATCAGCCCCCTGTTCGCCTCAACCAGATCCGAAAGCCTGACAGTAATCGTCAAGTCCGGACATCTCTTTGCCAATTCAATAAGATCGTAATTCATAACTTTTGATTTTATGTTATTCTCTCGCCTCATGCACACTGCTGATATGCACATTTACGCCTACTGCCACACCTGCAATACCGTCAGCATTCAGTTCGCTTGCGTGGCATTGCAAAGGTTGGGAGTTTATTCCGATGGATTACAAAAGCGGAGTACAACAACGAAACAAGGCACTGAATTTCAGCGCCTTGCATAAGATTTCACGGAGTCTCGTTCCGGATTATTTGCGGATGATTTTAGGACTATTTAAGAAAGTAAAGCCTGTCCCTGATCTCTTTTGTCGGTTCGTATTTGTTCTGGCTCATATCTTTCGGCACAGGAACATCGAGAATCTCGAAAAACGCCCTCATCCATCTGGCAAATGTCTGAGGTTTCTTAGTCATATGCGACGAGTTATATATCATATATGCCGCCCTCCCCACATCAGTTGCCGAGCCCTTACGTATATGCTCGAGTTCCCTGATCAGATCCGGAAAGTGATTTATATTCTGCCCCATTCCCTTGAATGATGCCTTGAAATATGGCTTAAGTTTCTCTTCGTCTATGGGATTCGGTTCTTTGTAATCTGCTATTGATTGAATGACCTGCTGGGATTCAAGCTGTGGTTTACGGTTTTGGGTGCGGCTGTTAATGACCATATATGCTACAAACCATATCACCGTCACAACTAACGCCACCAGCACCAACCACATAAGAATCACAGTTGCCCTCTGGAACATAAAGGCCATCGCCTCAGCGTGTCCCCATCCATCCCCGAACCTCTTGTCAGAATATATCAACGGCAACGCCGACACAAACAACACCCCAATACTTCCAAACGCCACCTTCAGCATCACCGGCATGGCCTTCTCCACGGCCGGTCCGAAGATCCGCCTCATAGTTCTGAGGTATTTATTTTCAGCACCTTTCATACATCACTTTTCTGCGAATATAAGGTTTTTATGTCGTTCCTGAAGTTTTTATCGGTTTTCACGTTCTTCTATCATAGTAGCCGTGACATTTTACATTGTTTGAAGAAGAATTCCCTATCATAATTCACATAAATTGCCAAATCTCATATTTTTTATAAGATTTGGCAATTTATGTGGCCACACCAGAATTACTCTCGACTTTAGCAAAGACTAATCTAGGTCTTGAACTCCACGCGTAATCAAATACTTAATTCTAGGGTCACAAACTTCATATTTTATATCGCCATTATCTGTCTGATATAAAGAATCCCGTATAAGGTTAAACTGTATCAATGTTTCTATATGTCTTTGTGCAGTATTCTTCTTGAGATTGAAGTGAGCCATATACTGCTCTAATGTAAATTGAGATAGCTTTATACGAAGCAAGCGGGTAATCCAAGCTGTAAGATCACTACCCTTGCCTGTGCGAGATGGCTGGGCAGATACATAATCAAATTTCCGACAATACATCATATAACCTTTTGTTAAAGCATCTACCGAAAATTCTCTTACATTATCTGTATGTTCTTCATATAAAATATAACCCAAAAGATTTATCAAGGATCTCGGAGATCGATCAGCTAACTCCATAATAACAGCTAATTGATTTTCGTTCGTCACTAATGAAGAAAGTTTAACCGGAGTTTTCTTGTCAACAGAATAATATAATAGCCTTTTATTCATCATCTCAACAAGTTCCTCGTTCGTCCAACGTATATCAATTTCTTTAAACTTATCAAAACGAACGCCTCGTTTATTTAAAGATTTCTTCACCTCAGACCACAAGCTAACCACTATTGATAACTTCGAGGTATAAAGCAAATTATTGTCAGTCAAGAAATCATACATGAAGGTTGTTACTTTTTCTATATCAGCATTAATTCCTGGAACTTCGTCTATCTTATCAAACATTACAACAACAGATTTGCAATTCATAGCACATGCAATCTCTATTAAATTTTTCAAAACCTTAATAAGTTTCGAGGTGTCCCATTGAACAATTTCACTCATTGATAAACTATGATATTGTTCTATCTGCAACTCACCTATATATTCTTTTCGTGTGCTGGATATATCCACATTATCCATTCTCAATACAGACTTTATAAGATCGACTCCAACCTTTATAGATAAGTCTAAGACACCATTTAGGAAAGAAAGATGGTTATTAATCCAAGCCTTAACTTTATTTGAGCATCGTTTATTACGTATAATATCAGCTTGATATATACATTCTTCTGCAGTCTCCTTATCATAAAAGGCCTCAATAAAGAATGCAAGCTGCTCCTTCTGAGATGAATTCAAGTTCTTTTTCTTAAATGAATAATCCATCAGATTCTTTGCTAGCTTGAACGTAAGAGCCTGAATCATGGAATACAGAAAATAGTTCTTATTGTCTTGTAGAGGATATCCATCGTATCTATCTATCAATACAGGTAAATATCCGGAAGACTTCATATCCTCAAATAAATGCAAAATTGTTGCGGACTTACCTTGGCCTCTCTGTCCCAAAACAAATCTACTAACACTATCTTCAGCTAAACCTAATAATGAATCGTAATAACGTTGTTTATAAAAAATCTTAGTTAGGTATTCCCTTTCCTCCTCTGCACTCAACTTAGCAAAAGGATCTCCTTTAATATTAAATAGCTTACTCATAGGCAAAAACTCAATTATTGAAATAAATCATCAAGCGTAACCTCAGACTGTATATCGTTCCAGTATAAATTTCTTTTAACCCCATTAGGAGTTATCATTGTAAGGTGGATTGCTTTTTTTGTCTTGGTTTGCTCCCTATACGCGGCTCTTTTGTTTCGCAGCTTCGCATCTTCTTCTTTTGTAATCACATACTCCGCATCAGACGTATACTTCATCTCACAAAGATTTATAACCTTATCTCTACGGTCTATCACCAAGTCTATCTGGGCTCCCTTTGCATCATTACTATCCGGTTGATAACGCCACGAGTATGCATTACTCAACATACCACTTATACCTAAAGCTTTCTTTACTTGAGGGATGTGCTGAAGAACAACTCTTTCGAATGCCAATCCTTCCCATACACGATGAAATTGTGCATCAAGAGAAGCTTGCCAAAAATGTTCATCTCCTTCAACATTACTCTGGATAAAACGAAAATAAAAGATGGTATAATTATCAATTAACTGATATAATGCATCTTTTGCTTTCTTCCCTGGTGTGCTATACCTGCGGATAAAACCACACTCTTCAAGTTCAGAAAGTTTTCGAGTTAAGCCGCCATTCCCTCTCAATCCAGTAGATTCTATTATTTCTGAACGTGTCAGGCCCACCTTTTTCTGTGCCAAGGCTGTTACAATAGCAATATAAGGTTCTTCCTTTTTGAACAAGGAAGCATATAATTGCGAAAACTCATTGCGAAGCTGTCCATCCCTTGCAAAAAATATCGCATCTATATTCTGAACCTGACTTAAACTTTTGGACATAAAACTCCAATAGTATGGAATACCTCCCATGATCATATAATTCTCAAGTATCTGTTCACGCGACATGGTCAGCCCCAAATATTCAGCATATTCTTCACATTCACTTAAGCTAAATGGTTGCAAAAGTATCCTTCCTGTGAGTCTATTATGAAGGCCTCCATGATCATGGATAATCTTACTGATAATCCACGATGTTGCAGAACCACATACAATGAGAAGTATATCTTTACGCGCAGTAACCCATCCATTCCAGAAATGCTCTAATGCCATCATAAAATCCGACTTAGGCGTATCCAGCCAAGGTAATTCATCGATAAAAATTACCTTCTTTACATCTTTTGATTCTTTTATAACGATCTTTAAAAGATTGAAAGCATCCAACCAAGTTTTTGGATGTGGACAATTATCATATCCTGCCTCGATCAATGATTGTCTAAAATTTTCCAACTGAACACTTGTTTTACCTTTTGCCAGTCCTGTATGTTGAAATGTAAAAGTATAATCAAATGTCTCACGAATTAGAAATGTCTTTCCAACCCTACGTCGGCCATAGACTGCAATAAACTGTGAGTATTCAGAATGCTTAGCTTCAAGCAACTTTTCCTGTTCTGTTTTACGACCTACTATCATAATAAACTAGCTTTGAGACAAATATACAACATTTTTTGCCAAATCTCATATTTTTACGGAGATTTGGCAAATTATCAAATCCTATTCCAACATACTCACCAGATCCCTCTTCATATCTTCGTCGATTTCGCGATAGCGGGCGAAGGCGCGGCTACCTTCTTTGTGGCCACTGAGGGCTCCGGGTACAGAAGCGGAGTCTCAGTATTAACTGAGGCTCCTTTTTCATTAAAAAACGGCTTCCTACCCATCAGAATCGGTATTATCGGATTGAATTCAGCGGTTCGAAAACTTTTTTGTATATTTGAAAACAATATTTCTGCACAAAATGTTTCGATTACTTATAACATCACTAATACTATTGGTTACCATGAATTCTTGTGACAAGACTCTTGCGACTTATTCAATGAAAGTCGAAGACAAGGACATCATTATAACTGATTTAATCTACATAATGAGGGATGAGGATGGCGATATCATTGACATTAATAAATGTACTGATAATAGTGAAGACCTAAATAAAATAGAATGTCCCAACAGTATCACAGCAACGGGATGCGATGTAAATAAAGAGACGTTCTACAATGACGAAGGAGATGTCATTAATGAATTCTGTAGCGATTCGTATGTAATAGGATGTTTTCTTCTTGAAGAAGTACTAAATCACAATCCTAAAGTTGCAAAAGACATTGAGGAACGTAGTTATTGCTTTGCCATATTCAAGAATTTCACAGGCACCATCACATTCACAATCAAGGAAGAGAAATACTACAGTGAAAGACTTCCGATACTGAACATACGTGGAGAAGGTAACATCAATTTCCACTCTGATTACGAACCTGATTGGGAAGAGGACGAGGAGGAATAAAAACATTAATCATCAAACGACGGAAAACACCTTCTCAACTGATAAATCCTACCGAAATCTTCCATGAATTGGTACGAGAAAAGGTAGTTATCAAGGTACAAGCGGAAGGCCTCTTTCTTAGACAAGGCCGGATTCATTCCTCACAACGACAGGATGGTAATGGTGTCTCGAGGAGGTGCCTTCAGTGACATCGGGTTCTCTTCAGAACAACATCAGGAATAACCTTGTAGATCTTGTGATAAGCTGGTTTATTGCACGAATTGTGTATATTTGCGAAAACTGTTATTGAAAGTATGGGAAAAGATAAGAACAAGTGTCTTGTTGAGACTGCGAACTATTCAGAGGACGATGCGAAATTCATGATGATGGCGATAAAGCTGTCAGAAGACAACATTGATTCCGGCGGCGGCCCTTTCGGAGCCGTAATCGTGCGAGATGGCGAAGTAATCGCGACCGGCACCAACAGAGTGGTCCCGAATGCGGATCCGACAGCTCACGCTGAAGTTATGGCTATCCGCAACGCCTGCTCCGCTCTCGGCACATTCCAACTGAAAGGATGCACAGTATATAGTTCCTGCGAACCTTGTCCTATGTGCCTGAGCGCCTTGTATTGGGCTGGCGTAAGCAGGATATGTTACGGCAACACCAAGGATGATGCAAAGGCAATTGACTTTGACGACTCCTTCATATATGACCAGCTGGAGCTCAATTACGAGGATCGTTCTATCAAATGTGAGCATTTCATGCGTTCAGACGCATTGAGGGCATTCCGCAAATGGAATGAAAAGGAAGACAAGACACCGTATTGATCAAGGTCTCTTCAGACAAAGAGCGAAGCCGATATGAAGAGCAGCGAGAAAACAAGAAGATTGACAGCAGTCCTGCCCAGGAGCGGATTGAGTTCTGTTCCCGCCGCTCGTCTGAGTTTCAGCCACACCTTAAGGTGAAGAATGACGAAAAGGACCGGAACTGCCAATGCCCACAGCGGGAGCCTTACCCAGACTGGAAGCATTACAGCCATACCTGTAATACCTGAAAGCAGATAGGTCAGACTCATGAACTTCCGCCCGAAAATAACGACCGTCGTGCGCTTGCCGACTGCCGCATCGTCCTCCATATCCCTATAGTTATTGACAATTAGCACATTTGCTGCAAGCAAGCCGACCGCGAGAGAAGTGGGCACGATGATATTCATGCCATCCCCGTCACCAGTCTGAAGGAAGCATGTAAACGTCACGGGAATGATTCCGAAGAAGATGATTACAGCCAGATCACCCAGTCCGTGATGCGACAATGGATATGGACCGGCGCTGTATGCCAGAACGAACATCATTATCAGAACACCCACAATGATCAGCCACCAGGGACCGTAGAAAAGCATTGTACATCCGACAACCGCTGCCAATGCCAGAACTATGAATGTGGCCCTTTTCATAGACTCAGGATCAATTTCTCCTTCCGTCACACCTCTGCGAAATCCGGCACGCCCTTTTCTGTCGATCCCGTTCTTGAAATCATAATACTCATTACCGAAATTTGCAGCTATCTGCGCAAGAATGGCAAAGACGAGACATGCCAGAGCCGGAGCTGCCTTGAAAGAATCAAGCATAATGGCACAACCGGTTCCTGCAATCACTCCCGCCACGCTCACAGGCAGCGTACGGAGTCTCATTGCCTCAATCCAACTCTTGATCATAGGGCAGATTTCTTTCCGACATACATACGGCAAATTCCAAAGGTAAGAGGAGTATGTTCCACCGTATCAAATCCGGCAGTCTTCATCATCTGAATGAACTTTTCCGGAGCAGGGAAACGGAGAACCGATGCCGGCAGGTACTCGTATGCTCCACGGTCGCCCGAAACCAGCCCGCCTACAGCCGGCAGGATCTTCAGAAAATATAATTTGTAACACCAACGGATTACCGGGTTGGATGGAACAGACAATTCAAGAATCACCAGCTTGCCATCAGGCTTGAGAACCCTGAACATTTCTTTCAGACCGACATCAAGATGCTCGAAGTTACGTACTCCGAAACCGACAGAGATACGGTCAAAGGAGGCGTCCTCATAAGGAAGTGCCTCACAATCAGCCACATATAGCTCGGCTGACACTCCTGCATTCCTGATCTTCTCTTTTCCTACAGCCATCATTCCCTCGGAGATGTCAACGCCGGTTACAACACTTCCCGGTGCGACCTTCTGAGCAATCTCTATCGTAAAGTCAGCGGTACCGCAAGCAACGTCAAGGACCGTCAGCGCACGATTTTCGTCCGCAATCTGCCGTACGGCCTTCCTCCTCCAGCCCTTGTCGATATTAAGGGAAAGGATATGATTAAGTCTGTCATAGTCAGGAGCGATATTGTCGAACAGTTTCCTGATTCCTTCTTTCTTCGCCATATCTATTTTTGTTTTCGTCTGATAAGATATACATATGCCAACAATATTACATTCATCAGCAAGGCATAGCATATTGCAGGAAGAGCCATCTTGCCCAGAATCTTGCGGACCCTTACGGCTGCTTCCGGGAAAAGATTCCTGAACAGACTTCCGGCTGCCAAAGGGACGAGAAGCAGGATGATATTCTGCACAAGGAGCTTTCCTACGGGCAGTTCTATCATGACCTGTTTCATGCTGTTTCAGCTATTCCATATAACTGCTGCAATCCCAGCAATGTGTGCACAGATCACATTTCGGGAGCCCTATGGCTGTTACAAGATCTTCCAGACGCTGGAACTTGAGCGACGTGAGCTGAAGATGCTTCCTCATTATCTCCACCATTTCCTTGTGCTTCGGACTGTCCGGATCCACATACTGCATACAGATTTCATCTGTGAGATTGTCTGTACCCTCCATATCTCTGATGACCCTTCTTGTGTAAAGGTCGTATGTGCTGCGCGAAGTCGAGAAGTTAAGGAACCTGCAAGGGAATATCAGCGGAGGACAGGCAATCCTCATATGCACCTCCTTGATTCCTGCGTCGAGCAATTTCACGATATTGTCCTTCAGCTGAGTGCCTCTCACTATCGAGTCATCCATAAACACAACTTTCTGTCCGCGTGTCAGCATCTCGTTAGGCAGGAGCTTCATCTTCGCTACAAGATCCCTCATCTTCTGATTCTGAGGCATGAAGCTTCGCGGCCAGGTCGGGGTATATTTCACGAATGGCCTCTTATATGGAACGCCCTTTTCATTAGCATAGCCTATGGCGTGACCGATTCCTGAATCCGGTATTCCGGATGCATAGTCTATGTCAACATCCGTATCCCTCCTGGCCATGGCCGCACCGTTTTCATATCGGGCATTTTCAACATTGACACCTTCGTACCAGGCTGACGGATAGCCGTAATATACCCACAGGAAGGAACATACCTGCTTGCGGCAACCCGGTGGAGCGACTTCACGTACGCCGTCTGCGCTCATCTGCACGATTTCTCCTGGCCCAAGGTCTCTGACGTATGAATATCCAAGGTTCGTATAGCTGGAACTCTCGCTGGCACACACATATCCCATATCATTCTTGCCTATCGATATGGGTGTTCTTCCGAACTTGTCGCGGGCGGCATATATGGCATAGTCCGTCAGGACAAGCATGGAGCAGGAACCCTTGATCTTATTCTGTGCATATTCGATGCCCTCCTTGATGGTATTGCCCATACCTATAAGCATGGCCACCAGCTCGGTTGCATTGATGTCGGAACCTGAGAGTTCCGCAAAATGCATCTTCTGCTGCAGGAGGCTGTCCGTCAATTCCTTTATATTGTCGATTCTTGCCACCGTCACCACCGAATAACGCCCAAGGTGGGACGTTATGGTTATGGGCTGAGATTCATTGTCGGAGATCACTCCCACACCCATCTTCGATTCACCGAATCGTGGCAGTTCGTCTTCGAATTTATTCCTGAAATATCCGTTTTCCAATGAATGGATGGAACGAACGAACTTCGTTCCGTCATAGAATGCCATACCGGCACGCTTGGTTCCCAGATGCGAATGGTAGTCAGTACCGTAGAACACGTCGCTGACGCATTCCCTACGTGAAATACAACCGAAAAATCCTGACATATGATTATTGCTGTTTTTATTATAGCCTACAAAAATACATTTTTTGTCCGGATTATGATTTATTATATTAATTTCGTATGAAAAATAATCCCTCAAATCCTATGAAGCAACTGAAAGAACGTATATTGAGCGACGGAAAATGTTTTCCGGGAGGTATCTTGAAGGTCGACAACTTCATCAATCATCAGATGGATCCGGTCCTTATGCGTGAGATGGCGAAAGAACTCGTGAAAAGATTTTCGAACCATCAGATCAACAAAGTCATTACTATCGAGGCCAGCGGTATAGCACCGGCAATCATGGTGGGAGCCATTCTTGATGTTCCGGTTCTGTTCGCCAAGAAGAAAGTGCCCAGCACAATGGAGAACATGCTGGTGACCGAGGTATTTTCCTTTACCAAAGGACGTTCATATTCCGTATGCGTAAGCGCCGACTATCTACGCAAGGAAGACAAAGTGCTTTTCATCGACGACTTTCTTGCTAACGGCAATGCTGCCAAAGGTATCATCGATCTGGTAAATCAGGCCGGGGCATCGTTGGAGGGAATGGGCTTCCTCATTGAAAAAGGCTTCCAGACCGGAGGCAATGAACTGCGAGGCCGCGGAATCCATGTAGAATCTCTGGCGATAATCGACAGTCTTGACAATTGTACCATTAAGCTGAGATAAACCATGAACGAAAACGGACTCATCTATGGTCTTGAAGAAAGACCTCCTCTCATTGTTGCCGGCGCGCTCGGCCTTGACATACAGACCACGAGCTACCTTGTCTCGATGTCGCTGTTCGTGTCAGGCATCACGACAGGAGGTCTCGCTGCAATCATCTCAAACATGGTTATCCGCATCAAGGAAGAATAGGCTCAATAGCTTTCTGTTTACGAGACAACATATGGTCTGTTCCTTGCACTATCCAAGCATGGATTTTAAAAACAGATTATATGAAAAGAATTTTGATATTGTTCGTCGTGACAGTTCTGGGTGGGCTTGCTGCGACGGAAGCAGATGCCTGCACAGGTATTTCTCTTACAGCTCAGGATGGCAGCCAGGTTGTGGCAAGAACAGTGGAATGGGCCGCAACCCCGATGCAATGCGGCTACGTCGTCGCGCCGCGTGGCCATAAGCATCAGTCATACACACCGACCGGAGAAAACGGACTTGTCTACAGATCGGTCTACGGTTATGTGGGAATCTATACGGAATACGAACCGTTCGTTGTGGAAGGAGTCAATGAAACGGGGCTGTCAGCCGGATTGTTCTTCTTTCCTCAATACGGTGATTATGCCCCGTACAATCCAGCAGACAATGCTAAAACCCTATGCGACATGCAGTTTGTGTCATGGGTTCTGTCCCAGTTCTCATCCATCGATCAGGTGAAGGAGGCGCTCGACAAGATAGACCTTGTCACCCTTAATCATAAGATCGGAGCCGTCCATTGGAGGATCGCAGAACCTGACGGCAGGATGGTCGTTCTCGAAGTAGTGTCAGGAGTCCCTCATTTCTATGAAAACGAATTGGGAGTACTTACCAATGCTCCAGGTTTTGAGTGGCATATGACAAATCTGAACAATTACATCAATCTCGAGCAGGGTTCCGCACCAGACAAGGAGCTGAAGCCTGGCGTCATCCTCAAGTCTTTGGGACACGGCAGCGGAATGCTGGGGCTTCCTGGAGATTTCACTCCGCCATCAAGGTTTGTGCGTGCAACATTCTATCAGACGACATCACCGGTATGGGACACAGGATTTGATGCCATAATTCAGGCATTCCACATCCTGAACAACTTCGACATTCCTATCGGCAGCCAGCACGCCAGGACAGATATTCCGAAAGGTCTGCCCAGCGCCACACAGTTCACTGCAGCCACTGATCAGACAGCCCTGAAACTGTACTACAGGACAGCATGGAACAGCAACATCAGGTGCATAGATCTGAAGGGGATCGATTTCAAGACCGTCAGATATCAGTCGCACCCGCTAGACAAGGTGCTGGAGCAACCTGTGGAAATGGTGGAAATAAGATAATCCCGCAATTCATTCTTTATATTACGGCACCTTCCTATTTACGTAGGAGGGTGCTTGTCCTTTTGTGAAAATTTACATTATATTTGCATTATATAGAAATCTAACGGACACTATCGTGAAATCAAGAATCTGCATTATCTGCATGACCCTGCTCCTGTCTTCTTTCGGAGCCCTGGCACAAAATATCCAGCTGCACTACGACTTCGGTCGCAAAGGTATTACTTCAACTGTAGAAATGTTCAAGCCTGACAAAGGCGGAAGCACATTCTTCTTCGTAGATCTCGACTACACTCCGAAGGTTTCCGGAGCATATTTCGAGATAGCAAGAGAGCTCTGCTTCTGGCAGGAAAGCAAGGTGAACTGGCTCTCTGTGCATGTGGAATATAACGGCGGGCTCAACACCCAGGCCGGTTCATTCAACAACTGCTGGCTGGGAGGTCTGACATATTCCGGTCATTCCAAAGACTGGAGCAAGACCTGGTCTGTTTCTGCCATGTACAAGGCAATCCCCGGCACATCTGACATCAACGGTAAATGCCAGATGCATAATTTCCAGATTACAGGTGTATGGAATCTTGATTTCTTCAACCATTGGCTTTCGTTCAACGGTTTCGTAGACTTCTGGAGAGAGATGAGGCCTTGGCAAAATACTGAATTCATCTTCATGACCGAGCCGCAGCTATGGGTAAACCTCAGGAATATCAAGGGTTGGGAAGACATCAACCTTAGTTTCGGTACAGAGGTGGAACTTTCTGCAAATTTTGTGGGTAAAGGATTCTATGCAATGCCGACAATAGCAGCAAAATGGACATTCTGACACCTGAAGACTAAGCTGCGACAGTTCTTCCCTTAAAGAACCGCACCCATATCTTTAAGAGTCTTTACAAGGCAGGCTGTGTCGATATCCTGGACCGGCTTGCCTTCTTTTATGCTCTGGGCCGCAGCAACACCCGCAGCCTGGCCGGTACCCATACAGCTGGCCATCACGCGAAGCGAAGCAAGTGCCTGACGGTCTGTCGAAATGCATCGTCCTGCCACAAGAAGGTTAGGATAGTCCGGAGCCACGAGAGCACGATAAGGCACATATGCCGGAGTCGTAAGGTCTATCCTTGTCTGATGAGTTCCCTTGCTTGCGTGGATGTCTATAGGGTGGATTCCTCTTGAAATACTGTCCTCATACTTGTACGCACTCACATACTCTTCTGCGGTCACTGTATGTACACCGATTATTCTTCTGGACTCTCTGATTCCGGCCTGCGGAGCAGTGGAAGCCACATAGCAGTCCTTGAATTCCTTGAAATTCTCCTTCAGGACCCGTGTAAACGTGAATATGTCCTCACGAAGCTGACACTCCACCGAGCTGAAATTTCGGTTGTCTGTAGAGTCCGCAGCCCTGCGGGTGATGTTCACAGCAACACTTCCCTTATGCATCACATTGTTGAACCAAGGACCTCCGAAATCAGGAAGATCCACACCGGCCTCCTTCATCGCCAGAAGCTTTTCACGAACCGGCTTGCACTGGCTTGGACCGTTGATGCCATTGTGATACATGCACTTGTTCAGGAGTTCACTGTCCGTATCCACTCCTGAAAGGATGAAGCAGAACGAAGACGGCTGAACCTCTCCGTCCGGATTAGGCTGCATAGGGACATCTGCCATATGTGCAAGGTCACCATCTCCCGTACAGTCGATGAACACCTTCGCCGCAAGAGTCTCGAGACCATTCTTATTCTCGATTATGACTGTCTGCACCTTATTGCCTTCCATCTCGCAACCCACCATTGACGAATGGGTGTAGATGTCAACACCTGCCTCAAGAATCATTCTCTGGCAACAGAGCTTGTAAAGCTCGACATCAAAGTCGATATTTGCCTTCGGCCACTCGATGAATGCTCCTCCCATGGACTCCAACCTCTTCACGAACTCCCATGGAATACCTCCGATGACCAGTTCGTTCTTCAAGGCGAACACGCTGATAGGAGCCACATATCCTATGGTAGCCATACCTCCGAAGAAACCATATCTTTCGATGATTGCCGTCTTTGCACCTTGCCTGGCAGCGGCAATGGCTGCAATGAATCCGGCGGGGCCGCCACCGGCAACAACAACATCATACTCTCCGGCAAGAGGTGCAATCTTTCTGATTTTTCTTGCCTGTGCGTCTGAAGCTGCACATGAGGAAAGCATTGAAGGAGAAGCCGCCATGACAGCAAGTCCAGCTACAGCCTTCTTCAGAAACAGCCTTCTGTTTGTCTTAGCCATAATATTCTATCGGTTTTCAGTTAATAATCTGTATATATCCGAATACACGCCTGCGCGTATCTTATATGTCACATTAGCTGCAAAAGAAGCCTGCTGAGCCTTCTGATGCTCCCTGCGGGCCTCTTCCATAAGGTCATACGTCTTAGCTACATAATTGCCGATACGGTGGCTTTCCAGGCGGAAGCCGGCCCTGTCACGAAGAGCCTTCAGAGCACGTCTGCGGGCAAATATGCCGGAATTCTGCCAGACCTCGAATGTTTCCTTGGCGAACTCGTGAAGACTTTCCGCAGCAGCCGCCTTGAATCTTGCTTCCAGAAGGTCTTTGTCAAATACGCTCTGCCTTTCCGCAGCTTCTCGGACCAGTACTTCCTCATTAAAGGCCCGTCCGATCACATCGGCAGACTTATCATAGATTTCAATGAAAGACCTGGTCACAGCTTTAAAGCCATTATCCTGAAAAACAGTAGAGTCCACCTCCTTGGCTGCTAGCAGAGCATCGAGAAGGTCATAGGCACATGACTGCATATCCAGCGACATAGATGCATATGCTGCTATGGTACGGATATCTTCCGTACAGGAAGTAATTGCTTCAATCAGAGGATCGGACAGATGAATTTCCTGCATAACATTGAATTAGTGCTACAAATTTGCAAAAAATATATAACATCCGATACGAATCCCGACAGACTTTTTGCCTATATTTGTCTTTCTGAGAATTACAACTGCACCTGAAATGAAAAAACATGGATTTCTACTCCCGGTTCTGGTATTCCTAACCGGATGCTGCCGCCAGGAAACTGATCTGACACAATATGTAGACACCAGTATCGGCACAGGTGGGCATGGACACGTATTCGTAGGTGCCAATGTACCTTTCGGACTTGTACAGCTCGGGCCGACAAGCATACCGCAGGAATGGGACTGGTGCTCGGGCTACCACGCAAGTGACTCGACTGTCATCGGATTCTCCCACACACATCTCAGCGGAACAGGCATCGGCGACCTGTTCGACATAACGGTGATGCCGGTTACAGGAGAAGTCACTTATTCCAGGGGCCATGAGGAAGATCCGCGGTCCGGATTATGGTCATACGCCGACAGGTCTGAAGAGATCAGCCGTCCCGGATATTACAGTGTGCCTTTGATCCGATATGGTATCAAGGCCGAAATGACTGCAACCAACCGCGTAGGACTTCACAGATATACATTTCCTGCTTCAGATGAAGCTGCAATCGTTTTTGACCTTGAAAACGGAGGATGCTGGGACAGACCTATGGACTGTCATATTGAAGCTGCAGATCCGATGACCGGTACAAAGAAAGAGGAAGAGTCAGAAGTCCTTGCCGTCAGAGGCTGGAGACATTCACGAGGATGGGCCGATAATCAGAAAATATATTTCTACGCGGAGTTCTCGAAGCCATGTAAAATGGAAATCATATGCAAGGACAAAGAAATCTGGAAGGATGAATTCAAGAATATGCCGCTGTACGCACGTGCTTCATTCGAAACATCAGACAACGAAATGGTTATGCTCAAGGTAGCACTATCTCCGACAAGTATGGAGGGTGCCTACGCCAACATGACAGCTGAAATGCCGGGCTGGGACTTTGACAAAGTCGCAGAAGATGCCGACAGAAAGTGGAATGAGGAGCTGTCAAGGATACTGATCCGGACATCTGATGAAGACACCAAAAAGATTTTCTACACAGCATTGTACCACACTATGATCGCCCCATCGACATTTTGTGATGCAGACGGAAGCATTTCATACACTACGTTCTCTTTGTGGGACACCTACCGCGCCGCAATGCCTCTATACAGCATTTTCCAGACTGAGCGTTATTCGGATATGATTCAGACCATGCTTGCAATATGCGACGAACAGGGCAAGCTTCCAGTGTGGCACCTGCATGGATGCGAGACAAACTGCATGGTAGGCAATCCGGGTATAATTCCCGTAGCAGACGCCATAGTAAAGGAAATCGGAGGTTTCGATAAAGACAAAGCGTTTGAAGCCATGAAGGCATCGGCGATGAGGCCGGACAGAGGACAGGACCTCAGGATGGAATATGGTTATATCCCATGCGATCTGTTCAAGGAATCGGTAGCATATGACCTCGAATATGCAATTGCTGACGGAGCCCTTGCACTTGCAGCAGAAAAGCTGGCAGACGAGAGCGGCATCGTAAAATACAGGGAAGCAGCCGAGTTTTTCTCCAGCAGAAGCCTGTCCTACAGACATCTTTTCGACCCGTCGCTGCGTTTCATCCGAGGAAAGGACAGCAAAGGAGAATTCAGGAAAGAGTACAGTCCTTTCGCATCAGTGCACAGGGACGACGACTACTGCGAGGGCAACGGCTGGCAGTATACTTGGCTGGTTCCACACGACCTCGAAGGTCTGACCGGATGCTTCGGAAGCAAGGATGAACTGATCGGAAAGCTGGATTCATTGTTTACGGCACCTTCGTATATAGAAGGAATGGATTCGTCCCCTGACATTTCCGGACTCATCGGACAATATGCACATGGTAACGAGCCGAGCCACCATATCATATACTTCTACACGATGCTCGGCGAGCCGTGGAAGACAGCAGAGAAGGTCCGTGAGGTGCTGAGCAACCTGTATTCTTCCAAACCTGACGGTCTCTCCGGAAACGAAGATGTGGGACAGATGTCAGCGTGGTACATAATGTCATCACTCGGCTTCTACCAGGTAGAGCCGGCATCCGGATGCTACTGGCTGGGATCGCCTGCCTTCGACAAGGCGGAAATCAAGACCGCAGAAGGGACATTCACCATCGTGACAGAGAACAACAGCAGAGAAAACATATATATCCAAAGCATCCTCCTTAACGGAGAACCATACGCAAAAGGATATATTGAGCATAAGGATATTGCCAAGGGAGGCACCTTGAAAATCAAGATGGGGGCGGAACCTGCAGAATGGTATTGATATGAAAAGACTTCTGAGCATAACATTGGCTGTCTGCATTACAGCAGCATGCAATAGCGGGACAGAACTGGTAGATAACCCCGAAGAGTATGTTTCGACTCTTGTCGGGAGTCTCTCGCATCACGGTTTTTCTACCGGAAACACCTATCCCGCAATCGCCCTTCCATGGGGAATGAACTTCTGGACTCCTGTCACAGGCAAGATGGGAGACGGATGGGCATACAGATATGACCACAATCGGATAAGGGGGTTCAAGCAGACCCATCAGCCGTCACCGTGGATCAACGACTATGGTCAGTTTGCAGTCATGCCCGTTCGCGACGGCTCTGCGGTGGACCAGAACAAAAGAGCCAGCTGGTTCTCGCACAAAAGCGAAACTGCGAGTCCTTATTACTACAAGGTCTACCTTGCAGATCATGACATCACTGCCGAAATTACTCCTGCCGACAGAGCAGCCGCCATGCGGTTCACTTACCCCGCAGGAGAGACATCAGCAGTGGTGATAGACGCATACGACGGAGGTTCTTATATCAGGATACTCCCTGAGCTACAGGCAGTTGTAGGATATACTACAAAGAACTGCGGCGGTGTTCCTGAGAACTTCCGCAACTGGTTCGTCATCAGGTTCGACAAGGCATTTGAGAGCATGATGCTATATGACGGTCCGGAAAAAGGGATTGGAGAAGCCCTTGAGTTCGAGGGTGAACACGTATTGGCTTCCGTAGGATTCCGCACCCAAAGAAACGAGACTGTCAATGTACGCACAGCCTCTTCATTCATATCGCTTGAGCAGGCATGGCTTAATCTGGAGGAAGTCGGTGAAAAAAGTTTCGACGAGGTGACGGCTGATGCCAAGGACAGATGGAATGAGGTGCTGAGCCATATACAGGTGGGCGGAGGAAGCGAAGAGCAGTTCCGCACATTCTACTCATGCCTTTACAGAGCCACACTCTTCCCTCGCAAGTTCTATGAAATCGGCCCCGATGGGAAAGCATACCATTACAGCCCATATAACGGAAAGGTCTGCGAAGGCTATCTATACACCGATACCGGCTTCTGGGATACTTTCAGGGCGCTTTTCCCTCTTCTGAATCTTGTATATCCGTCAGTGAACACTGAAATCCAGCAGGGTCTCGCCAACATCGCCCGAGAGAATGAATTCCTGCCTGAATGGGCCAGTCCGGGGCACCGCGGATGCATGGTGGGCAACAATTCCGCTTCAGTTGTGGCAGATGCCATACTGAAAGGGATAACACCTGAAAAGGACTGGCAGATACTCTACGATTGCATAGTGCATGGAACCGAAAATGTGCATCCTGAAGTGAATTCTTCCGGAAGGCTGGGACATGAATATTACAATACTTTAGGTTACATTCCGTACAATGTCGGAATCAACGAGAGCGTAGCCCGCACCCTTGAATATGCCTACAACGACTGGTGCATACTGCAGATGGCAAGGAAGCTGGACCGTCCTTCCGAGGAATTGGAAAAATGGGCATCACGCGCTGACAACTGGAAGAATGTATTCGATCCGTCACACAATCTTATGAGGGGACGTAATGCCGACGGAAGCTTCCAGGAGCCTTTCAGCCCATACAAATGGGGAGACGCCTTCACTGAGGGCAACGCATGGCACTACACATGGTCGGTCTTCCATGATGTCGACGGACTGATGGAAGCGATGGGAGGTCGCGAGGAATTTGCGCACATGCTCGACTCCGTATTTGTCGTTCCACCTATATACGATGACAGCTATTACGGCTACCGTATACACGAAATAACAGAGATGCAGGTGGCGGATATGGGAAACTACGCCCACGGAAACCAGCCGGCCCAGCATATGATATATCTCTACAATTGGGCAGGTCAGCCGGAAAAGACTCGGAAATGGGTGCGCGAGGTTATGGACAGGCTCTACACATCGGCACCTGACGGATATTGCGGAGACGAGGATAACGGACAGACATCCGCATGGTATGTATTCTCCGCACTGGGATTCTATCCTGTATGTCCCGCTTCAGACCAATATGCCATCGGTGTTCCGCTCTTCAAGAAGGCCGTGATAAATCTTGAAAACGGCAGGAAGGTGAAGATCGACGGCGGTCAAGGAAGACTTGTAAAAAAGACAAGGATGAACGGGAAGGCATATGACAGTCTCTTCCTGAATTATTCGGACCTCATCAAAGGAGCGAGTATTGATTTTGAAATGAAATAACTATATAAGCATCTATAAACATGACAGACTTTAGAACAGACTCACGCATTGTCCTGACGCTTGATGCCGGCGGTACGAATATGGTTTTCGGCGCGATGAAAGGAGGGGAATATATCATCGACCCGATTACCTTTCCCGCCAACTCCCACGACCTGGACCTTTGCCTCGGCACAATGGTCAAAGGATTTGAGGCAGTGATCGAAAAACTTTCAGAAAGGCCGGTGGCAATAAGCTTCGCCTTTCCGGGACCGGCAGACTATCCTAACGGCATCATAGGAGGCTATCTCCCTAACTTCCCTTCATTCAGGGATGGGGTAGCCCTCGGACCATTCCTCCAGAGAAAGTTCGGCGTGCCGGTGTTCATCAACAATGACGGAGATCTGTTTGCATACGGTGAAGCACTCGGAGGCACTCTACCTGAAGTGAATGCAAAGCTGAAAGCTCTCGGAAGTGCAAAAAGCTATAAGAATATGCTGGGATACACTTTCGGTACAGGTTTCGGAGTCGGAATGGTAGTGAATGGCGAGTTGAACAGGGGTGACAATTCATGCGTCGAGACTTTCTGTCTGCCTCACAAGAAGTATGACGGAGTCATAGTAGAAGATGGAGTCTCTGTACGCGCTGTCAAGAGAGTATACGGTGAACTTTCCGGCGATAAGGATCATGAATTCGAGCCAAAAGACATATACGATATTGCTGAAGGAAAGACTCCGGGAGATGCTGAAGCAGCAAAGAAGGCATTTGCAGAGATGGGAGAGGTGGCAGGAGATGCCATGGCTACTGCTGTGACCCTCACTGACGGTCTGATTGTAATCGGCGGCGGTATCACAGCTGCACGCAAATACCTCATGCCGTCCCTGCTCGCAGAGCTACGCAGCAAGATGAAGACTCTCGGAGGAGAAGAGCTCAACAGAGTGCAGATGAAGGTCTACGATCTCGACGACGAGGCTCAGTTTGCGGAATTCGCTCGCGGCGAACAGAGAGAACTCAAGGTCTACGGCAGCGACAAGACTGTTTCATACGACCCTCAGAAACGCATCGGAGTCGCCATATCCAAGATGGGAGCCAGCAAAGCCATATCTGTCGGCGCCTACACCTTCGCCCTCGACCAGCTGGACAGAATGTAGCATCCTTCATTTATAACACATCCAATGGCACTGAGTCATGAGGAGGACCTCGGGTGACTCAGTGCCACTGGATGTGTATAATCGTGTGATTATTTCTTGTAAGAAGCGTTTATGAAAGGCGCATCAAGAATGTAGTCTGCGCTCACACGCAGACCGTCAAGAGCTGTCTCATTGCGGCAACCCTCAACCTCAACTACGAACTCAGTCATTCCTGCTATCTCAGCATTCGCAAAGACTGCATCAAAGCCGACCATACCGCTCTGACCTATTTCCTTCTTATCCTTGATGTGGAGAACCTTCCAACGTCCCGGATACTTGTTGAAGTACTCTGCCGGGCTAGCATTGCCATAAACAGCCCAATAAACATCCATCTGGAAGAAAACAAGCTCAGGATCTGTATTCTGAAGCATATAATCCAGGATTACCTGATCTTCGATGATCTTGAACTCACGGGCATGATTGTGGAAACCGAACTCCATTCCGGCAGCCTTGCACTTGCGGCCGATTTCGTTGAAATAGTTACAAGTAACCTGAAGTCCGTCAAGGGTTTCTGGAATTGTCATCGAAGGACATACGACATAACGCATACCTGCAGCAACGTGGGCAGGAATAGCGGCATCCCACCATGCAAGAGCCTCTGTAAGGTCGCCTGAAGCAAGTTCCTCTGCAGTAAGTTTCCTGTTAGTGTGCGAAGACACCACTTCCATTCCGGCAGCCTCCACATCAGCCTTGAATTCTTCTGGAGTAACTCCATAGAAGAGACCGTCCTTGTAACTTGCAGCCTCCACTCCGGTATACCCCATCTCGGCAATAGCCTTGAGCACTGCTTCATGATTCTGTGCATACAGCTCAGGTTTTCCGATAAGGTCACGTGCAGAATACAACTGAACGGCCATTTCCTTCTTTACAGGCTCATCAGCATTCTGACAGCAGCCTGCGGCAAGAAGACCGCAAGCTGCAAATACAATATAAAACGCTTTTCTCATGGCTGATTACTCCATTACCTTGATACGGATGTTACGATACCATACATCATCACCATGATCCTGGATTCCGATGTAGCCCTTGTGCTCAGCACCACCGCAGTTGTTCAGGAGCTCGAAGCCGATAGGCCATCTCTCAGCGCTGAACTTGCTTGCCTGAAGCATATCAGTCCACTGCGGAGTCCATAAATGATACTCGACTACGTTGACATCGTTCTGAGCATGTACGACTGTTCCCTTGTAAACCATGATGCGAGCCTTATTCCACTCATCGAACGGATTCTGGTTCTGTGGCTTTGCAGGAATCATATCATAGAGCGAAGCCGACTGACGGTTGCCGTCAACACCAAGCATCGCATCCGGATGATTTGCATTGTCAAGCACCTGATACTCAGGAGCTGAGATATAGATAGGCTGATATTTGAGAGAGCCGTCCTCCTTTCTTACAGCTGTTTCCTTTGCAAGATAGAAGATACCTGAGTTACCACCCTTTGACACCTTCCACTCGAGTTCAAGAACGAAGTTCTGGAACTGATGAGCAAAGATAAGGTCACCGCCTTCTGCTACCTGACCTTCACCAAGACCAGTTCCGCAGAATTTGATGCATCCGTCCTCGACAATCCATCTTGAAGGGATATGATCCTTTCCATAACCTCTCCAACCCTGCATCTTCTCATTACCATTGAAAAGAACATGGTATCCGTCCTTATCAACAGGGAAGGCCGCGAGATCAACCTCAGGGTTATTTACAACAACATAAGCAGGGCAACCAGGGGTTGCAGGTTCCGCAACCTCTACCATTGTCTGCTCTCCGACAAATACAGGTTCACCGATAACGAGAGCCTGCTGATTATTTCCACAAGCTGTCATAAGCATAAGAGCTGCTGCTCCATAAAGTAATTTTTTCATAATATAAGATTTATTCTGTTGGCATATCTGGAAGGGCGTATCCGTTCTGGTAAGTGTGCTTGATGAGCTCCTGTGCGAAAGCTCTTGCGTTTACCGGCTCTGTATACGTCTTGTTGAATGTAGGGTGTCCGTCCTTGATGGTGAATCCGTCTGTGATGACAGTCTTGATGGTTGCATCAGCAGGGATATTGGTGAATTCCATCTTCTCGCCATCCCACTCGAGCTCCATATTGAGGCTCTGGAGACGTACTGCAAGAACTCCCATCACGACCATTTCATTGAACGGACCTGCCTCGCTGAAATCAGAAGCAGAAGGCACGCGTACTGACGGATCTTCCTTACATGCTCGTACCCAGTCCTGCTGATGGCTGGTCTCGACTCTTCTGAGGACCTTCGGAGCCTCTGGCTCACGTCCTGAAAGAAGGTAAGGCTTACGACCGTAGCATCCTACGATCATCGTATCCTTTGAACCATAGAAAATGACTCCACCACCCTTGAAGTTAAGGTCAACACCCGCAGGAAGTCCCTCCGGTCTGTCTGGCTTGAGACCACCGTCATACCAGTGAACCTCGACCTCCGGCATGGCTACCTTCGGCATGTTGTCACGTGCAGGGAAGGTGAACTTGATTTTCTGCGCATTAGGGCAAGACTCGTTGAGAAGAAGGGTTGAAGTACCCTGAACCTTTGTCGGATATTTGAGATTCAGACCCTTGTGAACACAATGGAGGATATGGCAGGCCATGTCACCGAGAGCTCCAGTACCAAAGTCCCACCAGCCGCGGAAATTCCAAGGAGTATAGATTTCGTTGTATGGTCTCATTGGCGCAGGACCGATGAAAGCCTCCCAGTTCAGGGTTGAAGGGACTTCCTGAACTTCCTTCGGACGCTCAAGACCCTGAGGCCAGATAGGACGGTCCGTGAAAGCCTCTACCTTTCTAACCTCACCGATCTCACCGTTCCAGATCCACTCGCAGGCAAGGCGTACGCCCTCTTCAGAAGCACCCTGGTTACCCATCTGGGTAGCGACCTTGTGCTTGGCTGCAAGCTTGGTAAGGAGACGCGACTCATATACTGTATGAGTCAGCGGTTTCTCTACATATACATGCTTTCCGGCAGCTATGGCTTCAGCTGCAATGATTGCATGGGTGTGGTCAGCAGTAGCAACGACAACGGCATCAGCCTCATCGAGCATCTCCTTGAACATTACGCGATAGTCGTTATATCTCTTTGCATTCGGGTAACGCTCAAAAACATGAGCTGCATATTTCCAGTCAACGTCGCAGAGACCGATGATATCCTCTGTTTCAAGACCTCTGAGAACAGAAGCTCCACGACCTCCGATACCTACACCAAGAATCTTGAGTTTTCTGTCAAGAGGTGCCGGTGCAACATTCTTCTTTTTGGACTTACCCATAAGAAGTGAAGGAGACACAGCCATTCCGACAGCTGCGGTTGTTCCCATCTTAAGGAACGAACGCCTTGATAATTCCTTTTTCATAGTTATTAATATGTGTGTTATTGTTTTAAAGTCCACGTGACTCGATAAGAGCTGCAGGATCCGGATCTGCACCACGGAAGCGTCGATAAAGATCCATCGGTTCGTCACTGCCACCTTTTTCAAGAACATTGCGACGGAAAGATGCCGCAGTGTTCTGATCGAAGATACCTTTCTGCTTGAATAGTTCGAAAGCATCCTTATCGAGAACCTCTGCCCAAAGATAGCTGTAGTATCCGGCGCTGTAACCACTGTTGAATATATGGTTGAAATAAGTTGTACGATAGCGTGGGATGATTTCATCAATCAGTCCCATTTCCTTGCATGCCGCAGCCTCGAAAGCCATAGGGTCAACTCCTTCTACCGATGTGAGTTCATGCCATTTCATATCAAGGACGGATGCTGCCACGAGTTCGGTAGTCATGAATCCCTGATTGAATGTCTCGGCGGCATTGATCTTTGTCACAAGAGAATCCGGAATCACTTCTCCGGTCTCGTAATGACGTGCATAGTCCGCAAGAACCTCTTTCTGGAATGCCCAGTTCTCCATGATCTGGGATGGGAGCTCAACAAAGTCTCTCGCAACCGAGGTACCGGCAACGCTGACATATGTGCATTTGCTGAGAAGTCCGTGAAGAGCATGGCCGAACTCATGGAACATAGTCTCTACCTGATCGAGGGTAAGAAGCGACGGCTTGTCCTCTGTAGGTTTCGCAAAATTTCCGACATTGACAATGACCGGGCGCACGTCTACACCGTCAACAACCCTCTGCTCCACAAAATTGCTCATCCAGGCTCCTCCCCTCTTTGTCGCACGTGGGAAGTAGTCTGTAAGAAGAATACCTATCAACGAACCGTCTGCGTCTGTTACCTTGAAACCTTCAACTTCCGGATTATACACCGGTATGCTGTCAAGCTTTTCAAACTGAAGTCCCCAAAGACGCGATGCTGTGTTGAACACTCCCTGACGGACATTCTCCATCTTGAAATAAGGTCTGAGCTGCTCCTCATCAAGTGCATATTTCACCTTACGCACCTTCTCTGCATAATATGCCCAGTCCCAAGGCTCGATTACAGAACCTTCCGGAAGAAGGCCTGCCTTGACATCCTCATCCATAATAGTCTGCATATCTGCAACTTCCTCGCGTGCCTTGGCTACTGCGGGTGCCATTAGTCCGGCAAGGAAGGTATCCACAGCCTCAGGAGTACCGGCCATCTTGTCTGAAAGGATGAATGAAGCAGGAGTCTCGTATCCGAGAAGCTTTGCCTTCTCTACACGGAGAGCCATTATCTTGAGTATCAGCTCCTTATTATCGTATTCATTGCCGTTGTTGCCCCTTGATGAATATGCCTTGAACATTTCTTCACGAAGCGCACGGTCCTCAGTCGACGCCATTGCACCCGCATACTCGGAAATTGACAGACCGAATCTGTCTGCAAAAGCATTGTTCTCTGCAAGAAGATTATTTCCGAAAGTAAATTCAAGAGAAGATAGTTCCTTGTTGATTTCACGCATGCGTGCCTGTGAAGTCTCGTCAAGGGCTACTCCGTTCTTTACAAAAGACTTGTACATCTTCTTCAGGACCATTTTCTGTTCCTGGGTAAGGCCGAGATCGTCAATCTCATTATGAAGTTTCTCGACCTTTGCGAAGAAATACGGATTCATGAAGATATTGTTGCTGTGCTCTGAAAGCATCGGAAGCACTTTTTCCACTATCTTCTGCAGCGACTCGTCACTATCGGTCTCGGACAGGTTGAAGAGAACTCCTGTCACACGTGCCAGAATAGCTCCGGAATTCTCATATGCTTCCACAACATTTTCGAATGTCGGGGCATCAGCGTTGGCGATTATCGCATCAATCTCACCCTGCTGCTGACGGATTCCCATCTTCACAGCCGGAATATAATGTTTCTCCTTTACTGAGTCAAAATCAGGAATGCCGTATGGCGTATCCCACTCTGCAAGGAATGGATTTATCTTATTGCAGGATATTGCTGCCATAATGATCACTAAAGATAAAAGTACACGTTTCATATTATATTCAGGTTAAAGTATTACCTTATTGTTCTCGTCATACCAAGGAGAGCCGTCTGCCTTTCTGACACCGCTAAGGTCAATAAGAGTGAACTGCATCTCGCCGTCGAATTCTGTAAGCACACCTGTGAAAGTTACAGTAGCTTCTCCTGAAAGCACCGGTGCAGGAATGTCGACATCAGAGAATCTCGCATAACCGCTTGTACGTACCTGAAGATATCTTCTTGCACCACTCAGGCCCGGCATCTCGAAATACTGGTTCATTGTGTAAGGCTGAGGTACGATAAGATGTTTGCGTGCTCCGACAGTTACACCGTCATTCATCACGACATTGTCGAAATCACCATTTTCCACATGCTGCCTGAAGCAGGTTTCGGACATCGCCCATGAGTTTATTCCCCAGTTGTCAGGATCTTCTTCGTCAAGGAAGAAACGGTTTTCATTCGACTTCTTCTTGTCTTCGTCAACGATATTAGGATTGATATAGCCGATACAGAAGATTTTGTTCAGATACTTCAGCCCCTCGATCGTAACAAGAGTTCCGACATTCTTCTTGTCATACACCTCTTCTCCAGCTATTACCTTAGGCTGTACGAGATCTGCGCCCTCTGCTATTGCGCCCTTGAACACATGAAGGTCGATAAGGATCTGATGCTCGAGATATGCTGTTTCGTATTCTCCCGTTTCATCCTTATAACCGATCTGAATCATGCCCTCGTATGCTCCAACCGTAAGATTGCAGCAATCCACATAGACCCACTGACCGATCTTGTAATCATTATAGAGACCGTTCTTTCCCATCTTGATTTCGATTCCGGCAGTCTCGTCCTGAATATAGAAACTCTTGTAGAAGTTGCCTGTCTTGTCAGAAGAAACGATCTGTCCCTTGATGACGCAGTTATCCACTATATCATATGGCTTGCTGTCATTGTCGATATACATCTGCTTCACGTCGGCGATCGATGTCAAAGTCCCGAAATCCGCATCTGTGTATATTCTCGCAGGCTCCGGCACATCATACTTTCCGGTAAACACCGGCTGGAACTCCTCACATCCGGAGAGAAGGACCACGACAGCCATTATTGCTGTATATATTCTTTTCATATTTAGAATCTGAAATAGAGGTTCAACATATAGTTGATTCCCTGCATATAAAAATACTTGGAATCAAAGCGGTAGTATCTCTCTGCACTCTTGCTGTCAATGAGACGTGTCTGCTCATATCCGCCGGTCTTCACATACCTGTTGTTGGTAATGTTCTGAAGATTGAGTGAGAAGCCGAAATTGTACTTGCGGTCAATATACCATGACTTTCCGACGCTTGCGTTGAGAAGGAAGACAGGATCGAATCTTTCCTGAGCCGCCATATATTCCACCTCGACTGGAGTCGCTATGTTGTCCGGTCCGGCGACAGCCATATCTGTCCTGTACAGAGGGTTCATGTCGAGATATGAGTTTGCAAAGTACTGAGCATCAATCTCAAAGAACCAATATGAATTGGTCCTGTAATTGAGTCCAAGATTGGCCGCGAACTGAGGGGTGGACGGAACATAATGCTTCTGCCACTTCTCGACGATGAAGTCTCCCTTCGCATCTGTCTCATATACTGTCTTTCCTTCGACTACATTCTTCTTGTACACAGGATGGCTGGCCCAATATGGTACAAGGGCATTGTCTGCGATGACTTCTGCACTGTTGTCGATTGTCTGGGTCATACGTGGAGCAGATGTATAGATATATTCACCCCAGCTGAGAGCTCCTTCCATAGAAAGTCCCTGAAGAACGAGAGGAATCTTGAATCCCAGCTCTATACCCATATGCCTCTGATCAATTCCGTTCATGGCAAAGTTTGTAAACGAGTTCTGTGAGTCATCATAGAAGCTCATCATATCCGACTGATCCATGATCTTTGTGTAGAAACCGGTTACTCTCACATTGTAGCCGTTATTGCTGTACTGATAATTCAGGTCAGTGGATACTGTCTTGATGGTCTCAAGATTCGGAACCACAGAGTTTCTGGTTCTTGGTGAAATGAACGACTGTGAGAATGTAGGAGCATCATTGAAATAACCAGCATTCGCATATACTCTGTGTCCGCCGGCAAAATGGTACTGGAGGCCGAGCTTGGCTGAATATGTCCAGAAAGACTGAAGCTCGGACCTGCCTTTGGAAGTGATCGGCTTACCGTTTGAGTCATAGGTCGTAAGAACCTTTCCTTCGTACACTATTTCATTACCGTTATCGTCAAGACCAGCAAAGAGTCCCTTCCTGACAAGTCCTTCCCTGTAGAACTCATTCAGACCTCCTTCAAGGGCAAGGTTCGCCTTGAAGCCACCCAGATCCAGAGCAAAACGGCCCCAGATTCTCTCATCCATGACATTTGCATAATAGTCATATCCGTACTTGTCACCCTTTCCGACTACAGGAGCAGTACCTTTGGACATATAATAATCCAGATCGTTCTGCACCATTGCAGGATTTGTCGCAAAGTCACGCTCGGCGAAAGAGTCGATATTGATGAAATAGTCTCCTCCGAGAAGATCGTCAAGCTTCTTGTAGTACTCAGTCCTGTTCCATCTCAGCGTCATACCTCCAGCAAGAGATATGGCCTTGTTAAGCTGATACTTCACATTGGCTGTCAGGTGAACATCATTCTGGTCTACCCTACGCTCCTCGATGACATATTTCGAGCGACGCAGACCTATCTCATCGAAGTTACCGGCATTTACATTATAGAGACGGTCCCAGTTAATATGAGTGTACTGCGGAAGCTGGTGCTGCCATGTATCGAGTGCCCATGCATATTTCTGATAGTTCTGTCTGTCATAGTCAGGATCTTCCATATAATAGTAGCTTGGAAGGTTCCTATAGTAATCAGGACGTGGGTCCGGAGCATCATACCAGTCCATGGCTGTATATCCGTTCTTTCCTGTACGCCAGAGAAGGGCTACCGAAGCATCCACCTTATCATCTGAATATTTATACTTCAGAAGGGTCACGGGCTCGAAGGTCTTGCGGACACGGGCATTACGCACCTTTCCGTTCTGATAACCCCAGTTGCTGTTGTACATATTGTCACCCATCATGTCATAGACCTCCTGGGTAGAAGCATTCTGCGCACCGCGCTGTCCTGGAGCTGCAAAAGTCACGAGACTGATCCTGCTGTAGTCACCGAACCTCTTTTCCACACCCGCATAGTAAGCGAAGTTACGGTAATACACACCCTTCACCCAATCGTTTCCTCCGACGCGGGCAGATACATTGAATGCATACGACCAGCCGTTGTCAAGTTCTCCTGAAGCATATGTAGCCATCAGACGAAGACGATATAAAGCACTGTTGGTCAATGCACTGAAACGCCAGCCCGGACGTACCGACGATGGAACCGCATGTATGTTGGTCACACCGTTATATCCACCGAAGCTTTCGTCTGCTGTCTCTACACCGACTGTGGTTTCCTTGCTCCTTGTAGCCTCATTCAGACCGCTCCAGAGAGAATATGGAGAATATCCGGTGATGGCATCATTCATCCTGACACCACTGAGATATACGTCCTGAGACTCATTGGTATAACCTCTGTTCTTGAAACGGATCGAGCTGAATCCGAAGCTTGCAATGTTTGTAAAAGGGTCGTTGGAACCGAAGAGAATCGACGGTGCATCCTCGAAGCCCGAATCCTCCATGTCGAATTCCGCAAAGTTCGAATCATCGACATCGGTCACTACCTGCTCAAGAACCATTCCCACAAAGATCAGGTCCTTTATGTAGCCCTCTACTGTAACATTCACATTAGCATCCAGAAATCCCGGAGCTGTCACTTTCATATCATAGATGCCGTTCTGAAGGTTCTCCACAAGGAAGTTTCCTTCTGCGTCAGAACGTACGGAAGCGACGTTTTCTCCATTCTGTGAAAGTACGAGCTCTGCGCCGGCAATCGGAATTCTGCCTGCACGATTCACAACCTTACCCTTGACGCCTCCGAAATCGCTCTGGGCGAAAAGTGAAAGGGAGCAAAGCACTGCTGCAACTGTAAGTAATACTCTCTTTATCATAGTCATTATTTACTTATTACAATGTAAGTAGGATAGTGGTCACTATATCCTCCGATGAAGGAGCCATTTGAGAATGTCCTGAATGGCGTTCCTTTATATTGTCCCTGCTGGTTTGTGAGGAATTTAGGATTGAACACGCGTCCGTAATAGCCTTTCTTGTGAAGCTGACGGATCTCAAAAGTGCCTTCAGGAGCATTTGCAAGGGCATTATTGACCAGAAGAAGGTCATAAATACTCCATACTCCCTGATATGCAAGAGAGCCGAAGCCTGCCTTCAGCATAGATGTGAAAGGCGAGAAGAAATCCTTGTCTGTAACCTCTGACCTATGCTCCTTTCCGTGCATATACTCAGCCATGCTCGGATCTGTAGGATTGTCATTCATATCACCCATGCAGACGATCTTGATGCCCGGATACTTCTGCTGCATCTTCATTGCATGGTCATACATTATCTCGCCGCCGCGGTCGCGAAGCTGGTTGCCTCCCTTCTTTCCGCCGGCACGTGACGGAAGGTGGGCAACATAGATCGCAAAGTGCTCACCATCAATGGTTCCATGTACCATCAGGATATCACGGGTCCTGAAGTAATCCTTCTGCTCCTGATCCATGATGAAATCAATGGAACTTCCCTCAAATGTGAAAGGTATTGATTCACTCTCAATATATTTGAAGCTGTCCGGCCTGTAAAGGAGAGCCACATCCACACCTCGACGATCAGGACCGTCATAGTGAATGATCTGATAGTTTGCCTCTGCAATCTGAGGATCCATCACCAGATCCTCAAGCACGAGACGGTTCTCGATTTCCGACACACCCAGAAGGGTATGCCATGCACCGTTTTCATCCTTCATGGCCTTGATGACCTTGGCCATGTTGCCGAGTTTCTTCTGATACTTGGCATCAGTCCATTTGTTCTTTCCTTCAGGAAGGAACTCCTCGTCATTCTTAGCAGGATCGTTATATGTGTCAAAGAGATTCTCCAGATTGTAGAATCCTATCACATAATTCTGCTGACCCTTTTTCTGGGCTTCCGCTCCTATGATCAGAAGAAGAAGCGCCGCAAGAATGCATATTATTCTTTTCATTTTCATAATCTGTTCTTTTACCACCATAACGCAACGTTAGCCGGATCAGCGGCTTCTATCTTATCCGCCTGTTCCTTTCCGACCTTTGCCGGAAGATTCACAAAGAAGTCTATACCAGTCATGTCCTCCAGTCTGTCTATGGACATTGAATGCGAGCGTGTCACACTGCCTGAATATGCTCTGTGTTCCAGATAGAAGGCAGCAGCATTCCATGTGCCCTGTGTCGACGACTCATTGTACTTCAACACAGCCTTGAAATAAGCGGAAGGGACGGTTATCGGCTTTCTGTCCGAATCATATGTAATCCTGGTACTGTCGTCCAGAATGACTCCTGTCACTACATATGTCGTGTCGGATGTATTGGCATAGCCTCTTACCTTTGCTTCAAGATCCGCCCATATCTTTTCATTATGAGCATTAAGCTGCGGTGTCATGTTTGTGCCGTAGAATGTCTGGGCATTTGCCTCATAGCAGCACTGACGGTCCGCAGACGGGAGCTGATGACCTCTTGCGAGCTCTTCACCATATCCGCCGAAAGGAGCTGCAGAGTCCGTTCCCAGCAGAGGATCATAAGCCCATGCATCTGTTCTGCCGACATTTCCGTTTGTATATAATCTGCACAACGGATAAGCCACCCAGACTGCCACAAGGTCCTTCTGGCTCCATCCGAAGGTATAGTTACGGTATGTCTTTCCGCCCATCTTGAAGCTGTGCGAATAATATCCCAGAGCCGGATCGTCCATATTCGGGAGTTCCATCCATCCGGTCTTTGCCAGAGACGATCCCCCGGAAACGCCATCCGAAGATCCGCCGCCAGATCCTCCCGGAGTGATGCCACCATTGGTTTCCTCACCCGGAGCCTTCTGTGTAACAACACACTCTGCAGTAACCTCACCTGATTTCAGGACAACTTTCATAGAACGTCTGGCCTCTGATGAATTTGCAGAAAGCGACAGCAGTATGCTGTTCCTGTTTCCAGCTCCTGAAGTCACGTCAAGACTTGCCCAATCTTCTCCTTCATCCTCATATTCCAGAGACAAAGTCCAGCTTCCGGCGCATTTCACCCTGACGTAGGCATTCATATTGGTCTTTGCGCCCAAAAGATCCGGAGTCACGGATACGCTGACCTGCTGCGCATCTTCCTTCTCACAGGAAGACAGAAGGAGACAGCAGACAGCCATCACGGCTACTGCTGCTCCATATATATGGTTGAATATCCTCATCAATTATCTTAATTATGCTCTGTCCATGTAAGGTTCCAGATAGAAACTCTATCCTTGTTAGATGAGTTGTTGTTGGATGGACTGAGGTTAGTGAACTTAAGCTTGAATGAACCGCTTACATTCACCTCCTGACTGAAGGTGTACTTGGTCATCTTTGTAATGCTGTCCTCATCCACTACAATAGTCTTCACTGCCGCGCCATTCTGAATGACCTCGATCTGGAAGTTCACGCCATTTGCTTCGGTAAAGATGTTCGCATAGTCGAACGAAAGGGTTCCGCAACCGCCTGTGAGTTCCGGCGATTCGATTGTTCCGACTGCTGTTGTCTTTCCGTTCATACATGCTGCCTTTGCCCATGTATCAGTTCCTGCAACCTTGCCAAGAAGAATATATACAGGGTTGGCATCCTTTTCACCACCTTCCTGGACTGCACAGTTGGTAAGAACCCATCCAGCATCTGAAGTGGAAGCCACATATGAACTTGTACGTGAAAGTGTCTCGAAGTCCGCCCTTCTGACAGAGGTCTCTGCCGGTGGGGTTACAGGATCATCTCCACCGTCGCCGGGGGTCTCACCGCCACCGGCTGTAAGACGCTCGCCGGTAAGTCCCGCAAAGTCAGACTCCTGGGCAAAGATAATCTGCATTGCACCCTTACTGATGGAAGAGATACCCTTGATGGTACCTGATCCCTGAGGAACCTTCGTCGTACCATAAGAAGCATACTTGGACGAGAAGATTGCAAACTTGTTTCCATTGGCATCCTCAACGTTGATGCTGGTGTGGGCACCACCCATCACAAAGGTCTTGGCAAGGTCTTCCTCAACAACCTGAACACCCTCGATTGCAATATACTGGCCCTCATACTTGTTTGCAAGGAAGTCAGCAATCTTCACCGTCTTCGGAGTCACGGCGTTTCCGGATGAGAGTTTTTCAATCTTCTCAAGAGCAAGGCCGCTGATCTGAACCGCGCCGTTATACTCTGCAAGCTTCACTCCCGACATATCGATCTTGACCTTGTCACCGAACTTGAATTCGTGATTTGCCGCAAGGTAGAACTGAAGACCGCCTGTCTCATCCTGAACATAAAGACCCTTCTTCGATGTAAGGTTATTAAGATCCATGTTTGAGATTACAACAGCCTCGATTGTGCTGCCTGAAGCAGCCGCATTCGTACCGAGAGCAAGAACCTCTGCAATTGTCATATTGCTTCCTCCCGGCACCGGTGGTTCAGGAGTATCTCCGCCAGACGAACCGCTTCCGAAGTCCTTGGCAACACCGTTAGAGAAATCAACTGTTGTACCTGCTGTCGACGAAGACACAAGCTTCATATCATCCATACGGTACGCACTCGCCACATCCACCTGCATGCAGATTGAAAGAGTCTGAGTACCTGATGGAACAGTAAAGTTCGCTGTAGCGACATTCCAGCGACCTGCCACTGTTCCGGCAAATGTATACTGTATCTCAACCCACTTCTCTCCGTCATTGCTCAGATATACATGGTACTCTGCAGGGTCAAAGAGAGCTGTCTTATTGTTTCCGTCATACTTCTCCGTACCGAATGTAAGGGTCAGATTCTGAGCGCCACCGAGAGCGATACCATGAACTGCGAAATATGAATTTGCGCCGAAGAAGATATTGTTCACTCCCGAGCCGGCATAGTCAGAATAATCACCATTTGAATTTGAGTTATTGCGTGCAGATGCCGTCTTATATGAATAGGTAACGTTGGCGGCACCTGTTCCTGCCTCATTCTGCCATCCGTCGAACTGATCGAGATATGGCCAGCTTGAACCGCTTCCGTAAGTCTTTGTAGCAGCGGCCTTGTCGAAATTGTTCGAATAGATTGCACTGCCGTCTGATTCTCCGCCGCCTGGTTCTTCTCCTGAGCCACCGCCGGCAGTACCACCAGCAGTAAAGTCAATCTCTACACCCTCTGCAAAATTTACAGCAGCGCCTTCTGTCTCTGACACCATCAGCTTGACGTCATCCATACGGTACACGCTCGCTACGTCCACCTTGAATGCCATCCAAAGATTTTCTGTGCCTTCCGGAACCGAGAAGTTTGCAGTTGCCACATTCCAGCGGCCTGCCACTGTTCCGGCAAATGTATACTGTATCTCAACCCACTTCTTTCCGTCATTGCTCAGATATACATGGTACTCTGCAGGGTCAAAGAGAGCTGTCTTATTGTTTCCGTCATACTTCTCAGTACCGAATGTAAGTGTAAAGTCCTTTACGCTACCTAAAGCTATCTTATTGATAGCCAGATATGCATTCGCTCCGAAGAACATATTGTTCTTACCTGAGCCGGCATAATCCGAATAGTTGCTGTCCGAGGTAGAATTCGAGCGGGCAGACATTCCGGTAAAGTTATAGGTTACGTCAGCCGCACCCTTACCGGTATGGTTGATCCATCCGTCGAACTGATCAAGATATGGATAGCTTGAACCGCTTCCATAAGTCTTGGTAGCCTCCTCCTTATCAAAGTCATTTGCATAAATGATAAGGTCTTCTACAGTAGCTCCGCCCTTTCCGGCCTGAGAAACCTTGATTACTCTTGAGAGCATTCCTATTGAAAGAGAAAGCTCTGTATCACGAGCTATTCCGTCATTCGGAAGGACAGACACCTCAATGGTGCAGTCATCAGAAGAAGCTGTGCCGGAATCCGGATCCACAGCAACCCAGTCTGCATCAGATGTAACCTTCCAATCTCTGGTAGCCATAAAGGTGACGGTAGACTTTCCGCCTTCCTCACCGAAAATCAATTCCGCGCCCTCTCTAATCTTGAGTTCCGGAATCGCATAGTGCTCGACTTCCTCACAGGAAATCAGCGCCATAATTGCCGTCATCGCGACAACAAACAGATTTCTTAACTTCATATATTTAAATCATTAACAAATATTCATAAGGCCTAATTACCCAAACATACAAAGATAGCATTTCTATACAAATAACACAAAAAAGCGGCCCACAAATGTGAGCCGCCTGAAAAGCTTTATTGATGTATATTATTAGAATGCTACATCAATGTGGTCAAGATAGTATGAGTAGGTGCCGATGATGGAAACATACACCTGCTTGTTGCCTGCATCTACAGGGATTGTCAGGCTGTATGATCCATCGGTCACTGCCTTTCCTACATTTCCATCCTCAGGATATGCAGCATCCGCAGTAGGAGCTGTCCATGTAGAAGGGAACACGCAGTAAGTATTGTTAGAATATACTGACTTCGCTGATGTAAAGTGGATGGTCACAGACTTGATATCCTTATCAAACTCAGGGGTCTTGATGTATCCACCCTTCTTTCCACGGCACTGGAGGAATGTATTTGCCTTATTCTGAGAAGCATTTACAGTCCAAACACCTGACGCAGACTCGATTGTGTACTCAACATATGATGTTTCTGAAGATGTCATGGCTGCGCAGATCTCGGCATTTGTGAGAGTCTTCACCTCCGAAGTCTCACCTTCTCCTGGAGTTACCGGTGTCTCAGGTTCCTCACCGCCTGACTGATCTGACTCATGAGAAATATAGTAAGCTGTACCACCTACCTGAGCAGTGCCGTTATAAGCTGACCTTGTTCCGATAATGGTAACAACATCTCCGTTCTTAAGTCCGATTGACTCGAACGACTTGTCGTTCTTCTTTCCAGGAACATAGTTCTTTGTAAGACCGTATACATATACAGTACCTGTCTCATCTGTAAGATTGAAGTTTCCGTAAGCATTTACCTTGGTAGGATCATTCTTATCCATAGCAATGTCAGAAACAGTACCTGTAAGCTTATACCAAGTATCAGCAGACTCAGATGCAGCAAGGAACTCAGAAACAGTTACGGCAGTATGACCGATATGGCTTACATAGTAAGCTGGTCCACCTACCTGCGCAGTACCGTTGTAAGCTGATCTCGTTCCGATAATGGTAACAATATCACCCTCCTGAAGGCCGAGCGACGCGAATGACTTGTCATTGCTTGCCTGAGGAGTTGCAGTAAGGCCATATACATATACGGAACCGGTAGCATCGATGAGGTCGAAGTTACCATAAGCATTAACCTTGGTAGGATCGTTCTTGTCCATTGCAATGTTAGCGATCTGACCTGTAAGCTTATAGAGAGCAGGACCTTCAGCAGCAGCAAGGAAATCAGCAACAGAAACCTCTGCGATTGAACCTTCCTGCGAAACATTGACTGTGATTGTCTCCTCGCCGGAAACGAAGTCGATGGTTGCAGTTCTTGCGGCACCAGTGTTCTCTGTATATGAGAATGTAACCACATACTCACCGTTGGTTGAAGTCATACCCTTTACAGTGATCCAGTCAGCAGAAGGGTTGATTTCAAACGCTTCGTTCTTGCAGGTCATATTGATATTGAACTCGCCAGCCTCTGTCTCGAGCGCCACTTCTGTAGGCTCGACAGCGAAGAGAATCTCAGCGATTTCAGCACCAGCTACGCTTACAAGATTAGGATAGATTGCACCTGACTTCTCACTGTCGTATGCTCCTGCGGAACTGTATGCAGGATCGTACTGCATAACCTTACCGTTAGCGTTTGTAATGACGAACTTGTCGTCACCCGTCTGTTTTACAGTGAACACATAGCTTTCCTGAGCAGTATCATAAAGATTGAAAGAGGTATAGGTACCCTTCATCGCATAGAACTTGCCCGCTGCATCCTGGATAGAGAAACCACCCTCAACCTCTGTGAAAGTGAAGATGTTATCAGCAGTACTTGAAAGTTTGCCGTCCTCTGACTTGTTAGCCTTCGCAGTGTAAAGGTATCCGTAAGAAGATGTCACAGGAAGTGCAACCTCTTCAGCGAACATGATCCAATACTCACCAGCCTTGAACTTAGGATAATCAGGAACAAAAGCCTCCTGACCTACGGTTACAAGCTGTGTCTTGCCTGCACAATTGAACTTAAGAGTAGCAGTAACTATCTGCTCTGCTGATGTAGCAGCCGCTGTGACAGTTACCTTCACGCCCTCTGCATCTGTAGCTGAACCTTTTGCAGGACTTACTGTAAGCCATTCAGGAACGTCTGTAACGGTCCAGTCAGCAGAAGCAGTCACTGTAAGAGTCTTAGATCCACCATCTACTCCGAAAGTAAAGTATGATGGAGTCACCTGAATTTCAGAAAGGCCCGGAAGCTCTTCCTTGGTACATCCGATTGCAAGCGCAAGGCATGCAACTATTGATGTCAAAAAATATCTTAATTTCATACTATTCGTATCGGATTAGTTAAACATATACTTGATACCGACCTGGAAATACCAGCACTGTCCAAGTCCAGAGGATGGCAACCATGTAGGAGTATCAGCCTTCACGTTTGACTTGAATACAGGAGCACCTTCATTGTTGATGTGGTCAACAGAAAGGATTCTACCCTCGTTGATTGAAGGATTCATATACTTGGCAACACCCCATGCCGGATTGAACACGTTAAGGATATTGTTGAAGTCTACATTAAGCTGAATAGTGTTTACAGACTTGCCGATATTGAACTTGAAGTCATGAGCATAACGGAAGTTGAGTCTGTGAACCCAAGGAGAGTATACGCTGTAAGCCTCTGCATACTGGCCCTTGTGAGTGCTGAGATACTTATCCTGCTCTACGAATGCGAAGAAGTTCTGTGCATCCTCCGGAGTCGCCCAAAGAACATCTTCAGCCTTCGCAGGAATGTAGATAAGGTCGTAAGCATAACCATCCTTATTGAGGTCCTGAGAGTACATGTAGCTATTGTTTCCGCCACCTCTCCAAGCCTCATAGAAGAGAGTATAATGGTTGTTGCCCTTGTCATTGTAAGTAAGATTTACGAACGCACGGTCAGGGGTAACATACTGCGAATTATGAACGCCTACATGGTTAGGGCCCTCGATTGAAGGGATGTAAGTGAATGCAGACTCAGCATTTGAGCCAGGCATACCAGAAACCTCTTTCTGAACAGTATGTGTATAAGAAGCAACAATGTTAAGTTCAGGAATAGGCTGAGCATTGATCAGAACATTTGCTGTATAGCCATAACCCTTGTTAGTGTTTGTCAACACATATGCATTAGTTTCAGTGTATTTTGAACCGGTCTCAGGGAAGATATGACGGTTGTCGATACCTGTAAGACGGCTGAAGCCATCCGGATCAACCATATTCCAGTCCTGAAGCATTACTGCATTGATGGTCTTGTTGTACATGAACTCACCTGTAACTGTAAGAGGGAATCCTACAGGAAGCTGATAGTCAACAGCAAGAGATGTCTTCCATACTGTAGGCATCTTGAACTTAGGATCAACAGCCTGGATAGCACCAGTAATCACACCCTTTTCAGGAGTGATTGTCAAAGGATACTTCTCTGGGTCTATAGAATGAAGTTTCTTGATGAATTCGTTCACATCAGTAATCATCTTACCAGCAAACTGCTGAAGCTCAGCTGGAGCCTTGCCGTCCTTGCTTGTAGAGATTGAAGTAAGGTTCTGAACCATACCTGAGTTTGTAGGCATGTTGGTGAAGAACACGAGAGGCAGACGTCCAGTGAAGAAACCTGTACCACCGCGAACCTTAAGGCTCTTGTTGCCAAGAACATCCCATGTGAAACCGATACGTGGAGATACTCTGAGTTTTGTTGTAGGCCACTTACCTGTGTCAATATGCTTACCGTTATAATCAACGTCAAGAATAGCATTGTTGGTCATAAGATCCTGATTGTCAAAAGCGATCATATCAAGACGGAGACCATATGTAAGCTTGAAGTTATCAGAAGGAGTCCACTCATCCTGTCCGTATGCGCCGATCTGATGATAACGTACACGTGCAGCAGGATTCTCCTCACCATCATAACCATAGGTAAGGCAGACTGTCTCAGGGGCTCTCTGATTGAGGAAGTCATCAAGGCTTGCATAACGATAGTAACCTGTACCGTTTCTCATATATGAGTTGTCAACCATCTGATACTCATATGAGAGACCTGCAGTAATCTTGTGGTTTCCGGTAAAGTAAGTAATATCATCCTTTACTGTCACGACATTATTGTGCACACCATTGTTCCAAGTGAAGAGCTCGTAACCTGCAGAGATGTAAGGCATAATCTTACCTGCAGCATAATCATCAGCATCAAGAATGTCAATGAACGGGAACTTGTCTGAAGTAGAACCACGGACATTGTCAAGCTTTGAGAATGTCACGAGGAGCTGGTTCGAAAGATTGTTCGAGAAACGGCTGTTGAGGTCAAATGCAAAAGAATGAACCAGATTGTCATCTGAATAAATTGAATTTGCGAACGCCATTCCGTACTGCGAGATACGGTCAGCTGAAGCTTTGCGGACAGCATTTCCGGAAGATCTGTTTGTCGGAACCCATCCACGGTCAAGAGTATAGTTGTAACGTACTGCAAGATGGTGGTTATCTGTTATGTTCCAGTCAATACGTGCGAGCACCTTCGTATTTGAAGTCTGAGCAGGATAGTCTGTATACGAACCTGTATCATAACCGTAGTTCTCCCACAGATGCTTCTTTACAGCTTCCATATCTGCTATCTTGGCACGCGACAGGTAATGATCCGGATCTGCCACTCCATCCTCAGATGCTCTCCACAGGTTCACCTCATTAGGGCTCTGGCTCTGCTCGAAGTTTACGAAGAAGAAGAGTTTGTTCTTGATGATAGGGCCACCGAGAGTTGCACCATAAGTCGTGATTCTCTCCTTTGCACGGTTGCCGAACTCCTCACCAAGATAATTGGTATTACCTCTCATCCACTCATTCTTGTGATAAGTGTAAGCTGAACCCTTGAACTGGTTTGTACCAGACTTGGTAATTGCGTTCATACCACCACCGATGAAGTTTGTCTGACGGACATCATATGGAGCGATAACGACCTGCATTTCCTCGATAGCATCAATGGAAATAGGGTTTCCGCCACCTGGCAGGTCATTTGTCTTACCGAAGTTGTTATTGAAGTTTGCACCGTCGACTGTGAAGTTTGACGAACGTCCGTCACCACCGGCAAAATTCAATCCGTTACCACCATAAGGAGAGAGTTTAGAAACATCCTCAAGGCTTCTGCTGATGTTAGGAAGAGACTCCATCTGCTTGCTTGAGATATTAGTTACAGCACCTGTCTTCTCACCTGCAAACCTTGAAGTAGCCTGAGCTACTACAATAGCCTCGCTAAGCATCTCCTTGTCATCATTGACAACACTGTTAAGGGCATATGGCTCACCTAGCTGAAGAGTAATGTCGGTATTGATCACAGTCTGGTAGCCAAGGCAAGAAATCTCTACCTTGTAAGGACCACCTGAACGCATACCGTTGATAACATAACGACCATCCTCGTTTGTAACAACACCGTAAACGGTTCCGGATGGCTCATGAGTTGCAACCACTGCTGCACCGATAACAGGCTCACCGGCCTTGTCTACGACTTTACCTCCAAGAGAGGAAGTAGTTACCTGTGCAAAAGCAGAAACACCCATAAACATTACCGCACACAAAGTGCACAGCAAATACTTAATTGATTGTTTCATAATATTTTAATTGTTATAATAGGTTCAATCTGGTTGCAAAGATAACATATTTTATCATTTCACGTTCTCAAATATAACAATTTGACAGCCTTTTTACTACTAATAATTTGCATATGTAAAAATTTATGTATCTTTGCAGCCCGAAAGGAAAGTGTGGAGAAATTTGGCTGCTTGCAACCACGTTAAAAAATGCTAAAATGTTGACCTTGGTCGGCCGTGTGCTGGCCGCTTTCATATCAATGTTTTGTGTTTTGTGACGGCTCCGCATCTGTGTGGGGCTTTTTTGTTGCTGCTTACCGGACAGACATCACCCCCTACCCGACAGATGTCATCCCAGACCGGACAGACATCATCACCGACCGGACAGATGTCATCCCCGACCGGACAGATGTCATCCCCGACCGGACAGATGTCATCCCCGACCTGATCGGGGATCCAGACCAGAGAATATAAAAGATAAAATATAACTACAATGAACTATTTATTTACATCAGAATCAGTATCAGAAGGACATCCAGACAAGGTATCCGACCAGATTTCAGACGCGATCCTCGACGAGTTCCTCCGTCAGGATCCGGAAGCAAAGGTGGCATGCGAGACATTCTGCAGCACCGGACTCGTGGTAGTAGGAGGCGAGGTGCGTTCTGAAGACGCATATGTAGACATTCCAAAGACCGTACGTCGCGTGATCAACAAGATCGGCTACAACAATGCCGACTATATGTTCGACGGAAACTCTTGCGGTATCCTTTCCGCACTCCACGAGCAGAGCGTGGACATCAACCGCGGAGTCGTAGGTGAGGACGCTGACGCCCAGGGAGCAGGAGACCAGGGAATGATGTTCGGCTATGCATGCCGCGACACAAAGGAGTATATGCCTCTTCCACTCGCTCTCTCGCATCTTGCCCTGCAGATCCTCGCAAAGATCCGCAAGCAGACACCAGAGCTCATGCCTTATCTACGCCCGGACTCAAAGTCGCAGTTCACTATCGAATATGACAGCGAGACCAACAGACCGGTACGTGTGCATACGATTGTGATCTCGACCCAGCACGATGAATTCACTCCTGCTACTCTCGGCAATATGTCATATGCAGAAGGATGCAGCCAGTTCGGTCAGAAAAGGGTTGACGAAGCAATGCAGGCGAAGATACGTGAGGACGTTCAGAACATCCTCATCCCTATGCTCATCGAAGCTCTCCCGGCTGAGACAGCGGCACTCTTCCAGAACGACTATATCCTTCACGTGAACCCTACAGGAAAGTTCGTGATCGGTGGTCCTCACGGTGACACAGGCCTCACCGGCCGCAAGATCATCGTAGACACATACGGCGGTAAGGGTGCGCACGGCGGTGGAGCATTCTCAGGAAAAGACCCTTCCAAGGTTGACCGTTCGGCAGCATACGCTTCCAGATACATAGCTAAGAACATGGTTGCGGCAGGTGTCGCACATGAAATGCTTGTGCAGGTATCATACGCAATCGGCGTTGCCCGTCCTGTCAGCATATTCGTAAACACATACGGCACGGCAGCCATCGATACAGAGGGTATCCAGGGTCCTGAATTCAAGGGCAAGCAGTTCAGCGATGCCTTCATTGCAGAAAAGATCAACGAACTCTTCGACCTTCGCCCGGCGATGATCATCGAGAAGTTCGGCCTCAAGAAGCCTATCTATGAGCCGACTGCAGCATACGGACACGTTGGCCGCAAACCTTACAAGGAGTCTGTCACTTTTGTCCGCAACGGTGTAAAGACCACCGAGTACGTGCAGTTCTTCGGCTGGGAACTCCTTGATTCCGTCGACATAGTCAAGGAAGCTTTCGGACTCTAAAAACATACCGGAGACATCCGGAAACGACAAGCCCCTCGGAGGTGCTGAGCATTTCCCTATACTTCTGCTTAGCGACCCGAGGGGCTTGTCGTATATATCAGGCATTACATTCTGTCCATCTCACGGCGGAGATCCTTCTCCTTGATCGAGGCACGCTTGTCATATTCCTTCTTGCCTCGAGCCAAAGCAATCAGCAGCTTGGCATAGCCGTTATCCGCGATATATAGCTTGACACCGACGATGGTCAATCCCTTTTCCTTGACCGCCCTCTGGAGCTTGTTGAGTTCCTTACGACTAAGAAGCAGCTTCCTGTCGCGACGGGGGTCATGTTTTCCCCAACTGCCCCACCAGTACTCCGCTATATGCATATTCTTGACATACAGCTCATTGGAATTAAAGTAACAGAATGCGTCCACCAGAGAAGCCTTTCCTGCCCTGATGGACTTGATTTCTGTGCCGGTCAGCACAATACCCGCCTGGAAAGTCTCGATGAACTCATAGTCAAACGAGGCTCTCCTGTTCTTTATCTCTACACTGCTCTTTGCTTTCGGCATAACTTTTCACTTATATCTTTCAGAAATGCAAATGTAGTGCATTTTTTTGATTTACTGTCAGAAGTATGCTTCCGAAGCAAAGAGAACCCTGCGGATTGACATAAAAAATGTATATTTGCAGATATGGCTAAGAAACCGTTCACACCCATACCCCCGATGGCAGAGCTCCCGCCTGCCGAGGAAATCAATGCAGCAGAGATTCTGGACAAATATCTGTCCGGTGAGATAGACCTTATATGCGTCCTGGGCCCGACTGCCTCAGGAAAGACCCGCTATGCTGTCCGGCTTGCCAGACAGATCAACGCCTTGCTGGCTGAAAGATTCCCGATCAAGTCGGGAATGACGGCTTCCGGTGCAGAGATAATCTCAGCCGACTCCAGACAGGTATACCAGGGAATGGATATAGGCACCGGAAAGGATCTTAGTGAGTACGAAGAGATTCCGTATCATCTGATGGATATAGTGGAGGCGGGAACGAAATACAACATCTTCGAATACCAGAGGGATTTCGAAAAGGCATATAAGGATATTGTTGACCGTGGAGGCATACCTATTCTTTGCGGAGGCAGCGGTCTGTACATAGAGGCAGCCACCTGCGGCTACTCCCTCCCCGAAGTGCCGGCAGATCCGAAGCTGAGAGCAGAACTTGAAAAGAAGTCTGACGAAGAACTCATCGCGCAGCTCGCTTCACTAAAGCCTCTGCACAATTCCACGGACTACGACACACGCAAACGACTTATCAGGGCACTGGAAATCGCTATTTATGAAGCAGAACATCCTGTCAAGAGGACAGCCTTCCTTCCGAAAAACACATACTATATAGGAACATTGGTAGACCGCGACGAGCGCAACGCCAGGATAGACAAGCGTCTCGATGCCCGCCTGGAAGAAGGAATGATACAAGAAATCAGAGGCCTGACAGACGGATCGCATCCGGCACTTGCACCGGAGCACAAGCCGATTCCGGCAGAAGACCTTATATATTATGGACTGGAATATAAATTCGTCACCTTATATATAACAGGAGAACTGACATATGAGGAAATGCGCACTCAGCTGGCTACGGCCATACATCAGTTCGCGAAACGCCAGATGACCTGGTTCCGCGGAATGGAACGCAAGGGGATCCGCATACACTGGACTTTGGTTTAGAGATTGCCGGTCGGTGCCGGCAATGACTGCAATGAAGACAATGAAGGCAATGACTGCCATGAGGGCGATGAAGGCAAAGTCGGCAATGAAGACAATGAAGGCAATGACTGCAATGAGGACGATGAAGGCAAAGTCAGCAAAGAGGGTAATGACGGTAGTGTCCGTAAGAACGGTAAGGACGGCAGAGAGGGTAAGGTGGGTAAGGAGAAGGAAATCCAGATACAATAGACGAGGGATTGGTGTCGCTGGATAGTTATCGGAAGGCTCTGACAGAGCGTGGCCGGCCGCGGCCTCGTGAGCGGCTCCCGAAGGAACGAAGTTCCGAAGGGTGGATGAAGCGAAGCGGAACTCTGTCAGAGCCTTCCGACAACTCATCATCACCATATAGAATACAAGAAACCGACCCTTTGGGGTCGGCTCCTCGTCAGTATTATAGGGATATCATCTATTAGTATCCAGGATTCTGAGTCAGGTTTCCGCAGACTGTTCTGTCGCCAAGTGGAATAGGATAGAGATACTGTCTTGGAACAAAGCCTCTCTTCTCCACATTCTTGGTGTAGTAATCAGGAAAGTTCTCGATCGAAGTGATATCAATCGTAGAGCTCAGACGCATAGTCGGACGGAAGTCCTTAGGGAACGGCCAGTAACCTGTCTCCTCATTCTTCTTACTGAGGTCATTTGAAGGAAGTCCGTAAACAGGAAGAGTCAGACACTCCTCGCATACTCTCCAGCGGATAAGGTCGAACCATCTTCTGTTCTCCCATGCAAGCTCGCAACGGCGCTCGTTACGGATGATGCGGCGGAGTTCAGTCTCGTCAGTCTCTGTAATTGCCGGATATTTGTCAGTCTCAGTGACAGCGCACTTGTAGGCACGAGCACGGACAGAATTGACTGCATCATATAAGCTCTGATCAAGTTCTCCCAGCTCCATCTTAGCCTCTGCATACATAAGGAGCACGTCAGCATAACGGATGATACGTGCAGGCGCATCTGTCTTCTTGTCATCGATCCACTCCTCATCAACATGCTTTCTGAGAACAAGACCATTGTAAGAGCAATCTTTCGAACCAGGCTTGCAGTCCTTGTTGTTTACCATCTGACCTGTTGAAACCTGAAGTGTCTTTGTTGCACTTGGACGCGGATCATAGATATAATCCAGGAACTCCGAGCCAAACTCAACAGTTGTCGCTGTAAGACGAGGATCGCGATTTGCAAACGGATTTGCAGGATCGTAAAGAGGTGAATCCTCAACATTGAGACCATCCGTACAAGTGAATGCGAAGAAAAGCTCCCATGACGGCTGGGCAACTGATGTACCTCCGGCATTTCTTATATAGAAGCTATTCACACCGGCTCCGTCATACAGCATGATACCGAGCTCGTTCGAGCATGGAAGAGCAAAGATCAGCTCAGGAGAAGTCTTTGTCTTCGAAAGGAAGAACTCAGAGAAATCTGGGTGCAGGCTATACACTCCAAGATCCATACAAGCCTTAGCAGCTTCCGCACATGTCTCCCAGTCGCTCATATAAAGGGCAGCACGAGCCTTCATCGCAAGAGCGGCACCCTTTGTAACGCGCTCTGTACCAGAATATGACTCAGGGAGTACAGCAGCTGCATCGTCATAGTCCTGATAAATCTGCTTCAGAATCACGTTACGGTCTGTACGGCCCATCTCGTAAGCCTCCTCCAAAGTGATATACTCAGTGTAGAAAGGCACATCACCGAAGGCCGTAATCAGATACATATAAAATGATGCACGGAAGAACTTGGCCTCAGCTGCATACTGAGCCATCTTTTCTTCGCTGAGCTCACCGGCAGCCTTTTCAAGGCTATAGAGGATGGTGTTTGCACGTGCAATACCTTTATAACCGTTGGACCACTCAGCTGCACCCTGACTCCAGCCACTGTCGATAGTACCGCCGACCCAGTCGTAAAGCTGGGTTCTCTGGTTCCAGTCGTCAGTCCATCTGTCAGTGTTGAAGAATCTGTTGCACTCAACCTTCCACAATGAAGGGTTGTAGAGCGCATTCAATGCGAGGGTAACCTCCTGCTCGGTACTGAACCAGTTCTCGCTGGAGCCCTCCGACAGCGGATTCAAGTCCAGATCGACACAAGATGTCATCAGGGCAAGTCCCGCAAATGCTGATATGATATATTTTTTCATTTTCTTCAATTGTTATATTATTGAACTACTTCAATTACCGGACGCTTGAGGACTGCATACTGAGGATTTGCCTCACCAGTCGAATCCCAGCCAGAGAATCTGAGCTCAAGGGCTGCATCTACCTTATAGTCACCCCAAGGAGTGCCGTCACACCAAGTATTGTCCACACATTCAAACTTGAACTGAGCATCCTTAGTCTCAGCAGTAAGGGTCACAACTGCATCTACAAATGTATTTGTCTGTTTGTCACCAGTCCATACAAGTTCATGAGTATACTCAATCGTACCGTTAGCTGTCGTCGCGGTCTTGACCTGATCTGTTACTGTCTTCCATTCTGTTCCGTCAAGATACTGGAGTTTCCAATACTTGCAGATCTGTTGGTCGTTAGGACGTACAGCAAAGAAGATGTGAACCTTTGTACCTGCTGCAAGCGGAGCAGAAGGAGTTGCTGTCCAAAGCGCATAGTCACCGGTATATGGAGGCACAACCATAGGCTCACCTGCAGATGTGATCGTTCTCTTACATCTTTTTGCTATAGCATCGACGATTGGTTCCTTATCAACCTGCCAGTACTTGAACTTACCAGTACCATAAGAGTTTGCATCAATGTAAAGCTCATCAGGATAACCGAAACCTTCCTTCTCTGAATTTCCACCGCTCTTCGCCGGCAAGTCGTAATGTACCTTGAGTGCAGATGCCTCAGATGCCGCAAAATACCACTCAGCGAGAACCTGTCCAGAAGGAATAGGATATGCATCCTGGGTAATATCAAAGGTTATCGTCTTGCTTGTAAGCACCAACGGATCCTCGGTCTGTACTGTAATGGTAGTCTTTACATCCTCATAAGTGAAGTTTGCAGGCACAAGTACCTGAATCTCCTGTGTGCCTTCACCTGTAAAGTATGTGGTTACCTTTGGTTCATCTGGTGCTGTATCTTTATGATAACGTGGGTTAGTGAATACGAATTTATCATTCGAGCTTGTAATCGTCCATACGACATCACTTTCCACGTTGATTGTAGCATACTGGTCGGTATGGGCCAGCGCAGCCTTGACAGGAGCGGCAGTAAAGTTCTTCACTGCACTTGCCTGAGTGATCACAACGGTGTGCGACTTAGGACGGGCAAGCGGGTCCTGAGCTACAACAGAAAGTTCAGCCACGACTGCATCTACGCCTTCGTTTGCAGGGAAGGTGACAGTAACGGTAGCATTGCCTTCTCCAGAAGCAGGAGAAGCTACGAACGCCTCGTTAGAACTTGTGATGGTCCAAGCGACTTCTGTAGTAATGTCAAATGTTGCAGTAGTCACAGCAGCCTCGACATTGATCTCTTTTGTGCTTACTTCGAAAGGCTTCCTTTCTGCCATTCCGACTCCGTCCTGACAGACATCGAATCGAGTGATTGCGAAACCTTTTTCCGCATCAATGAGTGCAACGCTTGCATATCTCATCTCAGCACTTTCATTAGCTGCTGCAGTAAAGGTGATTTCAGTGTCTGTAGCCTGAGCAGTCAGCCATGTTGCAGCCTCCGGGATTGACACGGTGAAAGGAATTTCAGACTGAACTGTAGCCTTCACCGAACCTCCCGTTACAGGAATATTATCATTCAGTGTAACCTTGACTCTGTTGCCTGCATATTCCTGCGCTTCCTCTTCCGGTCCTGTAACGGTACAGCCGAAAACAGCAAGAGCGGCAACAGCCAAAAGGTAAATATATCTTTTCATCTTATTCAAATTTTAGAATGTGAGCTGTGCTCCGAGAGTGAATGTTCTTACCATGTAAGCACCTGTGTTGGTGTAAGTCTCCGGATCCCATCCCTGAGGGAATCTGTCGATAGAGAACGGATCAGTTGCACTCGCATATACACGGATGTTCTGCATCTTGATAGCCTTGACAGCCTTTGCCGGAAGAGTATAGCTGAGAGTGATGTTCTTCATACGGAAGTATGCACCGTTGAAGAGCCAGAAATCAGAATACTGCTCATAGTCATTCTTAGCTGTGTTCTTCAGGGTAGCACGTGGGTACTTTGCCTGTGCATTCTGCTCGTCTGTCTTAAGGGTACTCCAATACCATTTGTCGTACTCTACAGGGAAGTTTGCGGCGTCAGATGTACGGAACATCATTGCCTGGCTCATATAAGCAAGCTGCTTGCCCACACCCTGGAAAGTCATTGAGAGGTTGAAGTTCTTCCATCCGAGATTGATGTTTCCACCAAACTGGAAATGAGGCAGAGAACTTCCGAGAACCTCACGGTCATATTCTGCATTGATGATGCCGTCCGGCGTACCTTCTGCGCCACTGAGGTCGAGATACTGGATGTTACCCAGCTGCACTGTATCATACAGTTTGGCAGCATTGTCAAGCTGATCCTGAGTAAGGAAGAGTCCGCCTGATCTGTAGCCGTACCAAGCCTGATACTCAACGCCTTCCTTGATGATCTTTTCTGAAAGATCCTGGTATCCGCCGAGGTCGCCCATAACTGATGTATAGTCGGAAAGATTGAAGTTTACAGCATATGAGAAGTCGCCCACACGGTCACTCCAGCCGATGTTGAACTCCCAGCCGTTTGTAATCATCTGACCGATGTTGTCCTCAGGGTCGCCGTAACCGAGCACATCAGGAATCTTTCTTGAAAGAAGCATTCCGTAAGTATCCTTGCGGTAAACGTCAGCAGTGAAGTTCAATCTGTTGTTGAACATACCGAGGTCGATACCCACGTCCCAAGTCTTGGTTGTCTCCCAAGTGATGTTACGCATAGCATATGCAGTCTGCGCAGCTGTCATCATTGAAGTGACAGAACCGTTCTGATACATAGGAACGCTGCCGAAATTCATGATTGACTGCCAAGGATAGTTACCGATTCTCTCGTTACCGAGTGTACCGTAAGATCCGCGGATCTTGAGGAAGTTGAGATACTGTCCTTCCTTCACTCTCTTCATGAAAGGCTCCTCTGTAAGAACCCAACCAAGGGATACAGATGGGAAGAAACCGCCACGGTTCTCCTTGTTGAAACGAGAAGACTGGTCGTAACGTGCATTCACCTGAACGAGGTAACGTCCATGATAGTCATATGTGATACGTCCGAAGAATGATCTGTAGGCATTTTCTGAAGCATTACCCAACGGGAACACCAGATTACCATCACTGTCTGAACCGATCAGATAGTTAAGGTTGGCATTGTTCATATAAGGATATCCGCCGAGTTCCATCTGGTCTGAACCTGACACCAGTTTCTCTGTAGTAGCATAGTAGTCCTCATAACCCACCATATAAGTAAGATGGTGGTTGCCGAAATCGTTCTTGTAATTGATGAAGAGCTGCTTTGTGAAGTCCATGGACTCTGTTCTGCTCTCTGTCAACTTGTTATATGCACAGTTGTTTGCAGGAGTTGAAGAAAGCACACCTGGCTCAGAATAGTAATACATCTGCGCAACGTAGTCCTTCTCCTTGTTCTGTCTGAATGAAGGAGCGAACACACCTGTGATCGAGAAGTCCTTGAAAGGAGTGATGATGATCGAGCCCTTTCCGTAGAAAGCATTGCGTACGCCTTTTGAGAATCCTCCTGACTTGATTCGTGCATATGCATTCGAACCGTTGTTACCGGAAGCGATCGTGCCGTCCGACCACACAGCAGGATAGATAGGATTACCTGTATGAGCTGATGACACAGGATTCATAACGTTGTTGTTTGATACCCTGTGGTTGAAAGTCATGTCGAGAGACACCTTGATGAACTTGTTGATCTTGATGTCATTGTTCAGTCTTGCTGTCCAGTTTTCCTGGCTGCGGCCTTCATAAAGAGCATCCTGGTCTACATAAGTAAGCATTGCACGGCTGCTGATCACCTTGTTGCCATAAGACACCGATACACGATGCTTGTGCTGAGGAGCCCACTTCTTGATCATCAGGGCATCCCAGTCAGTGACAGGATACTCATCAGGATACAGGGCATTGTTTGCCATATAGTTATCAACGTATTCCTTCTCATACTGGAAATACTCACGTCCTTCAGGGTTGCCTGCATCATTCCACTGACACTCGTTCTGGAGCTCCATGAAACGCTGAGGTCCCACCATTTCCGAATGCTCAGTACGTGTAGTGACTGTGAAAGAGCCTTCATAACTTACTGAGATATCTCCGTCCTTCGCACGCTTTGTAGTGATGAGGATGACACCGGCAGAAGCTCTGGCACCATAGATGGAAGCCGAAGCTGCATCCTTGAGTACAGTGATGTTTTCGATCGCATCAACATCCACATCGTCAAGGCTTGACACTGGAACACCGTCACAGATTATAAGAGGGTTCGAGTCACCGATGGTAGTCACACCACGGACGCGGATAGTTGCAGAAGCACCCGGCATTGCACTGTTACGTGTAATCTGCACACCCGGCATCGAGCCCTGGAGTGCCTGAGACACGCTTGTTGCCTGCAAGGTTGCCAGCTTATTACCATCCACATTAGCTACCGCTCCTGTCAGATCTTTCTTCTTCACGGTTCCATAACCGATCACGAGTACTTCTTCCAGAAGTTCATCATCCTGCTGCATTGTAATTGCGAGCTTTGTCTGTCCGTTGACAGGAACAGACACTGTCTTGAATCCGATGAAAGAAACTTCCAGAGTAGCATTTCCAGAAGATACTGTCATAGAGAATTTACCGTCTGCGCCAGTCACAGTTCCATTAAGAGAACCTTTCTCAACTACGCCGGCTCCGGCAACAGCTTCTCCACTCTCATCAACCACCGTACCGGTGATTGCCAGACTCTGGGCTAGGACTTGCCCCCCCCAGAGTGCGCTGAGGCAGAAAACTGTCATAATGCTGAAAATCAATCTTTTCATGACATTCTGTTTTTGGTTAATAGTTATTAGAGTTATAGTTGATTGTTTGTCTTCAATCAGTTTCAGTTCCGAGCACTTAAAACGTTTCAAATATACAAAACTGTTTCAAAGATTCAAAAATAAAACACTATTTTTGCACTGAAATATGGCATAATTTTGCGTTTGTTGATAATCCTATTTACTTTTACGAAACATTTGAGCAATAAATACATATGAAAAAAATATTAGCAACAGCAATTCTGGCAACACTTATCGGAGCTATCGGATGTACTGATACTGATGGAAACGGACCCGTAAATCTGCCGGGAAACAATTCCGGCAATGAGCCGGGACAAGGTGAGATCACAACTGACGAGCCGAATCAAGTCACAGTAGGCCAGCCTCTTCCAGCATGGACTGAAGGCTGTCTTGACATCCATCACATCAACACCGGCCGAGGAGAAAGCGCCCTCTATATCCTCCCCGACGGTACGACAATGCTAATAGATGCTGCCGGATCCCTGCTTTCTCCTAATACAGAAAAGCCACCGACACCATCAAAACCGAACGACAACATTACATCCGGAGCCGTAATCATCGACTACGTCAAGGCCTATATGCCCGCGCAATGCAACGGCACTCTGGACTATCTGCTCCTGTCTCACTTTCACGGCGACCACATGGGTTCCTGGTCTACAAGCGTAAAGAAGCACGCCGGAGGTTTCTATATCAACGGCATCACAGAGGTAGGCTCAGAGATTCCTTTTGCAAAGATCATTGACCGTGGTACACGTACAAACAGAAAGTCTTCGGACATGATTGCATCGGGAGGGCATGACAATTACGATACTTTTGTCGCATGGGCAAAGACGAAGCATGCCGCTGTCCATGAAAACCTTGAGGCTGGACGTAACGACCAGATAGTCTTGAAGCACAACCCGAGCAAATACAGTACTTTCTCTGTGCGCAATATTGCAGCTAACGGAGATGTATGGAACGGGGCGGGAAGCACCGCGACATCGCTTATGCCTGCGCCGGACGAACTGATGAGCTGGGGCGCAGACAAGAGCGCTGCCCTTCCGTATGAAAACACCCTCAGCTGCGTGATGACCATCAAGTACGGTTCATTCGATTATTTCTGCGGAGGAGACATCCAGTACAATGGAAGATCCAACTATTCGTACAAGGATATCGAGGCACCTATTTCCAAAGTGGTAAGCAAGGTCGAGGTCATGAAGGCAAGCCATCACGGCACAGCCAACACCAACAGCAAGGAACTCCTTGCTGCGCTTAAGCCGGATGCAGTCATCATCCCTGTCTGGAGAAATGTTCAGCCGAACTACGACACGATCACAAGGATGTATGCTGCAAATTCAAACTGCAACATCTTCACAACAAACCTGACAGACGACAACAGGGTGACTTTGTCGGAGTACGTACCAAAGTTCAAGGGGACCCAGGGTCATATCGTTGTCCGTGTCCATCCTGACGGAAAGAAATATTATATCTACGTCCTTGGCGACGATGACCTGAAGCGCACTGTAAAGAAAATCTACGGACCTTACAGCTGTAAATAGCACAGACGTCCGATCAGGTCGGGCGTAACGATGATTCCATGCAGTTGTAATCAGTACTTACAACAGCAGATATGCTATTTCGCTTCCGGATAGAATTTAGAAGCAACCGGAAGACCTGACGGAATGACGAAATGATGACCTTCATCCTTCCAAAGGTCTTCTTCCCATTCCGGACTGATGTACGGGCCGTCATGGTCGGCCAGAAAAGCCAGATATGTTATAGGAAATCCCTGTGCCAGATACTGGGATTCATAGAATGTCTGCACTTCGAACAAAGCATCGACTGCATCCCGGCCGCTGACAGAGGAAAGTTCACTTGAATAAAGTCTCTCGCGATCCTCACCATATATATCAGTGCCAGCCGCCAGAATCTTCAGGTCATTCTGCTGAGCCATCGCCAACGAATACTCGTGCAGATAACGGCTGTCCGTCTTGAGATGCACAATACCGCCAGGTTTAAGGAAATTGCGATAACGGTTCATGAAAAGAGGAGCAGTAAGCCTCTTCTTCTCCCTGCCGATCTGAGGATCCGCAAATGTTATCCATACCTCAGAAACCTCGTTTTCAGCAAAAAGAGACTCGATGAACTCAATACGTGTACGAAGAAAGGCGACATTACTGAGTCCATGCTCCTCAGCATACTTTGCGCCCTTCCATAGACGCGCACCCTTGATGTCTACACCTATATAATTACACGAAGGATTCCTTTCAGCAAGGTCAATCGTATAGTCTCCCTTTCCGCATCCCAGCTCCAGGACAATCGGATTGTCATTGCCGAAAAAATCATGTCCCCAGTTTCCCTTGAGGGGATGGTCGCAACCCAGCACCTCTGATGTCGCCGGCTGGATCATGCACTTGAAAGTCTCGTTTTCTCTGAATTTACGTAATTTGTCTTTTCCCATTATCTTTTTCCATTGATAACACCCATCCCTCTAAGTCCTTGAATTTCAGGGAGAGAAAGATACATCTGCCATACTCCCCATTCGACTGGAGTCAGGCCTTTCCTATAATCGACGACACTGTCATATGTGCATCTTTTGCGGGATGAAAATGATTCGACCGGCAGATACACAGTCTCCACATAGGACAATCCTGCAGGAGAAACCAGCTCCACATCGACTCTGACATCATTCAGGGCATCGAAGTCCTTAGGAGAACAATCAATCCTCGTATAAAAGGCTATGTCATAAGTCGAGAGAGAATCAGACATATCAAGGCTATAGCAGAAGCGGCCCAGTGAGTCTCTGTCATCCGACGAGCAGAAATACTCCATCTGCGCAGGCTCTGAGCATGCCGCCACCATAACCAAGGCAACAATATATGGTAATGCCCTGCCGATCATCAGTTTTCTTTCTTGCCACGATTGCCTTTCTGGCCCTTCTTTTCAGGATCCGGTCTGCGTCTTTTCTTCTTCTTGCGCTTGCGAGACTCGTCAAAGCGTGTGATGCTGTCATCACCTACAGCCGTAACAAACTCTGGAGCAACAGGCTCCGGTTCACTCTTGAGAGATTCCGGTCTGATGCCGTTCCTGTTCATCTTTATGATTTCACGTACATCATATGCGTCAAGGGCGTACAGATTTGCAAAAGAGCCGGGATCATATGAGAAATACATCACTTCCTTAAGTATATCCGTCTTCATCAGGTATGCAAGGCCGTCTTCGAACTCAAGAGGATTTGTGACCTTCGGGATACGCGACTGGGCATCCATATAGGCAGCAGTCTCATAGTTCAGGCAGCATTTCAATTTACCGCACTGGCCTGCCAGTTTCTGCGGATTAAGCGAAAGATCCTGACAACGGGCAGCAGAAGTAGTGATGGACTGGAAGCTGGATATATAGTTGGAGCAACATAATTCACGGCCACAGACTCCCAAACCACCGATCAGACCGGCTTCCTGACGGGCACCGATCTGCTTCATCTCTATCCTGATCCGGAATTCCTCGGCAAACACCTTGATCAACTGACGGAAATCCACCCTGCCGTCTGCTATATAATAGAATATCGCTTTCGTACCATCTCCCTGGAACTCCACATCTCCGATCTTCATCTCCAGCCCCAGTTCTGCAGCAATCTGACGCGAACGTATCATCACCTCATGCTCTCTTGCTATCGCATCCTGCCATTTCTCCACATCGAAGAGTTTGGCCTTCCTGTAGATCTTCTTGAATTCGAAGGTCTCCGGATTGACCCTCTTGCATTTCATCTGTCTGCCGACAATAGGGCCCTCGAGGGTCACGATTCCGAGATCATGTCCATTCGCAGCCTCCACGACGACAAGGTCACCGGTCTTTATGCTCTGACCTGACTCATTATGGTATATTCCCTTTCTCGTATTCTTGAAGCGTACTTCAAAATAATCCTTGAACTGCTCCTGGCTGACACCGGAAAGCCAGTCATAGACTTCCAGCTTACAGCATCCCTGACGGTATGTGCAGTCAAGCTCACCTGTTTCCGCACGCTCCACGGTACATCCGCGCGAGCAGTCATATTTCTTTGATTCGTTCTCGTTAATCATAGGCTTAAAAACATGCGGTTGACAAGATCACAGAAAAGTATCTTCGAGCTTACATTCCTGTCAATCATTCCCACAACCTTTTCAATATTTGTTATAGTCCTGGTACAGAATGATTTACCGCAACTTTCTGCCATTTTGCGATAAAACTCCTGCTCCTCTTCGGACACATCGGCAATCTGGGGGACATTCTGCTGGATCAAGAATATCTTCCTTATGCATTCGGATGCAAAGGTACAAAAAGCTTTCTGTTTTTCGCGTGACTCGAGCGCCGCCATCTGCTCGGAACAATCCAGGGCACCCATAAGATTACGTGAAACCACAGCATTCATGAGATCACCAAAGAGATCCATATATCTGTCATGCTCCTCCCTGTCCTCTTCCGGCCTAAGCGACTCCACACGAGCCGCCTCCTCCTTTGTCAAAGGCAGGACCCTGATACTCTGGCAACGCGAAAAAATCGTCTGGAGGACTTTCTCGGGAGCATGGGTGATAAAAAGGAAAATCGTCTTTTCAGGCGGTTCCTCCACCATTTTGAGAAGCCTGTTTGCCGTCTCCTGATTCATCTTCTCCGGAAGATAGAATATCACTGCCTTGTAACCGTCCGTAACGGAAGTCAAAGAGAGCTTGGAAATGATCGACTTGGCTTCTGCAACAGCAATCAGGCCGTTCTTTGACTCTATGCCTATAGCCTTCTGCAGGTCCGCCTCCTTGAAATAAGGATCAGCCGTCACCAGCTCCCTCCAATATTTTATATAAGATTCTGATGTCGGTTTTTCATCTGACGACTTCGGTCCTTTGTTCACCGGAAACACAAAGTGCACGTCCGGATGTATCAGCTTTTCGATCTGCCTGCAGGACGGACACTGACCGCAGGAATCTCCATCCGAAGGATTACTGCAATTCAGATACTGGACATATGCGAGAGCCAGAGGAAGCGCCCCGCATCCATCGTTTTCATAGAGGAGCATGGCATGAGCCACCCTGCCGCTGTCAGCCATCGCCGCCAGTGTCCGGGCCACCCTTTCATTTCCTATGACATCCGAAAATCTCATTACATTTTCCTCCTTGCAGTAAAGGCAGCAAGCTCTTTCAGAAAGGCCTTCTCTTTTGAATCAGGGAAGACTTCCAAAGCCGCACACGCCTTCTCTACATATTCATCAAGACGTCTGACCGCATAGTCGAGACCTCCGTTCCTCTTGACAAAATCCACGATTTCATCCCTATATTCCGGATGGCCGACGATATCCTTTATCATCAGACGGATCTTTCCCTGCTCCTCGGCAGGCACGGCAGCGAGTGCTCCAAGAAGCGGAATCGTTATCTTCTGTTCCAGTATATCCACACCCAAAGGCTTGCCGACTGACGCTGTGCCGGCATAATCCAGTATATCATCCTTTATCTGGAATGCAAGGCCAAGGGCGACGGCATAGTCACGGGCAGCATCCTGCTGAACCTGAGCCGCCCCTACTGAAACTGCCGCAGTAACACATGCAGCTTCAAAAAGAGACGCCGTCTTGTTATATATTATCCTCAGATAATCATGCTCGTCCGTATCTCCGGACTGTGCCTTCTGGAGTTGAAGCATTTCACCTTCCGCAAGATCGCTCAGCGTCTTCGAAAATATACGGATCACTTTCACATCACTGTCAGCGTCACCCAATATGAGCTCCATTGCCTTCACCAGCCAGTAGTCTCCGACAAGTACAGACACGGACGGCCCCATAAGCGAGCGGATTGTCGGCACTCCCCTTCTCTGGTCGCTGTCATCCGCCACGTCATCATGCAGAAGCGTCGCATTATGCAGAAGTTCCGAGGCCGCCGCATATCTTACCGTAGCCTCATTGGCAGCAGCACCACAGGAACACGCACGCGCCATCACAAGACTCAGAAGCGGTCTGAGCTGCTTTCCTGAATTGGAAAGAATAGACTCATTCGTCGAGTTCAACAGACTTATGTCGCTATCCAGAGAGTCAGTAATACAATTCTGGACCGCCTTCCAATCCTCACCAAGATATTCCTTCAGATCTTTGATATCCATAGTTCAAGCCTCAAGCATATTTATTATCTGATCTGCCGTATCAGCAAACAGGACCTTGTCAAATGTGGCCTGCGGCATCATTCCTTCATCGACATAATGCTGCAGCAGAGCTCTGAGAGGTTCATAAAACCCTTCATGGTTTAGGAGCATTACCTTGCCGCCGTACTGCTTCAGGTGTACGAGAGCCAAGGTGTCTATGACCTCATCAAGCGTACCTACTCCTCCTGGAAGAGCCACCACGCCAAGGGTATCCTTACGTAACAGCGTCTTACGCTCAGCCATCGTATCCGTCCATATCACCTCGGAAAGTTCAGGATAGACATACTGCTCCATAAAGCGTGGTATGACACCCAGATGATAGCCTCCACAGTCACGCAGGGCGTCGGAAACCACTCCCATCGTGCCTTTTACGGTACCTCCCGTAACCACACCATATCCACATAATGAAGCCGCCCTGACGAAATCAGCGGCGACTTTATTGTATTTCGGATCTATATCGTTACTTGCCGAGCAAAAGACCGCAATCTTTCCTTTCATAGTCGATTTAGAACAGGAAGGCCACTGAAAGGGTGACTCCCCCGAAATTTTTATCATTCAGTTCCTTGCGGAACATTGCAAAGACATCATTCTTGTTGGCCTGGTTCAGAAGTGACCCGAAATTCCAGTTATATCTGCATACCAGCTGGATTTTCCATATTTCAAGACCACCGCCAAGTCCCAATCCGTACTCCAGCCTGTTCACAGAATTCCAGCTGTCTATCATCTGAGGATTGTCCGGTTCGTCTGCACTATGGCCGGCAAAATTCTGATTGACTCCGCATCCGATGAAAGGAGACACATCCAGGAAAGGACGGAAAAGAAGAAGATCCGGTCCCCACTGGAAAGATACGGGCAGTTCCACATAACCGACCTTGAAATCAACAGAATGAGAGCCTGTATCATATGCTGAACTCTTCATATGATACAGAAGCGACGGCTGGATTGCAAAGCCTAAAGGAAGCTTGAACTTATATGTCAGGCCGGCATGGTATCCTGTAGTAAGACCATAGCTGACATCCCTGATGCCCATGAAACTTGCACCACCCTGGATGCCGAAATGTCCGGCTGAAGCTGTCTGGACGCCCGATAAGGCCATCGCACACAACATCAGAAGGATAAGAAAGATTTTTTTCATAATGCGAGGATTAAAGCAGTGCGTCGATCTTAGCAGCTATGCCAGCCTTCGGTGCAGCACCGACAAGTCTGTCAACAAGTTCTCCGTTCTTGAAGAAAAGAAGTGTAGGGATGCTTCTGATTCCGTATTTCATCGGAAGTTCATCACAATCATCCACATTGCATTTTCCTATCACAGCCTTTCCGGCATACTCGGCCGCAAGCTCCTCTACTACCGGAGCAAGAGCACGACAAGGGCCACACCAGGTTGCCCAGAAATCCACCATTACAGGCATATCTGTATTCAGAGTCTCGGCGAAATTCGCATCAGTTATGACTTTTTCCATAATTCCTGAATTTTCAAGTTACACAATAAAAAATTCCAATCGCAAATATAACGATTTGCGATTGGAATTACAACAATGATACCTTCCAGTCTTCCTGTTATCAGTATGACTTTTCTACATTCCAGACAAATGCTCTCAGTCCAAGGTCCGGTGTTTGCTCATCGAACTCACGCACGGTCTTGAGTATTTCATCGACCTTGTCGTCATCTACAAATGTCAGAATGGCATTATTCATTGTAGGCCACGCATGATTGCCAAGATGCGGTTCGCCTGTCTGTGTTCCTCTTCCGGCAATATCCTGCCACATGGTGAACCCACGGCATCCGAGCTTTTCCATTGCATCTGCAATATCCATGTTATAAGCCTGATCGTATGCTATAAATATTCCTTTCATGTTTTTCAACGTTTATCATATGCTTGTTTAAACTCCCAGAGGCGGATTGTCTTGAGGTCAGATCCCCGATCAGGTCGGGGATGACATTCATCCTTTCAGGAATGACACTTTCCTCTCCGGAATGACGTTCTCCTTTCCGGGAATGTCGCCTGACTTTTCAGTCATTGCCGACTCATTTTCCCGTCATTACAGCCTCATTTTTCCGTCATTGCCGGCTCATTTTTCAGTCATTGCCGACTCATTTTTTCGTCATTGCCGGCTTGACCGGCAATCTTTAAGCAGCTTTCCTAGCAGCCTTGCGGGCAGCACGACGCTCCTGCCATGATGCCATTGAGGCATATACGGTAGGAATGATTACAAGGGTCACGAGAGTCGAAATCGAAAGACCCCATGCCACAACCATACCGAGCGAACGCCACATTTCTGATCCTTCTCCCTGTCCGATGGCCATAGGAACCATACCGAGCACTGTCGTGAGGGTAGTCATGAGGATAGGACGGAGACGGGACTTGGCAGCAATTACAGACGCCTCTGCGACACTCTTGCCACGCTCGCGCATGAGGATGGTGTAGTCGATAAGCACGATACCGTTCTTCACCACAATACCCATCAGGATGAGGATACCGATCATACCCATTGTTCCCAGAGGAGTTCCTGTCACCCAAAGTCCGAGGAGCACACCCACGAATGCGAACGGAATCGAGAACATGATCACAAACGGACTCATGAATGACTCGAACTGCGATGCCATCACGATATACACTAGGATGATGATCATTGCGAGGAGCATGATGAGGTCACCGAACATATCCTGCTGGTCCTCGTATGAACCTCCGATCTCCACTGAAAGCTCTGAAGGGATATCAGTCTCTGCAAGAACCGCATCCGTTGCAAGAACCGCATCAGAAAGAGCGACACCATTTGCTACAACTCCGGAAACAGTGATCAGACGCTCACGGTTCTTTCTCTGGATCGAAGGAGGGGTAAGAGTTTCCACCACTGTTCCCAGATCCTTGATTCTGACACCTTTACCCATATTGTTGTAGACAATGATGTTTTCGATGTCTTCGATGGATGTCCTGAACTCAGGAGCATAACGTACCCTGATATCATATTCATCTCCATCCTCGCGGTAGAAAGACTGAGTCGAACCGTTCATTGCCGAACTGAAGTATGCAGCAGCCGTTGTGGTGTTCAAACCGTTGATTGCAAGCTTTTCACGATCGAAATCTACCTGATACTCAGGAGTATACTCGTCACGGCTCAAAAGCACCTGAGAGAATTCACTTCCTTCAAGCAGCTTGGCCTGAATCTCCTTTGCGACACGGTCTGTAGTCTCGAAGTCATATCCATATATCTCTATATCAACTGTAGATGCACCTCCCATTCCGCCGCCACCTTCAGTTACCTTGATCTTCTTGAATTCAGGGTAATCTGCAAGGATTCCACGTACAACATCGGCGATTTCAGAAGTAGAGCGCTCTCTGTCCTCCATGCTTCCCACATTGATATTGAAAGAAACGATATGGGTACCGTTGCTCTGCATTGATGCAAAAGCGTTGTCTGTATCTGCCTGTCCGAGTGCATATGAGCAGTTCACAATCTCCGGAATCGCTGCTTTGAACTTGCCGTGGATTTCGTGTGCAAGATTTCTTGTGACACTCTGGCCCGTTCCGGCTGGAAGTTCGAGCTGAAGAGTGATACGGCCATCGTCGGACTTAGGCATGAACTCAGTCTTGATTCTTGGGCCGATAAGGCCGACAGTACCGACAAATACCACAACAGAAACTATCACTACAATTGTCCTATGACTGATGCACCAATTGATGAGACGTCCGTAACCGCGTGAAATAATGTCGATGAACTTGTTGAAGTTTCCGAAGATCAAGTCATGGATCCTACCTGTCTTAGGCTTGAAGCGGAGGAACTGCGAGCAGAGCATCGGAATAAGTGTCAAGGCTCCGATCGTAGACACGATCATAATGATACTTGTAATCCATCCGAGCTGCTTGAACATAAGACCGGCCATACCCTTGATCATAGTGAGAGGAAGGAATACGGCGAGCATCGTCAATGTAGATGCAATAACCGAGATACCCACTTCCTGAGTAGCATGAACCGCGGCTTCCTTTGGCTTCGCTCCCCTCTCCAGATGTGTAGAAATGTTCTCCAGTACCACGATGGCATCATCCACCACCATACCTATGGCAATCGAGAGAGCCGACATAGACACAATGTTCAATGTGTTTCCTGTCGCCCAGAGATACATCAGGGATGCAAGGAGAGAAATCGGAATCGCAAGAACGATGATGAAGGTCGCGCGCCATCTTCCGAGGAAGAGGTAGACAACGAGCATCACGATGAGGAAGGTCACGAGAATAGTCTCCTTCAATGAATTGAGAGTATTGAGGATGTTGTCAGAACTGTCGACCACCGTCCTGATCTGAATGTCAGAAGGAAGGTTCTTCTCAATATTCTTCATTGCCTTCTTCACGCCCCTGATCACGTTCACTGTGTTGGCATCAGCCTGCTTCTGGATGACTATCTGAGCACCCTGCACGCCGTTTACATATGCCTCCTGGTACCTTTCCTCAACACCATCCACAACTCGCGCAACATCACGCAGATATATTGTCCTGCCGTTTGAATGTCCGACGACGATATCCAGCATCTGGTCTGCAGAAGTAAATTCCTTCTCTACGCGAAGTGCATAAGCATTGGATCCTATGTCAATGGATCCCGATGGCACGTTCCTGTTTTCTGAAGCGATTATGCTTGAAATGCCGGCAACGGTGAGGCCATATGCCTCCAGCTTGTTAGGATCGCAATACACCTGGATCTCACGCTGCGGAGCACCGGCAATAGAGACAGTACCCACACCGGACACACGTGCGAGAGGGGTCGCCACCTTATCGTCGAGAATCTTTTCGAGGGCCTGAAGGCTCTCGTCAGCTGTCGCCGCCATGATCATGATAGGCATATCGTCAGCACTGAACTTGAAGATGATAGGGAGCGACGCTCCGTCCGGAAGCACCGAGTTCACCATATCGAGCTTGTCGCGGACATCATTTGTAGCAACATCGATATCCACTCCTTCTACGAATTCGAGTGTAATGAGTGATATATTCTCCTTAGAAGTCGAACTCAGGCTCTTAAGGTCACTCACACCGTTCAGGGAGTTCTCGAGCACCTTCGTCAGGTTGGTCTCGATATCCTCCGCACTGGCTCCCGGATACGACGACATCACCATAACGACGTTCGCATCGAACTTAGGGAACCTGTCCAAAGATATGTTAATAAGCGAGAACACACCGAATATAGCCATTGCGATGAAGACCAGCGCAGTGGTTACCGGGTTATTGACCGCTTTTCTGTAAATACTCATACTATACCGCTAACTATTCGTTTACAATAACCTTGATGCCGTCCTTGAGGCGGATCTGACCTCCAGTAACTACCTTTGCACCATCCTGGATACCCTCGAGTACCTCATATTCCGCTCCCATACGACGACCGAGAACCACCTTCTGATAAGACACGGTGCCGTCCTCGTTGAGCAGATATACGAATCTCTCACCGGAGCCCTGCTGCTTTACTACAGCCACATCCGGAATAACCACATTGTTATTCTTGCCGAAATTGACAGTCGCTCTGACGAACATTCCCGGACGAAGGGTCCTGTAGTTGTTGTCAACCTTGACCTCGATTGTAAAAGTACGTGTCGCCGGGTCTACTGTAGGATAAATTCTGTTGACCTTTCCATAGAAGGTCTTTCCAGGGATTGCATCAGCAGTAATCTCTACCGAGTCACCTTTCTTTACCTTCGAATAATCTGACTCTGAAACACCTACGAGAATCTTTACCGGTACGATCTGCTCTACCGTAAAGATAGGCATGCTCATGCCATACATATCACCTACATCATAGTTGCGTGCCGTAACCACTCCGTTGATAGGGCTGCGGAGGGTGGTGTTCTCTACAAGATTGTCCACCTGTGTCTTGAGAACATTATACTGCATCTGGATAGCATCGTAATCAGACTGCGAAAGTCCGCCTGCCTCATACAGAGACTTCAGACGCTGGAGTTCCACCTCCTGGTTCTGGAGCTGAAGCTGAGCCTGAAGAAGCTGAGCCTTGTCAATCTCCGCGAGGATCTGTCCTGCCTTCACGAAATCACCGATCTCAACATTGATCTTAGTGATACGGCCTGCCATCTGAGGAGCGATGTTATTCTTCACATAAGCCTGAACTGTAGATGTATACGTAGCCATCTGAGGCACCTCACGCACAAACACCTGCTGAACAGCTACCGACGGAGCCACATTCTCTACGACTGCCTCTGTCTGCGCTGCTTCCTTCTTTCCATTATTGCCGCAACCGGCTGCCAGCACGACAGCTCCGGCAAGGAACATTGTTCTGAAAATAGTCTTCATATTTTTACTTTTTGATTATTCGATAAAATCCTGACCAAGGGTCTGCTCAAGCTGAGACTTTGCTGTAACGAAATTATATACAGCCTGAGACTCTGCAAGCTGAGCCTGGGTAAGCGCAAGCTGCGCGTCGTTAAGTTCGATAAAGGTACTGCGTCCTACTTTATAAGAAGCCTCGGCAATGTCATAAGCCTTCTGAGCTGCTGCAACCGCATCCTGGGCAGCATAGTAGCTCTTCATGTTAGTCTCCATAGTGTTAAGGCTCTGACGGATGGCAATCTTCAGCTGACGCTCGGTGTTGAGAGTCTGGAGCTGAACCTGCTGATACTGGTTCTTTGCCTGACGGATGGCCTGGTAACGCTTTCCGCCTGCGAAGATCGGAATATTGAGACTCAAAGCCACATATGAATATGGAGTCCAACGGAACTCATTAAAGCTGACATCATTGGCCATTGTATTCATGCTGAAATTAAATGCAAGAGCCAATGAAGGAATATTTGCATATTTCTGTATCTTGATATTCTCGGCAAGCTGCTCAGCCTGGATTGCAAGCTGCTTCATCGTCGTGTTCCTGTCAAGGGAAATGCTGTCATGCTGGTGGATGTCATAGAACATCTGCTGTGAGAAATCGCCAAGCTTGCCAGCCACATCAAGATTCATGTCAAGATCCACTCCAAGAACAGCCTTAAGCTGCCACAGCGCAAGGATGACAGAGCTTTCCGCATTATAGACATTCGGAATCGCGTTGGCAACACTTGTCTTCGATCTTATGAGTTCAAACTCCGAAACCTTCTGGGCATCATACTTCTTCTGAGTCTCCTCAAGATTCTTTACGGCATTCTCATAAACTTCCTTATATACATTGAACGCCTCCTTGGCGAAAAGAATCGAATAATATGCATTCTTCACCTGCGTAACCATGTCAAGACGGGACGCACGCGCCTTCTCTACAGCAAGCTCCACATCAAGGCCGGAAATCTTCAGGCTCTTCCAAAGCTGAGCGTTGACGATAGGCATTGCTGCTGTCACTCCTGCATTCAAGGTGTTGAGTCGTCCGACTTCGAGACCGTCAGACATGGAAGATCCTGCTGACTCTGCGCCTGAATCCGTTTCAGGAGTCGAAGGTGTTGATGGAGCTGGCGGAGTTATGCCGTTTGCCTGCTCCAGAACGGCGATACGCTGCATGATGTCTGCCAATGCCGATGTGGCAGAAGAACCGCCCATCATCGATGACATAGACTTGGTATCTATATCCATATACATGACCTGTCTCTTGATTGTTCTCTGATAGGAACCTGTCAGGTCAATCTGTGGGAAGAGGGCAGCATATGCTCCTTTCTTGGCATACTGGGTCCTCTTGATTTCAAGGTCTGCCACTTTGACAGACACATTTTCGCTCAAGGCAATCTCGAGCGCCTGTTCCAACGTGATGACAACAGGTGATTCTGACGATTCCGCCTGCTCCAGAATGAGCTGGGACTCCGTCTTAGGCGTTTCCTCCTGGCCTTTCCCTGTCCTGTACTGCGCATCGGCAGCCATGGAGAAGAGAAGCAGTCCTGAGACCATCACTGAAAAAACCGCTGTTTTCTTCATTACTTTATACACTAACTAATTGAACTTTCGTATTTTTCACAGAGCGCAAATTTCCTGCAAATATTGAACCATCTGCCGTAATTACATTGGTCCAAAATCCTATACTTTTGGTTCTATCTGCTAAATTCATTATATTTGGGGCACAAAAGTAACAAAAATGAGCGAAAAAGTCTCCAGAAAGCAACGTCCGGCGGTCTTATTCGGACAAAAATGCGTCAAGAATGTAGGATATATCGATGATTATATCTTCGCATGCGAGATATCCGGCGGCGACCATATCTATTACTCCCGCCCGAGAAGGCCTAAATACCATCTTGTCATCATCATATTGGACGGAACCTTAAGAATGATCATAAACGGGGATGAACATTCCTTCGGAAAGAACACTTATGTCAACCTCCCTACTTGGGCGGACATCTACGAAATCGAGTATGACGAAGGATTTCATGCGATGGTCACAGCTACAGACAAGACTGTGATCGAGGACATCTTCCGCAATAGGAACCCTTTCCCTCCAGACTTCAGGATGAGTCTGAACCACAGTTACGGTGGAAGTATATTTTCGGACAAGGATGTAAAGACCCTCAGAACAGACATCAGCAATCTGATATCATCACTGAAGAACACGAAGCACCATTTTGCAGAAGAAGTGACCTATTCGTATTTCTACATTCTTCTTACGGATATGGCTGACATGATGTGGAGAAGATATGGCAAGGGAACACCTTCTCATCACACGGACATGAGACGAGCCGACAGCATCCTTAAGGATTTCGTAACCTTGCTTCAAGAAAACATCGAGACTCACACGGACATCGGATTCTATGCCGAAAAGCTTTGTATATCAAAGCAATACCTTTCTCTTATCGTAAAGGAGAAAACTAAGGTCCCTATAGGCACCGTTATCTCCGCACTCCGCGCCGAAGTCGCTGCCGGCTTGCTGAGAGACCCGGATCTGAGCATACAGCAGATAGCAAGCCGACTGTCATTTTCAGACCAGTCTTCTTTCGGAAAATTCTTCAGGAAGCACTCCGGAATGTCACCCCTGAAATACAGGCAGAGCCTCAGAAAGACGCTTCTTACACTACGTCCGGAATGACGTCTTTGATTATTTGCTGTGCGCGAAATGTGTAGGCTGCGATTTCGGCTTCTGGGGATGCACGACTGCAGCCGGCTGCTTCTTGATATAACTATATACAAGGAATCCGATGCCGAGAAGGACAAACGGAATGCTGAGCCACTGACCCATATTCAGAACCATATCCTGCTCGAAGCCTACCTGAGGTTCCTTTATGAACTCAATCAGGAAACGCATGCCGAAGCAACCGATGAAGAAGGTTCCGATGAAGAAACCTCTGTAAAGTTTAGGCAGCCTGTACTTGTACATAAGTATCTGGAAGACTCCCAGAAGGAAGTAGCTTAGTGCTTCATAAAGCTGAGTAGGATGCTTGGGCTCTGTCTCTCCCCTGAGTTCGAAAACAAATCCCCATGGAAGGTTTGTGACATCTCCATATATCTCCGAATTGAAGAGATTTCCCAGACGGATGAATGTTGCAGCAAAACATACGGCGATTGCGAGATGGTCGAGAATCCACACAAAATCAAAGTCGTATTTACGGCCATAATGCCTTGCAAACCACCACATTGCGATAAACAATGCTATCGTACCGCCATGGCTGGCAAGTCCACCTTTCCATGGCATGAATATCTCCAGAAATCCGTCCCAGCTGCCAAGATAGTAGTCATGCTGATAGAAAAGACAATGACCCAGACGGGAGCCCACAATAGTCGCTATCAGAAGAGTATAAAGAAGCGGATCAAGCAAGCTTACAGGAATTCCTTCCCTCTTGAAGAACCACTTGAATATGAACCATCCGAGAATGAATCCCGAAATGAACAGCAACGAATACCATCTGAGCGAAATTGGCCCGATTGCAATAATCTCAGGATCCACATGCCAGTTTACAGCCAAAAAATCTATCATAGTCTTTCTGTTTTACAACCTGCAAATATAATAATTTCCTTTAGAACACATATTCCACAGTCAGAAAGAACACATATACGCAGAAAGGGCCGGAAACCCGACCCTCTCATATCTATAGCAGCTGACCTGAATTATTTACCATTCATACTCGCTCTGGTCATCACCAAAAGAATAGATTTCCTGACCTTCCTCTACGAAAACCTGATCCTCGTACTGGACAGCCAGCTTTGCGCCATCTATTGTGGCGTCTTCGTAGAATGTCAGATTTATTATAGTCTGCTTGAGACGGTTTACCTTGACTGTCTGCTCTTTCAGTTTCAAGACCGTACCATCATCCTTAGTCCAGCTGAAATTCATATATCTATATGAATAAGCATCTTCAAGTTCCTCTTTCTCATACCAGCTAGGACGACTTAGAGTAGTATAGATATTCTCTACAACTTTATTATCAGGAGAAAGTGTAAAGCTTGGAGAAGAATTACCTGATGCAAATGAAACTTTTACAGTTCCCTCTGTAAGAAAATCGCCTGCAACGACCTTGATGCCATATACCATTCTTTTCAGGAATACTGATACGGTCTCTCCATCTGCAGTAGGGACCACTTCTGCCACACCATAATAAGTCTCTACACCTTCTGGTTCCCAATATGAAGAAGTAGAACCAGGAATCTGGAAGCGTCGTCCGAGATCATAAAAATAGCAATCCTCAGAATATGTAAAAGCATTGGAAATTTTAGTAATGGTAAGAGATTTGGTTCCATCATAATTATTATACGCCTGGAAAGGATGGCCATAACCTGTATAATTCACCTCCTCGATCTGGATGCCATCACTATAAACCTTAGACTTTCCATCATCAATAAGGTCAACTTCAAATTTAAACTTATAATCAGCTATCAGATCGATGGTTGCATTGGAAAGGTCGTCAAAAAGACCATAAGCATAATGCTTGTAAGTCCCACCACTTACCGGCATATAATAAACATTTATACCATATAAATCATTGTTATCCGGAGTAAAACGTGTAAGAGGCACCTGATTGATATCCAGTTCACCACCACAATCAAGTTTTACGGTGTACACTTCGGGAAGGTCGTCCGGATTTACTGGATCTGAAAGTTCTCCACAAGCTGCAAATGTCAAGAGCGACAAAGTGGCAGCAAACATAAAATGTCTGAGTTTCATAATGTTAGGAATTTATTGGTTAATAATAAAACGGTTCGTCATAAACCCGCACTCAGACTAGCATAAACAAAGAGAGAGCGTGAGTATCATCTTCTCTTCGTGAGGTTTTGGCGTACCTAAGCTTACAGAAAACGATTACCCACGCTCAAGCGTAGGCATCAGTTTTATTCCTGTAAACTTTACAAAATCGCCAAATTTCACGAAGTTCAGAATAAAAGCTAATGCTTATAAATTTCAATATGTCCGGGAATGCAAAACGCAATCCTCGCAGCAAATATAGTAATTAAAATATTAACTGCAACATCATATTTCTTACGAAATCATCTATGCCTCATAGCTGGCATCAAGAAGGCAAGACAAAGGGGTATGGCATATCTGCCACACCCCTTTGTCTTGATTTTCAGCGAATCGCTTACGCGCGGATTGCAGCGATACCTGGGAGTTCCTTGCCCTCGAGGTACTCGAGCATTGCACCACCACCTGTCGAAACGTAGCTTACCTTGTTTGCATAACCCATCTGAGTTACGGCTGCAACCGAGTCACCACCACCTACGAGGGTGAATGCTCCGTTCTCAGCAGTTGCCTTAGCAAGGATCTCAGCGATGCGGTTAGTACCCTTTGCGAATGCAGGGATCTCAAATACGCCTACAGGACCGTTCCAGAGGATGGTCTTTGACTTCATGAGAACCTCCTCCCACATAGCGAGAGTGCTTGGAGCTGCGTCCATACCTTCCCAACCGTCAGGAATCTCTGAGTTGAGGCAGATCTTGGTGTTGGCGTCGTTAGAGAAATCGTCAGCGATCACAACCTCCTTGGAGAGATAGATCTTCACGCCCTTCTCCTCTGCCTTCTTGAGAGTGTCAAGAGCGAGCTGCATCTGGTCATCCTCGCAAAGTGAGCGACCGATCTGGCCACCCTGAGCCTTCTTGAAGGTGTAAACCATACCACCACCGATGATCATGTTGTCAACAGCGTCGAAAAGTTTCTCGATGATAGTGATCTTAGAAGAAACCTTTGCACCACCTACGATTGCAGTCACAGGGTGCTCAGGAGTCTTGAGAACGTGGTCGATAGCCTTGATCTCGCCTTCCATCACATAACCGAACATCTTGTCGTTAGGGAAGTACTCTGCGATAAGAGCAGTAGAAGCGTGTGCACGGTGAGCAGTACCGAAAGCGTCGTTGATATAGCAGTCAGCATATGAAGCAAGCTTCTTCACGAAGCCCTTCTGGCTCTCCTTTACAGCAGCCTTGGCTGCCTTTTTCTCCTCGTCAGAAGCGAACTCACCTCTTGGCTTGCCCTCTTCCTCAGCATAGAAACGGAGATTTTCAAGAACGAGAACCTCACCCATCTTGAGAGCTGCAACCTGCTCGTCAGCAGCCTGGCAGTCATCAGCAAACTTTACAGGTGCTCCGAGAAGCTCCTGAACGCGGCCGAGGATGTGCTTGAGAGAGAATTTCTCAGTAACGCCCTTCGGACGGCCAAGATGTGACATGACGATCACTGCACCACCCTTCTCAAGAACCTTCTTGAGTGTAGGGATAGCGGCACGGATACGTGTGTCGTCAGTAATCTCCATCTTCTCGTTGAGTGGAACGTTGAAGTCAACGCGGACAATCGCCTTCTTGCCGGCGAAATCGTAAGAGTCAATAAACTGTTGCATAATCGTATAATTGTTTTGTTATAAAATTCCATTTTCAGATCCCCGATCAGGTCGGGGATGACATACGGTCATCCTGACTGAAGACCACGTCATTGCCGGCTTGACCGGCAATCCCTAAATCCGAGCAAATTTAGCAATTTTCGGCGAAATACAAGAATTTACCTATCTTCGCACTCAGAAAATCGACAATCTGCGCCCAGCGCATAAATGACATTCCGTTATGATGACTATTGAAAGCCCCGGCACATTCTGGAAAGACTACGAACTCATTGACTCCGGCAACTTTGAAAAGCTGGAAAGATTCGGATCGTATATAATGGCAAGGCCCGAGCCTAAAGCCCTGTGGGACAAATCATTATCTGACGGAGAATGGAACAGGCTCATCCATACCCGCTTCAAGACAGGAGCAGGTTTCGGCAAGGCCGGAAAGGAGGATAGCGGCACTTGGGAGCGCAGGAAGAAGATGGATGACCAGTGGTATATCCGTTACAATGGTGCGCAGGAAGGTCTGAACTTCTCGCTCCGCCTCGGCCTTACTTCATTCAAGCACGTGGGCGTCTTCCCCGAACAGTCATCAAACTGGGAGTATATCTACAGACAGACCCGAGAACTGGTCGAGAAGGCCGAGGCTGAAGGAAAGCCGAAGCCTAAGGTCCTCAACCTGTTCGCATATACTGGAGCCGCATCTCTCGCCGCCAAGGCAGCAGGAGCGGACGTGACCCATCTCGACTCAGTACGCCAGGTTGTAACCTGGGCTCGCGGAAACATGGAGGCCAGCCGTCTGGACAACATAAGATGGATTGTCGAGGATGCACTCAAGTTCGCACGCAGGGAGGCAAAGAGAGGCAACACATATCAGGGCATCATCCTTGACCCACCTGCATACGGACATGGACCTGACGGAGAGAAGTGGAAGCTCGACGAATGTCTAAACGAAATGCTCCAGTGCGTGGCGGCGATCCTTGCGCCACAGGACAGCTTCATGGTCCTCAACCTCTATTCGAACGGTTACTCCGCCGTACTCGGAGAGACTATCGTGAAACAGGCATTCTGCCTTAAAAACGCATACAAGTCCCTCGATTTCGGGGAACTTGTATTACGAGATTCATACGGCAAGAACCTGCCGCTGAGTGTATTTGTAAGGCTGGCACGCTAGCCTATTCCTCATCCAGAAGACTATTGAAGCGGTTCCTGATGCCTTCAGCGAACTCCTTGTCGCCGTGATGTTCGGCAAGGTCAGACAGATACTGCAGATTGTTATAGCAGTTTTCGAATTCACGTTTTGCGAAATCATAATACTGAAGGAAGAAATATGTAGACTGGAAAAGCTGGTCCGAGAATTTCTTCGCAAGTTCAAGAGCCTTTTCCGGAGCTCCGGCATCATAATAGGTCTCGATCATGTCCACAACCATGTATTCGTTAGAGAATCCGAGGTATGTGATATCAAGAGGGAAATTCTCCTCAGGAACACACTCCTGACACATATCGAGCATTTCTATAGCCCTTTCCTTATCACCGATCTTCAGCATTTCCTTAGCTACATTAGTGAAAAGCTGCCTCTGGGAGAGAACGCCACAGAATGTATAGAAGTTCTGATAATCAGCGAAATAATCAGTCCTCTTCAGCGCATCCCAGGTATATACGTTCTTCATCTTATAATAAAGGTCTTCCGGATCGGCAAAGCCTATATCCGTGCTCTTCATCTTATTCCTGATCGGAACAAACCTATATGAAAAACCATCATACATGAGATACTCCTTGAGACCTATATTTATATCTCCTCCCATGCTCAGGAGATTTATAGGACGGTCCCACTGATAATTGGACAGCAGATCGAGCATGAATATCTCCGGCTTGGTGAGATAATCCTTGTCAGGAGACATTGTAAGTACTATATATTCAGGAATCTGGTCTGCATACTTCTCATCAAGGATTCCATATTTTATGACATTCTCCTTATTTACCGGTATCGCAAACTTGCGTGACATGATATAGTCCACATTACGTCCGCTGGTCAAAGGAATCTTCGCATCCGGATGCTTGAATATGCGCATGACGTCAGACAACAGGAGTATACTGTCACGAGTGTCATAGATATGGACATATTCATTTGTTCCATAAAGGTACTGACGAGGGCCGACTGTGAGATCAAGCGGAGCAGACTCATTGACAGCATATTTCATCTGGTCTATATGCCAGTCCGTTCCAAGAAGGGATGTATTGCAGATCCGGACGTCAGGACGGATGTTTTCGACTTCCTGTGCATACCACAACGGGAAGGTATCATTGTCTCCGTGGGTCACGAGAATACCGTTCTGCCCTACAGAATTAAGATAGTTCTTCGCCATCTCGACAGCCGTATATCTGTTGCTTCTGTCATGGTCATCCCAGTTTTCAGAAGCCATCTGTACAGGTACAAGAAGGGTCACGGCAACAATGACGGCAGATGCAGCGACACCTGCAGCCGGTTTCTGTGAGTCCTTTCTGTCAAGCCTCTCCTGCACCCATGAATACAAGGCTGCCACCGCAAGTCCGATCCAGATCGAGAACGAATAGAATGATCCCGCATAAGCATAGTCCCTTTCACGAACCTGATAAGGCGGCTGATTCAGATATATCACGACAGCTATTCCTGTCATGAAGAACATCAGGAATGTCAGCCATGAGCCTCTCTTGTCACGGGCGAACTGGAAGAATATGCCGATTATACCCAGAAGAAGCGGGAGCATATAATAATGATTCTTCGCCTTGTTCTCCTTGAGGTAAGCCGGAGCGTCTGACTGGTCGCCGAGCCTGTATTCGTCAATGAAAGGTATGCCGCACTCCCAGTTTCCTGTAAAGATGTCCCCTGGTGAAGGGCTGTGTATATCATTCTGACGACCTGCAAAGTTCCACATGAAATAGCGCCAGTACATCCAGTTCATCTGATAATCGAAGAAGAACGCCAGATTCTGGAAGAACGTCGGCTTCTTATGCTGGGAGCCGGCTACCTTCTTTCCACCGCCGTCCATATATGACTGGTAGAAGTTTATATATTTGGAATCACTGCCGTTCCACATACGCGGGAAGAGCATCTTTCCTGATGATTCGTATTTTATTTCTCCAGGGCCGTCAGCCTTTATATACTTGTCGCCCATCGGAGCCCAATATGTGGTCTGCTCTATATCATAAGGGGCATCAAAATACTGGCCATATATAAGAGGTGTACTTCCGTACTGCTCACGGCTTAGATAGCGGATCAGGGTGAACGGATTATCCGGCTGGTACTCATTGGTCGGAGTCTTCGCACTTGAACGGATGATCACTATCGAGAAAAGCGAGAATCCTATGACAATCGTGGTAAAGCAGAGAAGTACTGTATTTGCGAAGACCTGCTGTCTGTCCATGGTCCGGAACAGTCCCCAGAAGCACAGTCCGAGCAGAAGAATCATGAATACTGCCGCTCCGCTGTTGAAAGGAAGACCTAGGACATTGACGAAGAACAGGTCAAAGTAGGCCGCAAATTTCGGAAGATAAGGTATTATTCCGAAAAGAATCACTGCCAGAATGACCACAGAAATCAGGAATATCTTTACATACTCCCAAAGAGAATAATGACCGTTCTCTCTCTTCTTGTAATAGAACATGAACACCAGAGCCGGGATTGCCAGCAGGTTGAGAAGGTGGATGCCGATGGAAAGTCCCATAAGGAAAGAAATGAGTACGATCCATCTGTTTGCATAAGGTGTATCGGCCTGCTCATACCACTTGGTCATCGCCCAGAATACCAGAGCCGTGAAAAGAGAGGACATGGCATATACCTCGCCTTCGACTGCAGAGAACCAGAATGTGTCACTGAAACAATATGCAAGAGCACCGACAGCACCTGAGCCGAAGATGGCGATCGCCTTTGCTACTGAATAGGTACCGTCATCAGAAGGTTTCACAACCCTCTTGGCAAAGAATACCGTTGTCAGATACAGGAAAAAGATGGTAAGCGCTGAACATATCGCATTCATGCCGTTGACCGCCATTGCTGCATGCTGGCTGTCGAAGAACATCGTGAAGAATCTTGCAAAAAGCTGGAACACAGGGTTTCCCGGCGGATGACCGACTTCCAATTTATAAGAAGATGCGATGAACTCACCGCAGTCCCAGAAAGAAGCTGTCGGCTCTATGGTCATCAAGTAAGTCACTGCCGCTACGATAAAGACCACAACAGCTGTCAACCTGTTCCAAAAAGTGAATTTCTTGTTATCCATATAATATTTAAGTAATTCTATCATTATCAAACTCGCAAATATACAACGATATTCGCTATATTTGCAAAAATTAATTCCACACAATGGCAGACAACGATTGGAAAAAAAGACTAGGTGTCGTATTCTCGACCAACCCGGACTTCGCCTACGAAGAAGAAGCGGCAGATGAGCCTGCAACTATTGAGCCATCTAAGCAGAACCTGATCGTATCCATAGACAGAAAAGGTCGTGGCGGCAAGCAGGTGACTCTTGTGACAGGTTTTGTTGGCACTACTGAAGATCTGGCGGACCTCGGACGCACATTAAAGGTCAAGTGCGGAGTCGGAGGCAGTGCAAAGGACGGCGAGATAACTATCCAGGGAGATTTCCGCGACAGGGTTGTCTCTTTGCTGAAGGACATGGGATACAGAGCGAAAAGAGGTAATTGACATGATATCTCCGGTTGACAGCGCCTTTGTCAAGGGCCACCTGACATTGCCATCAGTAGCTGGCACGGTTTCAGGCTATGAAACCGCGGCATCGCCCATATCTGACGTAATGGCACTTCTGTCATTGCTTGTCATCATCACTCTATTAAGAAGGCTGGTGGAAATCTTCCCGTCACTGATTGCAGGCATAATCAGATGGAAGGAAAGCGTAAATCTGTTCAACAGTGTGAGACTCAGCAGGGACAGAAACATGATCGCTCTCTCGCTCGTCGTACCATTCTGCATCATAATCTACAGAACCGGCCTGTACTCCCCTGCATTTCTGAATACTTTTACCGGCGACGCACGCTTCGGTCTGATTACGGGAATCATCATAGGGTATATCATCACGAGGGCCCTGCTGGAAAAGATGTGCGCTCCCAAAAAACGTAACAGCCAGATGTACTGGTGCGCCTGCAGATCCGCATATTCATTTTTCATCCTTCTGGTATTGCTTCTTCTTGCTCTTTGGGGCGTACTTGGCATATTCAACGTAGACAACGAGACAGTCAGAAGCGCAATGCTTTGGCTATCAGCGGCCATATACACTATCTTCATACTTAGAAAAACTCAAATTTTTGCATCTTCTTGCTCGATTTTCACAGCTTTTTTGTACCTTTGCGCCCTCGAAATTTTACCTACTGGAGCATTGGTAGCTTCAGCCGTGATTTTATAAGATAATGAGCGTACAGAAAATACTGATTTCACAGCAGCAGCCGACGACGGCTTCGCCTTATACCAGCATTGCAGAAAAATTCGGAGTGGAGTTTGACTTCAAGCCGTTCTTTAAGATTGAACCTCTGACTTCCAGAGAGTTCCGGGCGCAGAGAATAAACATACTTGACCACACAGCCATCGTCTTTTCTGCACGAACGACCATCGACGCATTCTTCCAGCTTTGCGAAGAGCTCAGAGTCAAGGTCCCTGAAACTATGAAATACTTCTGCAGCACAGAGGCTGTAGCGAACTACCTTCAGAAACACATCGTCTACAGGAAAAGAAAAATCTTCTTCGGTGACGGAAAGCCCGAGTCCATCATAGGACTGATCGGCTCGAAGCATAAAGGAGAGAAATTCCTTATAGCAACAGCGGAATCGTCCAGCAAAGATGCAGTAACCAAAGCTTTCGAAACCCAGAAGCTGGATTTCGAGACTGCCGTATTTGTAAAGCCAGTGCCTCAAGACATCAAGGATGTCGAGCTTCACTCGTACGACATGATCGTTCTTTTCAACCCTGCAGATGTGAAGTCTTTGTATGAGAACCAGCCTGACTTCACTCAGAAGAACATCAAATTTGTGTCTTACGGCAGGTCAATCGTTCCAGCGATGGAGGAGGCCGGACTAAAGATTGAGATTTCCGCACCTAACGTTGAAGCACCATCCGTTGCAAAGGCACTTGAACTATATCTGTCAAAGAACAACTGATTGATGGAGGAAGCTATCCGTCATACACTTCCTAAAAAAGAAAGATTATGCGGCAAGACAGCCATATCAAGCCTGCTTGCCAAAGGCAGACACGGGAACGTGCCTGGAATCCGCTATTGTTTCAGGGCTGAGACAGGTACAGGAATGGCTAGAATTATGGTATCCGTTCCCAAAAAGCTTTTCAAGCGTGCTGTAAAGCGTAATCTGCTTAAAAGAAGGCTACGTGAAGGATGGAGGAGACAGAAGCACAGCCTGCAGCACACACATGGCTACGACCTGCTTCTGACCTACTCTACGAAAGAGGTCATGAGCTATGAAGAAATCCATGAAGCGATCGGAAAGATCATCGAAAGACTGAACCAGATCCCGGAACCAACCCAGCCCTAGACAGATGTCACTTAAAGATAGCAAATACGGGAAAATAATCCGAAAAGCAGCAATCCTCCCATTCATAATCCTGATAAGATTTTATCAGGTCTGCATATCTCCTCTCAAGCAGCCATGCTGCCGCTTCACTCCGACTTGCTCACAGTATGCTCTGGAGGCTTTCAGGAAGCATGGTCCTTTCAAAGGATTTTATCTGTCGTTACGGCGTATCCTCAGATGTCATCCTTGGGGAGGTCACGGATATGACCCCGTTCCATAATCACCTATTTAAACAACAGCAAACAGCTAAAACAACAGCTAAAACAACAAAAGTGACAACCGAGATAAGAAGAAAAGACGCGACCTTTGCCCTCGGTTAAGAATCTTATTCGTCTCTTTCCGCAGATCCCATTTCTAAGAAAAATGTGTGCAATTCCTTCGGGATCATGACGGAAAGGCCTCGCTTAAAAGAGGTATATAAAAAGGGAAGCCGTGACGGTTTCCCTTTTTATATTATATACGACAGCCGTCAAACGGCTAATCCAACTTGAGAACTGCCATGAAAGCGCTCTGCGGAACCTCGACCGTACCGATCTGACGCATCCTCTTCTTACCCTGCTTCTGCTTTTCAAGAAGCTTTCTCTTTCGGCTGATATCACCGCCATAACACTTGGCTGTCACATCCTTTCTCACAGCCTTGACCGTCTCCCTGGCGATAATCTTGGCACCAACTGCAGCCTGGATGGCAATATCGAATTGCTGACGTGGAATAAGTTCCTTGAGTTTCTCACACATCTTGCGACCGAAATCATAAGCATGGTCAGCATGAATCAGGGTTGACAGAGCATCTGCCGGATCACCATTAAGCAGGATGTCAAGCTTCACGAGCTTTGCCTCCTTAAATCCGACCACATGATAATCGAAAGACGCATATCCCTTTGATATAGACTTCAGCTTGTCATAGAAATCGAAGACGATTTCTGACAAAGGCATTTCATATGTAAGTTCCAGACGGTCCGCAGTCAGATAATGCTGATTGATGAGTATTCCTCGTTTGTCAAGACAAAGTTTCATGATCGGCCCGTAATAATCCGATCTTGAAATCACCTGAGCCCTGATATAAGGCTCCTCTATCCTGTCTATGAGTGTTGCGGCCGGAAGTCCGGACGGATTATGTACATCAAGGCACTCACCTTGGGTCGTATACACCTTATAGGATACGTTCGGCACGGTTGTGATAACATCCATTCCGAACTCTCTGAACAGACGTTCCTGAACGATTTCCAAGTGCAGAAGTCCAAGGAAACCACATCGGAAACCGAAGCCCAGAGCAAGCGAAGACTCCGGCTCGAACACAAGAGAAGCATCATTCAGCTGGAATTTCTCAAGCGAAGCACGTAATTCTTCATACTGGTCAGTTTCTACCGGATACATACCGGCAAAGACCATAGGCTTCACCTCTTCAAATCCGGCGATTGCCTCCTTGCATGAATCAGAAACGTGGGTAATGGTATCACCGACCTTCACCTCCACGGCACTTTTTATGCCCGATATGATATATCCTACACTTCCGCATGGGATTTCCTGCCGCGGATGCATCTTCATCTTGAGGACTCCTATCTCATCTGCCGTATATTCCTTTCCAGTGCTGACGAACTTCACCTTGTCACCTGGCTTGATACTTCCGTTCATCACCTTGAAGTATGCGATGATACCTCGGAAAGAGTTGAACACAGAGTCAAATATAAGGGCCTGGAGAGGTGCATCCGGATCGCCTGTCGGAGCCGGGACTCTTTCTACTATTGCATCAAGGACATCTCTTACACCCTCACCTGTCTTGCCCGAAGCAAGAAGGATATCCTCAGGCTTGCATCCAAGCAGATCCACGACCTGATCGGTGACCACATCGACCATGGCGGATTCGACGTCTATCTTATTGAGCACCGGGATGATTTCCAGGTCATGTTCGATTGCCAGATATAGATTGGAAATGGTCTGCGCCTGAATACCTTGCGTCGCATCTACCACAAGAAGAGCGCCTTCACAGGAAGCGATAGCCCTCGAAACTTCATAAGAAAAGTCAACGTGGCCCGGCGTATCAATCAGGTTCAGGACATATTTCTCACCTTTGTATATATAATCCATCTGAATCGCATGGCTCTTGATGGTAATTCCCTTTTCCTTCTCAAGATCCATCGAGTCGAGAACCTGATTTTCCATATCGCGCGCAGTCAGGGTATTAGTAATCTCGAGCATTCTGTCAGCGAGTGTACTCTTCCCGTGATCGATGTGCGCAATTATGCAGAAATTTCTTGTTTTCTTCATCTTATCTATCTTCAAATCCTTGCAAAGATAACGCATTTTTTCTTACTTTTGTACAATTATGAAAATCTATAAAACAATGGCTAATATCAATGAACTTCAGCGCATCTCATCTCAGTTGAGAAGAGATATTGTCAGAATGGTGACAAAAGCGAAATCCGGCCATCCGGGCGGATCCATGAGTAGCGCAGACTTCCTTACAGCGCTATATTTCGATGTGATGAAACACGACCCAGCAACCTGGACAAGAAGCGGTAAGGATCAGGATGTATTCATCCTTTCTGCAGGTCATCTTACCCCAATCTACTACTCTCTTCTGGCTAGAACCGGATATTTCCCTGTAGCCGAACTCGCAACATTCAGACAGTTTGGTTCAAGACTTCAGGGCCACCCTTCAATAGCCAAGGGGCTTCCGGGAGTATTCCAGCCATCAGGCTCACTCGGTCAGGGTCTGTCCCTCGCTGCCGGCATAGCTGTCGCAAAGAAGATGGACAAGGAGAACAATAAGGTTTATGTCATGATGGGTGACGGAGAGTGCGAAGAAGGTCAGATCTGGGAAGCAGCGATGTTTGCCGCTCACCACAAGCTTGACAATCTTATCGGTATGGTTGACTGGAACGGTCAGCAGATCGACGGAAGGGTTGATGAAGTCGGTGGAGTAGGTGACCTGGAAGCAAAATACAAAGCTTTCGGATGGGAAGTTATCGTTGCCGACGGACATGACTTTGAGGAGATTCTCAAGGCATATGCCAAGGCTGACGAGCTTTCAGGAAACGACAAGCCGATTATGATTCTTTTCAAGAGCGACATGGGTCATGGAGTGGATTTCATGGCCGGCACATGTGCATGGCATGGAAAGGCACCTTCTGCAGAGCAGTGCGAGAAGGCTCTTGCCCAGCTCGAAGAGACACTTGGAGACTTTTAACCTTTAATGTAAGACGATTATGGCAAAGAAATATATTGACAGCGGAAAGAAGGACACCCGCAGTGGCTTTGGAGCAGGTCTCTATGAAGCAGGCAAGAAGGATCCGAGAGTAGTGGCAATGACTGCTGACCTTATCGGCTCCGTAAAAATGGATGCATTTGTAAAGGATTTCCCTGAAAGATTCGTACAATGCGGTATCGCAGAGGCCAATATGGTCGGTGCAGCAGCAGGTATCGCCCTCACAGGAAAGATTCCTTTCATCGGTTCATTTGCAGAATTTGTCACAGGACGAGTATATGACCAGATACGTCAGGAGGTGGCATACGGACACACAAATGTGAAGATCGCATCTTCTCACGCAGGTATCACCCTCGGAGAGGACGGTGCCACCCATCAGACAATGGAGGATATCGCCCTTATGAGAGCCCTCCCTGGAATGGTTGTGATCAATCCTTGCGACTTCAACCAGACAAAGGCAGCTACAATTGCTGCAGCAGAATACGAAGGTCCAGTATACCTTCGTTTCGGACGCCCTGCAGTCCCTAACTTCACGGCTGAGGACCAGAAGTTCGAAATCGGAAAGGCAATCTGCATGAATGAAGGTACTGATGTGACCATCTTCGCAACAGGCCACCTCGTATGGGAGGCGATCAATGCAGCTGAAGCACTTGAGGCAGAAGGAGTTTCAGCAGAAGTGATTGACATCGCTACGATCAAGCCGCTTGACGAAGAGGCTGTGATAGCTTCTGCGAAGAAGACCGGAGCTGTTGTGTGCGCAGAAGAGCACAACACATGCGGAGGTCTTGGCGAGCTTATCGCCGGGGTGCTGGCAGCAAATGCTCCTACACCGATCGAGTTCATCAATGGAGCTGACCGTTTCGGTCAGAGCGGTACTCCTGCAGAGCTCATGAAGGTATACGGTCTCGACGCAGCACACATTGTCGAGGCAGCAAAGAAGGCCGTTGCCAGAAAATAAGACAATAATTAAACCTGGTAGCACATTCCGTGTCTTACAGATTATATGACAGACCGGGAAATCATAGATCTGTACCGCAACGGGCAGCAAGAACAGGCATTCAACCACATTGTCGAGGCTTACACAGAAAGACTCTATTGGCATGTGCGCCGATTCCTGTGCTCCCATGATGACACAAACGATCTGCTTCAGGATATATTTATAAAGGTATGGGCTGCGCTTCCCTCATTCAGAGGGGAAGCGCAGCTTTATACATGGCTGTATCGCATAGCGACAAATGAGGTGCTGAATTTCCTGCGCCGTCAGAAGGTCAGGGCCATGATGTCTCTCGATTCTGTATCGAACATTCTTTCCAAAAAGATAGATGAAGATCCGTACTTCAATGGCGATGAAATCCAGAGAGTGCTCCACAAGGCAATGAACAAGCTGCCCGAAAAACAGCGTATTGTATTCAGTCTCAGATATTTCGACGAAATGAAATATGAAGATATTTCCGAAATAACCGGAACCTCGACCGGGGCATTGAAGGCATCATATCACCACGCATATAATAAAATAAAGAAGGATATTGAAGAATGTTTTTAAACCTTCCACACTTTTATTCATCAAATAGATGATATTATGAGAAATGACAAGGACATACTAGGAAGACCAGAGCTGCGGAAGAATCCGTATACTGTTCCTGACGGCTATTTCAATTCAGTCAAGGAAAGCATACGCATTACTGATCGCAATTATCACAGCCGCAGGAGACATGGCACAGGACTTTATATTCCGGCAATCGCAGCATCTTTGGCTTTGCTGCTTCTGGCAGGAATCGGTGTTCTATCCAAACAGGAAGCCAAGATCGAGTATGACAGCATTGATCTTCTCGTATTCTCGGACATAAGCGAAGAAAGCTACTACGACCTTCAGGCAATGTCGGAACCGGAAGAACTTTCAGAAGAGGAAATAATCGAATACCTTATATACACCGGTACAACTTTGGAAAGCATTGAAACAAACGAATAAAAGCACGCAATATGAAGACTTTCAGACATATACCATCCATATTTTTCGCTATAGCCTTCATGATCGGCCTTACAACGACAGCTGCAGCACAGAAAAATACAGACTGGAAAGAAAAGATGATGAGTGAAAAGATCGCCTTCTTTACAACGGAAATAAACCTGACACCAGAAGAAGCCCAGAAATTCTGGCCAGTATATAACGCCTACTGTAAGGAAGAGGATGAGGCTCACAGAAAGATCATGAAGACCTTCAAGGAACTCAATGAAGCCATCAGCTCAAAGAAATCATCGAAAGAGATATCAGCATATCTCAACCGATACCTCAAGGCCCGAGAAGATAAAAGGGAACTCAGCAACGAAGCAGCCGAGAGATTTAAGAAGGTACTTCCGGACGACAAAGTAGCAAGACTGTATATCGCTGAAGAAAAATTCAGAAGAAATCAGATTCATAGACTTCATCACAATCACGGACCAAAGAAATAGGCACCGCTATTTAACCTAAGCAAACAGATAGAAGTCTCTGGTGAGGGCAAGATACTCTTGAGTGTATCTGCCCTCATTTTGTATTGTCAGCAATTCCTCTGACGGGTTGTCACATCGCCTGAAAGAAAACTCTGCAATTATACGGCTTGGCAGTTTTCGAGGAACCGTCCTGATGCGCATGATACGGAAAAGATGAAGGCCGCACATTCTTGCATATCTTGTCAGGCCGTTTTCGGCATCGGACGGAAGAACAATTGAAATATGTCCGTCAGAAGAAAGACGGACTTTGGCAAACTCCAGCAATTCACAGTATGAGAGACCTGTAGAGGTATGTCGGGAATCATTCCTTCTCTGGTCGGGAGCTTGCAACGAATCCTCAAAATACGGTGGATTTGAAAATATATGGTCATATCTGACTTCCGGATCGAGGGATGCGTCATATTCTTTCAGAGATGCATGACTGGCAGACATCAATTCCGCCCAGGGTGAATTATCGAAATTCTGCGCAGCCTCGGCTGCAGAGGCATCATCAATATCTATGGCATCGATTTTTAATGTCGGGCACGTCACAGAATCTGCCATACGCTGCGCCGCCATCAAGGCTATCGTGCCGGTTCCAGTGCCTACATCAAGCATACGTCTGGACGTCGGAGCAATGGTCATGGAGGCACCGAGCAATACGCCGTCAGTATTGACCTTCATCGCACTGCGCTCATTGACCACAGTGAATCTTTTAAACTTGAACTCACTCATTCCGATCAAGTTAGACAAAGACGCCATCCACCATATATAAAGATCTGTCACACATTTTCGCCAGATCCGGATCATGTGTGACTATAATTATTGTCTGGCCATATTTTTCTCTGAGTTCAAAGAAAAGATTATGAAGTTCTTCCTTGGTTTTGGAATCAAGATTGCCCGAAGGCTCATCGGCAAACAGAACTGCAGGATTATTTATCAGCGCACGGGCTATGGCAACTCGCTGCTGCTCGCCTCCAGAGAGTTGAGAAGGTTTATGCTCCATCCTCTCCGAAAGTCCTAGATCAGCAAGAAGTCCCTTTGCAGCAGACTCAGCATCCTTCCTTGAACGGCCGGCAATGAACGCCGGTATCATGACATTCTCCAAAGCAGTGAATTCTGGAAGCAGATGGTGGAACTGGAACACAAAGCCGATCCGTCTGTTGCGGAAGTCCGACAAAGCATCTCCTTTAAGAGACAGCACATCTGTACCGTCAATGATGAGCGACCCATGGTCAGGAGTGGAAAGGGTGCCCAGAATCTGAAGCAGGGTTGTCTTACCGGCTCCTGATGCTCCCATTATTGAAACCACCTCTGACTTCGCAACGCTTAAATCAATTCCCTTCAGCACTTTGAGACTGCCAAATGATTTTTCTATACCTTTTGCCTGTATCATAATCTTTCTTTAGTTCCACAAAGGTACACAAAAAAAGCAACTATCAATCGATAGCTGCTTTTTGAAGTCGGGGTACTGTGACTCGAACACAGGACCCTCTGGTCCCAAACCAGATGCGCTAGCCAACTGCGCCACACCCCGATTATTTGGTATCCCTCATTTGGGACTGCAAATATAGGGACAAAAAATAAAAGTGCAAAACTTTTCAACAAAATTTTGCACTTTTTTGTTTATTTAGTTCCCCGATCAGGTCGGGGATGACGATTTTCCGTCATAGCCGGTGAACATTCGTCAAACCGGACGAACATCCGTCATAGCCGGCGAAGATTCGTCATAACCGGTGGACATTTGTCATAGCCGGCGAAAATTCGTCAAACCGGACGAACATTTGTCATAGCCGGCTTGACCGGCTATCTGCTAGAGATTAGGGTTGATGGTCTTCCACTCTGCTACTGGCGGGATAATGCCGAGAGAAATGATCTCATCACGCATAACCTGAAGGTGTGCGTAAGATGCATCAAGAGCAGCAAGTTCCTCAGCAGAACCTGTAACCTCACCGAAGTGAACACCAGTTGCATCGATTACTGTAGGCATAGCCATGAGAACGTTCTTATACTTCTCGTTGTTTACATAGCAGCCTGCAGGCCAGTTGAACTCAGGGCCACCCATAGCTGCCTGAATCATGAGAACAGACTGATATGCTGGGCTCTGGAATGATGAACGACCACGGAGCTTGATGATGTTTGAACCACCCTGGACAGTAGCGTGCTTGATCTCAGCCCACTTGTCCTCAGGAATATTGAAATCTGCGAGCGGCTTGCCGTCAACTGTAATCTTAGATGCGAACACTGCCATTGCCTCACCATGTCCACCATAGGTACGTGCGTTCTCAACCTTGTACTGTGGCACACCGAGTTCCTTTGCGATTGCTGACTGGAGACGTGTTGAGTCAAGAGCGGCAAGTGAAGTAAGCTGGCTTGGCTTGAGACCTGAACGGATGAGAGCTGTAAGAGCGGTCACGTCAGCAGGGTTGAAGATTACAACCACATGGTTAACATCCGGGCAATACTTCTTGATATTGTCTCCGAATTCAGCTGCGATCTGGCAGTTACCCTTAAGAAGGTCCTCACGGGTCATACCCTCCTTACGAGGAGCACCACCTGATGAAATGATGTATTTAGCACCTGTGAAAGCAACTTCCGGATCTGTTGTCCATGTGATGTTTGCGCCCTCGAATGCACAGTGATAAAGTTCCTCTGCAACACCGTTCACGCCTGGACCATAGATGTCATAAAGGCAGATGTTTGGAGTAAGACCGAGCATAAGAGCTGTCTGAGCCATGTTTGATCCGATAGCGCCACCGGCACCTACGATCACGAGTTTGTCGTTAGTCAAAAATTCCATAATTATTTATATCAATGAGTTATTTTTCTCAAAACTCCGCAAATATACAAATTTATTCTTATCTTTGCCGCGAAAACATAAAGAATATAAAGACAAGTGGAACCTCCCAGTCATATATTGACAGAACAGAGAATCTCTGCGGATCAGACTTCTGATGATCCGTTGTCCCGCAACATCTATACGACTATAGGTAATGCCACCGGTAAAGACCGGAAGGGCATTTTTGTGCGTTCCATACACTGAAGAAAACTTTAAAAACATATATGGCACTTTATCTTAGAAAAAAACTTGACAACAAGGCAGAGATTGCCGTGTGGCAGGTTACGGAAACAGAAGAAGAATTACTTAACATAACCTCGGTTCCTAATGACGAACTTGAGGAGATTTCCTTATTCAGGAATGAAAGCCAGAGAAAGCAGAAACTGGCGGTAAGGGCCCTGATCAATGAGATGTTCGAGGAAAAGATGTACCTCAATCATCACGACAACGGGAAGCCTTACCTTGAAAACTGCGCAACCAACATCAGCATCACCCATACAGACAAATATGTAGCGGTGATCACTCACGAGGAAGAGGAAGTCGGTATCGATATCGAGTCTCTGGAAAGAGATTTCTCCGCGGTAGAGAAGAAGGCTCTGTCGGAAGATGAGATCGACGACCTTGAAGATGAAAAGAAGAACGAGCAGCTCGCGATATACTGGTGTGCGAAAGAAGCCATCTTCAAGAGAATGTCTCAGAACAGGGTGGATTTCGCAGAGCAGATAGAGGTCGAAAAGTTCCGTCCGAAAGGCGAAGGAGAGCTTGAGGCGACATTTATCCACAAAGATGAATTCGAAGAGGAATTCGATCTGGAATATCTGATGTTTGACCGCCACGTACTCGTTTGGCTCGTCGGATAGTCCATGAAACATAAAAGTTAAGCAATTTTTAATTTTTCCAAATTAATTATACACATAAAACCTTGTTAACCAGATAGTTAACAAGGTTTTTCTTTTATTGTTGATAACTTTTTATTTCCGCTTCGCATTAATCTTATAGTATTTGAATTATCTTTGTTGACCCGTATAGAACAATACCATGCGGGACCTCCGATAAACAGATTATTTAAGACTTACGTTATGGTAAAGCACGTTGTAAAGCGCGACGGCAGGGTCGTGATATTTGACAAGAGAAAAATTGTAGATGCAGTCCTCAAGGCGATGGACGTGACAGAGCAGGGAGAAGACATCGTTCTCGCAGCTGAAATCGCATCAGCCATTTCAAAGATCAATGTTGAGAACATGAGTGTGGAAGACATTCAGGACCAGGTGGAAATGGAACTGATGAACAGTCCGCGCAAGGAAGTAGCAAAAAAATACATCGCATACCGTAACCAGCGTAACCTGGCCCGCAAGGCTAAGTCACGCGAGATCTTCCAGGAGATCATCGACGCCCAGGCTACCGAGATCACCAGAGAGAATGCAAACATGAATGCAGATACCCCTGCAGGCATGATGATGAAGTTCGCTTCCGAGTCTACCAAGTCATATGTGGACGAGTGCATGCTGTCTGAAGAGGTGAAGGATGCGGTAAAGAACAACTACATCCACATCCACGACAAGGACTACTACCCTACCAAGAGCCTTACCTGTATCCAGCATCCTCTTGACAAGATTCTTGAGGACGGTTTCTTTGCAGGCCACGGCGAGTCCCGTCCTGCCAAGAGAATCGAGACTGCCAGCATCCTCGGATGTATTTCCATGGAGACCGTACAGAACGAAATGCACGGCGGACAGGCTATCCCGGCATTCGACTTCTATATGGCGCCATTCGTAAGACGCTCATTCCAGGAAGAGTTGGACAAGATCGGAGAAATCAACGGAGAAGATTATTCAAGACTATATAACGTAAGCATCGACGACTATATCAGACGTGACCTCGTGGGTATACAGGGAGACGACAGGGTCATTCAGCACGCTATCAATATGACAGTGAGCCGTGTACACCAGTCTATGGAAGCATTCGTGCACAACATGAACTCCATCCACTCACGCGGAGGAAATCAGGTGGTGTTCAGTTCCATCAACTATGGAACCGACACATCTGCCGAAGGACGTTGCGTCATCCGCGAGATCCTGAACACAACCTATGAAGGTGTGGGTAACGGATCTACAGCCATCTTCCCTATCCAGATCTGGAAGAAGAAGAGAGGAGTAAGCTACTTGCCTGAGGACCGCAACTATGACCTTTACAAGTTCGCATGCAAGGTATCTGCAAGAAGATTCTTCCCGAACTTCGTGAATCTTGACGCTCCTTTCAACCAGCACGAGCTCTGGAAGGCAGACGACCCTAAGAGATACCAGTATGAGGTTGCCACAATGGGATGCCGTACCCGCGTATTCGAGAACAGATTCGGACCTAAGACTTCGATCGGCCGAGGAAACCTTTCGTTCACTACGATCAATATAGTGAAGCTCGCGATCGAGTGTATGAACATTCCGGATCAGGAGGACAGGATCCACGAGTTCTTCCACAAGCTCGACTGGGCTCTTGACATCGCAGCAAAACAGCTCAACGAAAGATTCAACTTCCAGAAGACCGCTCTCAAGAAGCAGTTCCCGCTGCTCATGGGCGCTCTCTGGCTTGACAGCGAGAAACTCGGCGAGAACGACACAATCGAGGCAGTAATCAACCATGGAACCCTCGGTATCGGATTCATCGGACTTGCCGAAACCCTCATCGCTCTCTGCGGAAAGCACCATGGCGAATCTGCTGAGGCTCAGGAACTAGGACTCCGCATTGTTACATTCATGAAAGACAAGGTGGGTGAATTCTCAGAGAAGTACAGACACAACTTCAGTGTTCTGGCAACTCCTGCAGAGGGCCTTTCAGGCAGGTTCACAAGAGGAGATCGCAAGAAATTCGGTGTACTCCCGGGAATTACAGACAAGGACTACTACACCAACTCCAACCACGTGCCTGTATACTACAAGTGCACTCCTAAGCACAAGGCTGAGGTCGAGGCACCTTATCACGCACTGACCGGTGGTGGCCACATCTTCTATGTGGAGATTGACGGAGATGCAACTCACAACCCTGAAGCTATCATGGCCATCGTTGACCTTATGGACAAGTACAATATCGGATACGGTTCAGTTAACCACAACCGCAACCGTTGTCTTGACTGCGGATATGAGAATGCTGATGCAAATCTTGAGAAATGCCCTCATTGCAAGAGCAACAAGATCGACAAGCTTCAGAGAATCACTGGTTACCTTGTCGGCACGACAGGCCGCTGGAACAGCGCCAAGCTTGCTGAGCTCAAGGACAGAGTGGTTCACAAATAAACCAGACCTTAATCTATATGGAGACGGTGCCGGGAATGGCATCGTCTTCTTTTTTTGTCAGATGGATGATGCGCTGGTTGGAGCTTCCGCGGAACGGAAGGTCAGGGTCGCGAAGATCTGCGACGAAAGGCCCGTCGACAAGGGTGTCTATATATGGAAGTATCCGGCTCATACGGTCATCCGCCTGTATATCCTCATATTTGAATCCTGTGTAGCACCATATATTCTTGCCTGTCTCCTCCTTGATGCGACGGGCAAGTTCAGTAAATGCCTCAACCTGATATAACGGATCGCCTCCTGAAAAAGTGACATCGGCAAACTCGTCGTCCTTGACAATCATCAGCAGTTCTTCCACGTCCATTTCCTGGCCCGCAGCGAAATCCCACGACTGAGGATTATGACATCCAGGGCAATGATGCGCACAGCCTGCACAATAGATTGATGTACGCAGACCCGGGCCGTCGGCCATTGTTTCGTATGCTATATCGAGAATCCTTATCTTCATTTCAGTTCTCCTTTTCTTCGTGCTGCTTCCAGATTTTTCTCAAGAGGCGCCGGACGCACATCATCCCACGACTTGATTGCATCATAGTCCTCACGAGAACCATAGTAGGCATTGAACTTCTCCAGGTCATTCTCCTTCCACCACTGGGTTCCCATACCTTTTTCGAAAGCATAAGGCCTCATGAACATCTTCACCGCCCAGGAAGGAGCAAGAAAAGCAAGAGAGTAGAACCACGGCAGCTTTGATTTCATAGTTGCAAAATATTCATCCACAGGAACATTCGCACGGAAATGAAGGTACTCCTCGAGTTTGTCTGCATCAGTATACCACATTCCATGGAAGTTCTTCAAGGCGAACCAATGAGGCTCGAAAACCTTCTCCGGGCCAGGAAGCCCGAGAGCATTCAGCAGGCGGGTCTCAAACTCATAATTGGTCATCCTGTACTGTTCTCCGCTGCTGATGTTATAGGCTTTGTTCCAGAATTCATCAGGCACCCAGTCCTCACAGACCTGTGCAAGCAGACGGCCGGAGTCCTCAATGGTAGCCCACTCCAACACGCCTCCCACAGGCACATGAAAAGCCGTAGGATTCACGACCTTGAGTATGCCGGGATAAAGAATACCGCTCTGACGGAGAGAAACCCAGTTCCTGAATCCTGCCTTTGCAAAGATTTCCTCTGACCTGATCTTGGAAAGGGCATACATATCGAATTTCGCAGGAGTCTGCGGGTCATTCGCATCTCCCCAGTGGCGAGGCGGGTTTCTGTCACCATACTGGGCGACAGAACCTATGTATACCACCTTTATATCATCGGAATTTGTCTGAGCCTGTACGGCCTTGACCACATTCTCTGCCGCAAGCACGTTGACCTTTAGGGTCTTTTCCGGATAGTAGTCCGCTGCCGGCGAAACCATTCCACCAACATGGAGGACATAATCGGAACCTGTCACTCCTGCCAGCACATCCTCATAGCGGGTAAGGTCGCCCCATATGACAGCGACAGAAGGGTCGTCGGCATACTTGTCAAGCATCTTGTGATTCTTTTTGCTGTCGCGGGCAAGAAGCCTGATGTTGAATCTTTCCTTTCTCTTATATAACTCCTGAAAGCCGGCCCACCCCATATTGCCGGTTCCACCTGTCAAAAATACTGTAGTCTTCTTCATAACGTCTAAATTTTCAGGCCCTCAGAAACTATCTTAGCCAATGCTCCGGATCCTGCGGCTTATTGCCTTGCCATACCTGGAAATGGAGCTGTATCTGATCATTTATAACATCAACGGTTCCAAGCAGGTCGCCAGTCTTTACCTTATCCCCCGCCTTGACCGAAGTACTTCCGAGCTTGCAATAGAATGTAAAATAGTTTCCATGCTGAACAAGGATACACTTGTTATATCCCGGCATTACGACAATCTGCCTTACCACCCCATCAAATACAGCCCTGACTTTCGCACCTTTAGCGAGCGCTATATCCACTCCGTTATTAGGCGGAAGCTTAAGATTCTTGTATACAGGATGGAATTTCTGACCGAATCTGTCGACAATCGGTCCGTCTGCCGGCCAAGGAAGATTTCCCTTATTCTTGGAAAATTCAGCGGCAAGCTTTCTGTCAAAGTCCGTCTTGCCGGAAGATCCCTTAGATGTACCTCCATTCATAGCCGAAGACACCATCCTCTCAATCTCACGGTTCAAGGCATCTACCTGCCTCTTCTTGGCTGCCAGCTGGTTCTGATACATCCTGCGGTTCTTCTGAAGCTGCTTGACAATCTTATCAGACTGCTTTTCCTCTCCCTGAAGCTTGACCAGTTCCGCAGACCTCACTGCCTTTACAGACTCAGCCTCCTTTTTCAGTACCTTCAGATCTTCCCTTTCCTTCTCGAGTTCCAGTTTGGCTTCCTTTATCCTCCTGGCCTCCTGATTCATCTGTGATGAAAGATTCTTGAAATATGACATTCTTCGGAAAGCCTGTCCCAGATTATCGCTTGCCAGCATATACATATACCAGAGACGTGCATCCCTGTTCTTATATGCACTCAGCACCAGCTTTGAATAATGGTTTGAAAGAGTGTCAATCCTTGCCTGCATGCGGTTGATGGAACGCTGCTTAAGATATATCTTGTCTGACAGCACCCTGATTTCACGGTCGCTTTCCGCCACCAGAGCCTTTCTGTTTGACACCTTCTTGCGTATCAGCGTCAGATTGGAAAGCATGCTGCTGCTCTTGGATGCGTTCTCGGAGAGCTGGCGATCCAGGATCTCAATCTCCCTTTCCAGCCTGGCCCTCTTTTCCTCCTGAGCCTTGATATTCTGCCCCTGGGCTGCAGTTGATAACGAAATGAACAGAATTATTATTGAAATCCACCTCATTTCTTCATCTCCTTTTTACGCACGGCTACTCTTGCATCCAGATCTGGTATTTCACCATCTACGTTTTTCTTCTTCGCCAGATTCCAGTAGACGAAAGCCAGATCATACTCTTTGAGAGCATACAGTACCTCGGCATAATGGTCCATTATCACTGCACTGTCCTTTCCACCGTACAGCATGGCTTTCTTGAAGAAAGGCTTAGCTTCCAATGCCTTGCCCTGAAGGAACAGAATCCATCCGAAAGTATCCAGATATGTAGCATTATCCGGTTCCACCTCCACGACCTTCTTGCTCATTTCATAAGCCTTCTTCAGTTTCTTTCTCCCCTCGCTGAGGTAATATGCATAATTATTCAGGACATAGACATTGTCCGGATTTATCTTCAGAGCCTTGTCATATGCCTTGTATGCCTTCTTGGAATCGCCCAGCTTATAATATATATCCCCCTTTGTAGACCAGGCCCGAAGGGTCTTGGAAGTGTCCGCCGGAGCTATTTCAAGCACCTTGTCACATATCGCAAGAACACTGTCATAACGTTTGAGATTGAAGTCTCCCACGCTGGCCATTTCGAGGAAGGCCGTCTCCTCCGGAAATCTTTCAAAGGCACTGCGGCCAGCTGCCGAAAGCTCGTCCCACTTCTCTGCATACATCAGATACTCGACATATGAGGCACTTGCAGCAAGACTCTCGGAATAGGTTTCCGCATTGCGGCGGAACCACTCTCCGGCCTCGTCACGCCTGTCTGTAGAATAATACCACACTCCTGCGAGATTCATCGCCGTACTGTCTGACGGGTGCACCTGAAGAGTCCTGACGACCACACTGTCCATCTGAGACATGAAAGACCTCATGAACTTAGGGTCAGTCCTCTGGATTATGGCCATCAGATAGTCGCTTTTGCCTTCTACTGGAGTAAACGGATCTGACACGAACTTATCCAGCACCTTGAAATAATCATTGTATTTTCTGGTCATCCTCAGTGTCTCTGCCTTTCCCAGCAGGGCCGGTGCATAGTCCGGAGCCGCCTCGAGAGCTTCATCATAATATCGAAGGGCGGTCGAATCATTATACATCGATATCTGCCAGTCAGCAAGAGCTGTAAGCACATAAGGTGATGTATATTCCTGATTATATTCTTCAAGTGACTTGAACGCCTCTTCCGCACGGTTCATTCGACGCAGAAGATTGAAGCGATATACGGTTATGGATTCCGTCTTGCCGAAAACTGTTTCTATCTCATCCAGAGTCTTGAGAGCCTTATCGTTCTCACCTTGAGCGACATATAGCTCCACCAGTTCAAAATACAGGTCGCTTTTCTTAGGAAAATCCTTCAGGAGCTTTTCATATATGGATATAGCCAGTTCCGGACGCTTTGTAGCTGCATAAAGGGCAGCCAGGCGATGACGATACCAGAAATTTCCCGGATCGATAGCCACAGCCTCCCTAAAATAGGCTTCCCCCAGCTCAGCATCTCCTTTGGCCAGAGAACACAATGCCAGATAATAATATGCCGCATCGCACTTGGGATTCCTCTCGATTATCGGTCTGAGTATCTTTGCCGCCCCGTCGAAATCTCCGGCATCATACAGGGTCACCGCAGACACAATCAGATTCTCATCCTGTGCCTGAGGACTCTGAGCCGACACTCCGTAGAACGGAATGATGAACAGGGTTACAAAGGTCAGTAATATTATTTGCAATCTTGTCATAGTTTCACTGTAAGGTGATGAAATCGTACAAAAATAATACTCAAAATCCGGAAAAAATACACATCTTTGGAAAAATTTGCCCTGAATGCAACATTTATTGTCCGGAGTGCATCTTTTTGGGGCAGAGGTTAGAATGGAGGCGCTTCGGACGCAATTTATCAGATAGTGGCTGAAACCTTTGACCTTCAACTGATTGAATCCTGCAAGAAAGGAAATCGGGCGGCTCAGAAGATCCTTTATGATCGTCTGGCTCCCCGTATGTTTCCCGTCTGCATAAGGTATATCGGTGACCGGACAGCAGCTGAAGATGTCCTTCAGGATGGGTTCATAACCCTCTTCACAAGGCTGGACAGCTATAAGGGAGAAGGTTCTTTTGAGGGATGGGCAAGGAGGATTTTTGTGACGACAGCCTTGATGAGTCTCAGAAAAAAGGACGCCCTGAAAATGAGCGACGAGCTGGAGGCTGTCAGAGGCATGAAGGCGGAGACCACATCCCAGATGCAGAACATAGGATACAAGGAGTTGATGGAGCTGGTAATGTCGCTCCCGCCCGGATTCAGGACCGTATTCAACATGTATGCGATAGAAGGATACTCCCATAAGGAAATCGCAGATATTCTGGGAATATCCGAAACGACATCAAGGACTCAGTTCAGCAGGGCAAGAGCCTGGCTGCAGAACAAGATACAGAAGACAGAAAATGTTTGACGGACAGCAACATAACGAAACAGACCTTTTGATGAAGTCAATTCTGGAAGGTGGACAGGAAGAAGTTCCTGCTCACATCTGGGACGGTGTTTCATCGGAGCTCGACAGAATCGCGCAGCGTAAAAAAGCCGTGATATTCTGGAGACGTGCAGCTATCGGCATTTCGGCAGCTGCTGCTCTTGCTTTCGGAGTGTTCCTTGCACATCCTGCTCCGGAAATCAGCGACGAAAATATTGTTGCTGAGATCGTCGAACCGGTTTCTGAACATGAGGTGTCTGTCGTGACTGAGATGCCTGCAGAAGATAATCTGACCGCCATGGCTCCGGAAGCGGAATCCATCAGGCCGACAACAATATTATCTGCTGTCAGGAATGCCGAAACAACTGAAACAGCTGAAACAACTGAAACGACTGAGATTGCTGAGGCCACAGAAACGCCAGAGCACAACCAGACCCCCGAAGCCGCTCAGTCTGAGGATGTTACAGCAACCCCTACAAACGAAAGCACCGGCAGTACCCATAGCGAAGAAACCATTGCGGCAGAAGACAGCTGGATTGATGACGAATCTGAAATCAAGGACAGAAGAGCTAATGTTTCATTGGTCCTTTCAGGAATAACCGGCACAAACTCCGCACAGAATACAGGTAAGGCAGGAATAGTGCGAAGACCTACTTTATCTGCTGCTCCTGTAAAGACAGGCATAACACAGACTGAAGCAGGTGACACCTATGGAATTCCTCTCTCATTCGGTGCCGGAGTCAAGATCGGCTTCAATTCAAGATGGTCACTCGGAGTGGGACTCAACTACACCCTTCTCTCAAGAAAATTCTACGGCGAATACACTAAAGTCGAGAACGGACAGATTACCGAACCGGTGAGATCCAACATACGCAACACCCAGCATTACGTGGGAATCCCTGTAAATGCTTATTATAACATAGTAGAGAACAGATTTGTGAATTTCTATGCATATGCCGGTGGAGCTGTGGAAAAATGCGTGACTGACGAATACCGCGTCCTTGCAAAAGACATCATCCACAAAGAGCCGGTCAAAGGTGTACAGTTATCCGCAGACCTCGGTATCGGTGTTGAATTCATGCTTGGAAAGCATCTTGGCATCTATCTGGATCCAAGCCTTAGATATTACTTCAACTGCAACCAGCCAAAGAGCATCAGGACAGCACAGCCGCTGATGCTTGGTTTCGAAATGGGACTTAGAGCAAGGCTCTGATCAGCGTCCTTCTATGATATTTCTTGCCAGAGTATTGGCACACACGAAATCCCTCAGTTCCCTGCAGTCGGTTTCGAGTATGGAATGACGGTCTCCCTGCCAAAGCAGAGTTCCCTGATGAATGAATCCGATTTTATCCCCAATCTCGAGAATGGAGTTCATATCGTGGGTGTTTACCACAGTTGTCATATTGAATTCCTTGGTGAGATCGCTGATGAGCCTGTCTATCAGAATCGACGTGTAAGGGTCGAGTCCTGAATTCGGTTCGTCACAGAACAGGAACTCCGGATTCAAAGCTATTGCACGGGCAATTCCGACCCTTTTCTGCATTCCGCCGCTGAGTTCGTTAGGATACTTGTCATCCGATCCAATGACATTTACCTTTTCCAGACAATACTGAGCCCTCTCCCTTCTCTGAGCCGGCGACCAGTCCGTAAAGAATTCCATCGGAAACATGACATTCTCAATGACCGTAGCAAAATCGAAAAGCGCACTGCCCTGAAAGAGGATACCGATCCTCTGCCTGAGTTTCATCTTCTCCCGGGAAGTCAGTTCACTCATCCTCCTGTCGCCGTAATATATATCACCGCTATCCGGCTCCATCAGACCGATAAGGTTCTTGAGAAGGACCGTCTTTCCCGATCCGCTGGCACCGATTATCATATTGCATTTGCCCGGTTCATATGTCACCGATATATCTTTAAGCACCGGCGTACCGTCAAATCCCTTATATAGATGTTCTACTTTTATCATAGCGTAACAGATTGATTAATAGAGCATAAGCTGAGTGACTATCAGGTCTGCCAGCAGAATCAGTATGCTTGTTATGACAATCGACCTCGTGCTGGACTGTCCGACGCCAAGAGATCCGCCTTTGGCGTAATATCCGTTGAAAGCCGCAATGGAAGATATCATGAAGCAGAATAAGGACATCTTGAAGCAGCTGTAGAAAATATAGAATCCGTTATAGAAAGCCTTGATTCCGGTAATGTATGACGGAGGTGGGATTATATAGGTGGATTCCACCACTATCCAGCCGCCGACAAGTCCCAAGGCAAGGCTCAGCAACATCAGCAGCGGACTGAGAACAGTAGTCGCTACCAGCTTCGGAAGTACAAGGAAACCGGCAGAATTGACACCCATCATCTCCATGGCATCGATCTGCTCGGTTATGCGCATGCTTCCGATTTCAGAAGATATGTTCGAACCCATCTTGCCTGCGAGGATAAGAGCGATCATTGTCGAACAGAACTCAAGAATGAGACTCTCCCTGACCATATAGCCGATGTACATCTTGTCGATTATAGGATTCTCAAGGTTTGAAGCAGTCTGAATCACAAGGACTCCTCCGATGAAGAGAGATATCACACCGACAAGAAGGATTGAAGAAAGTATCAGTTTATCTGACTCGACAACCAGCTGTCTCCAGAATATTTTCCACTTTTCAGGCTTCCTGAAGACCATTTTCAGGAAAAGGAAATATTCACCTATCGACTCAAGAAACTTTTTTATCATTTTCATAGTTCTTTATCAACGGCAAATTTACCAAAAATCACCAAGATATTATCTAACTTTTGTATTTTTGCAGATTGTATGAAGATAGGAAACATAGATCTCGGAGACAAGCCGCTTCTGCTGGCACCTATGGAAGACGTGACGGACGCATCCTTCAGATTCATCTGCAAGGAATTCGGCGCAGATATGATGTACACGGAATTCATTTCTTCCGACGGGCTGATACGGGATGCGCGCAAATCCCTTGAAAAACTCGTAACATACGACTATGAAGCACCTATAGGCATTCAGATCTACGGCAATATTCCGGAGGCCATGGTTGATGCCGCAGTGATGGCGGAAAGGGCTGCAGAAATAACCTCAAGCCATGGTGCTGACCTTGTAGACATCAATTTCGGATGTCCGGTCAGCAAGATTGCCAGACGCGGAGCTGGTTCCGGAATGATGAGGGAGCCGGACAAAATGGTAGAAATCACCAGACGCGTGGTAGAAGCCGTAAAGCTTCCTGTGACCGTGAAGACCAGACTCGGCTGGGACGAGGACTCCAAGATTATAGTAGAGCTTGCTGAAAGACTTCAGGACGTCGGAATCCAGGGACTGACCATACACGGGCGAACAAGATGCCAGATGTACAAGGGAGAGGCGGACTGGACCCTGATAGGCAAAGTGAAGGAGAATCCGCGCATGAAGATTCCCATCATCGGAAATGGAGACATCAACTCACCTCAGAAAGCCAAGGAACATTTTGAACGCTACGGAGTCGACGGCATCATGATAGGACGCGCCACCTATGGCCATCCGTGGATATTCAAAGAAATAAAACATTATCTGCAGACAGGAGAGATCCTTCCGCAGATGAGTGTGACAGAAAGAGTCGGACTTGCCAAAAGGCATCTTGCCAAGTCTCTGGAGATCAAGGGAGACCGAGTTGGAGTTCTTGAGATGAGAAGACATCTTTCATGTTATTTCAAGGGCCTTCCGGACTTCAAGGAAACAAGACTCAAGCTGGTGACACTGAACGACCCGGAAGAACTGTTCCTGACATTGGACGGCATCGCGGACAGATGGGGTGAAGAAGAAGCCCCTATGGCCGGAAACATTTATAACCTGTGATTGCTATGATTGACAAGATACTGCTTTTTCCTTATTGGCTTAGCCTTAAGATCAGACATTTTCTATACGACAGCGGACTCAAGAAAGTCAGCAGCGCCGACGTACCTACCATATGCATAGGCAACGTAACTGTGGGAGGAACCGGCAAGACCCCTCACACAGAGATGCTCATAAGGACTCTCCTGAACGATGAAGACTGGGGAAGAAAGAATCTGGCAGTCCTTTCACGCGGCTACAAGCGCAAGACCAAGGGCTTTCAGCAGGTGACGGCGGACGGCAGCGCTCTCGCATACGGCGACGAGCCTCTTCAGATCAAGAAGAAATTCCCTGGAATTACTGTAGCTGTAGACAAATCACGTATCGAAGGATGTGATTTCCTTGTCCATCCGGAAAAACTGCAGACCTCCAAGAAAGCACGCAAATGCATTGACAAGAATCTGCAGGCTGCTGACCTGATCATTCTTGACGACGCATATCAGCACAGGGCTCTCAAGCCGACTGTTTCAATAGTTCTGGTAGATTACAGCCGTCCTGTCTATAATGACCACCTGCTGCCGTTCGGCAGATTACGCGACCTCCCGGAAAGGATTGGTGCCGCTGACATCATCATAGTATCGAAATGCCCGAATGAACTGAATGCATGGGAGAAATGCAGCTGGGCAGAAAACCTGGGCATCAGAAATTTTGATGCAGCCTCATGCAGCGGAATCCGCAGAAACGGACGCAGGCAACATATCTTCTTCTCCACAATATGCTACGATGGCGCAGAAGCGGTATTTCCGGAAGGAGACCCAAGATACATTTATACCAAAAGGCTTATCCTTTTCTCCGGAATAGCCAACGATGCGCCTCTTCTAAGCTATCTCAGCAGCGATTACAAGATTGTAAGACATTTCAGATTTCCAGACCATCACAAGTTCTCAAGATCAGACATCAACACAATAGCGTCTGCTGCCAGAGAGTTCCCGACATCTGTCATAATGACCACAGAGAAGGATTGTCAGAGAGTCAGAGACTGCCATAAAATAAAAGAGGAGTTGAAACAAAGAATGTTCTACTCCCCTATCAAGACTGCTTTCCTTACCGAAAACGAAAAGGAAACATTCATCAAAGTTCTGAAGGACGGCCTGAAATGATTTCATTCTGGGCCTCCACAGAAGCCTCATGAATTGCATTGAACACTGCTGTAAGGAATTTCTCCGACAGTTCGTAATCCGCACCTTTTTCCACAACCTTGGCAAGGACGGAATCCCAGCGTGAAGCCTGTAGAATGGCGATATTATTATCTTTCTTATATTGTCCTATCTGACGGCTGACCTTCATACGGGAAGCCAGCACATAAAGCAGATTCTCATCGATAACATCAATCTTTGCCCTGAGCTGATCGATATTCTCCTTCCATTGAGGAGAATCCGAATCTGCATCCCTGACAGCTATCTGATTATAGAGAAGGTCGCTCAACTGGTCTGGTGTAAGCTGCTGCTTGGCATCGCTCATGGCACAGGACGGATTGCAGTGAGACTCTACCATAAGTCCCTCAAAACCCAGGTCAAGCGATCTTTGAGATATCTCACGGATATAGTCAGTGCTTCCTCCCATATGAGACGGATCCACAAAGAACGGCAGCTCAGGATAGCGGCTGCGCAATTCAATAGCGATCTGCCACTGCGGGTCATTACGGTACTTGATCTTCTCAAATGTCGAGAATCCTCTGTGGATGACTCCCAGTTTCCTGACACCTGCACGATTCAGACGCTCAAGAGCTCCGATCCAGAGTTCCAGATCAGGATTGACCGGATTCTTCACAAGAACCGGAATGTCAGTATCCTTGAGAGCATCTGCAATTTCCTGAACAAGGAATGGATTTGCTGTTGTTCTTGCTCCTATCCATACAAGGTCGACTCCAAATTTGATACACTCCATGACATGGCGCTCGCTGGCCACCTCCGTCGCAATCTTGAGTCCGAACTCCTTTCTGGCCCTCTGCATCCACCTGAGTCCCTCTGTTCCTATACCTTCAAATGAACCCGGGTGAGTTCTTGGCTTCCATATTCCGGCACGGTAAACGTTGATACCCATTTCCTTGAGTCCCCTGGCAGTTTCCATTACCTGTTCTTCGGTCTCTGCACTGCACGGACCGGCCACGACGCTCGGTCTCGGTTCTGTGAACATTCCCCAATCGTATAGAGGGACCAGTTCCAATTTCTTGTTAGCCATAGTTCTATGCTTTATCTGTTCATTATCGTATTATCCTACGGATTCGGTTCGCCTCCTCTATCAGACTGCGCACCTTCTCCTCATCTCCTTCAGCGATAGCCTCCCTGAAGGCATTCATCTTTTCAATATATGTATCCATCACATGCAGCACGTTTTCCCTGTTCTGCGAAAGAATCGGCGTCCACATGTCAGGGCTGCTCTTCGCCAGACGGACCGTAGAAGAAAAACCTCCCGATGCAAGATCGAAGATATGCTTTTCGTCCTTCTCTTTGTCAAGAACCGTAAGAGCCAGTGCAAAGGAAGTTATATGTGAAATATGAGACACATAAGCCGTATGAACGTCATGACTGACGGCCGGCATTTCTATTGTCCTCATATTCAGCACATTGTACAGCTCCTCAATGAGTTCCACAGCCTGAGGGTCAGAATCTTCCGGATCGCATATGATGCAGGCATGACCATCAAAAAGTCCCGGCATCGCTGCCCACGGTCCGCTATACTCGGTTCCGGCCATGGGATGGGTAGCCACATAGCGTCTTCGCGCCGGATGGTTCCTGACCACATTCACCAGCTGCTCCTTTGTCGAGCAGACATCTATGACCGTCTTTCCGGACTCTGACCGGCTTATTGCATCAAGCACTTCCGGCAAGAGCCTTGAAGCCGTTCCTACAGGCACCGCCAGCACGATGATGTCGCTTTCTTTCACGCACTCTTCCTGACTCACAATCCTGTCCACCAGACCGATCTTGAGTGCCGCAGAGGCATTTACAGGCTCCGCCTCAACGCCAATGACTTCTTCAGCAAATCCTCTTCGCCGAAGATCTATGGCCATCGAACCTCCTATCAATCCTAGTCCAATTATACCTGTCTTCATATCGCTGTACTTTCCAGATCTGTTATCTTACTGATACGTTCCGCTGCATTCTTCAACGTTTCCGGCGCGGCACAAAGAGAGATACGTACATAATCCTCCCCGTTCTTGCCAAAAATGAAACCTGGTGTGATGAACACTCCGGCATCATATAATATTCTATCGGAAAGCGCCTCACCGGAAGACGTACCGACCTTTCCCCAAAGGAACATTCCGGTAGACGTCCTGTCGTATTCCACCCCCAGCTGATCGAAGATATTACCGGCCAGAACACGGCGGCGGGCATATTCTGCATTAAGCTCAGCGAACCATTCGGGTCCTTGCCTCAATGCTTCGACCGCAGCCAGCTGGAGCGGCTTGAACATTCCTGAGTCCATCTGGCTCTTTACCTTGAGAATCTGGGAGATGATTTCAGAATTACCTGCAACCATACCGATTCTCCATCCGGCCATATTATGGGCCTTGCTGAGGGAGTTAAGTTCCAGACAGCACTCCTTAGCCCCCGGCTGTGCCAGTATCGACAAAGGACGGTCGTTGAGAATGAAACTATATGGGTTATCGTTGCATATCAATATATTATGCTGCCTGCCGAACTCAACCAACCTGGCATACAAAGTTTCTGAAGCAGGAGCGCCGGTAGGCATATGGGGGTAGTTGGTCCACATTATCTTGACCCCGGAAAGATCCATCTTCTCCAATTCCTCGAAGTCCGGATACCAGCCGTTCTCTTCCTTCAGGTCATATGTCAATATCTCCGCTTCCGCCAATCTTGATGCTGAGGAATATGTAGGATATCCCGGATCCGGCACAAGAACCTTGTCGCCTTTATCCAGAAAAGCCAACGAAATCAAAAGAATTCCCTCTTTAGAGCCTACCAGAGGCTGAATCTCCGTAGCTGGATTCAGATCTACACCATACCATCTCGAATACCATCCTGCAAAGGCCTCCCGCAACTCAGGAATGCCCACATAACTCTGATAGGTATGATTCCCATGCTGCCGTGCAGCCTCACACAGTCCTTCGATTGCCTCTGCCGGAGGCATGCCATCCGGTGATCCTATACCCAGATTGATGACCGGTTCCTGCCCGGAAGCTCTTCTCGCCTCATTCATCGATGCGATTTCCTTCAGTTTTCTGGAAAAATAATATTCCTGGACACTCTCAGTCCTTTTTGCCGGTTTTATGAACATAATGGATATTATATTGCTGCTACATATTCTCCCAATATATCGATATCCTCCATAAGCGGACGTACTGCTGAAAATGCCTGCCTGTAACGGAGATAATCGTCAAACTTGATGTCTACATAGAAAAAGTACTGCCACTCCTGGCCCGGTATCGGAAGCGACTGGATTCTTGTGAGATTCATATCATAGAATGACAGGATTGTCAGAACGTGAGCCAGAGATCCCGGTTTATGGCAGAGTGTGAAGCACCATGAAGCCTTGTTTATCTTATCAGCCTCGACCTCCAGCGAATCATCAAGGATAAGGAATCTCGTGAAATTCTGCTTATAAGTCTCAATACTTTCTGCCAGAATCTCCAGTCCATAAAGTTCAGCTGCCAGCTCCGAAGCTACTGCACCGACACCAAGGAGGCCATTGCCAGCAACTTCAGCTGCACTTTTCGCCGTATCCTCCGACTCCACAAGCCTGATCCACGGATAATCCTTGAAAAACTCACGGGTCTGGTTTATAGCCATATAATGAGTCCTGACCTCCTTTATATCCTCAATATTCTGACCGGGAAGAGCCATCAGATTCTGCTGTATACGCTGAAAGACCTCTCCTTTTATCTTGCGGTCATATTTTCTGAGCAGTTCGAAGTTCGGCAGAAGTCCGCCAGACACCGTGTTTTCAATAGCCATTACGGCAGAGTCGGCCAGGCCGTTATCCATCGACTTATACAAGTCTTCGAATGTCGCACACTCCACAATATCCGGAGCACCGAGCCCGTGCCCCTCATAAAAGAGCCGCGCAGCCTGCTCATGAAAACATCCTTTGACGCCCTGTATCGCTATCTTTCTATTCATAAACTTAAAATAAAAAAGCTGTCCGGAATCCCGGACAGCCCTATATCTATCATACTATATTCTTCGATACGCGACTTCCGGTCTATCCCCTTTTCTGGAAATAGAAATAAGAAAAACCAAAGCTGCTAAATCGATAAGTTCCCATAACGGTAACAAATATAGTAAAATTTCCTTACACTGTCATTATTTCCTTCTCTTTTGAAGAAACAAGTTCATCAACCTTCTTTGAAAAAGCATCAGTCTCCTTCTGAACAAGCTGCTCGTACTCTTTCTGAAGATCCTCAGGCATTCCTTCCTTGTTAGCTTTCTTGAGCTGCTCGATAGCATCACGACGCGAGTTGCGGACACTGACCTTCGCATTCTCTCCGGCAGCCTTAGCCCTCTTGATAAGCTCCTTGCGACGCTCCTCTGTAAGAGGTGGTACGGTGCAACGGATGCTCTCGCCATTGTTTGAAGGAGTAAGACCGATGTTTGCATCAAGAATTGCCTTCTCGATAGCTGGAATCATCTTCTTCTCCCATGGCTGGAGCATAAGGGTCTTGGCATCCGGAGTAGTCACGGAAGCCACCTGAGGGACAGGAGTAGGGCTTCCATAGTAGTCAACCATCACATTGTTGAATACAAGCGGATTAGCCTTTCCGGCACGATATGTCTTGAGCTCCTCGTCGAGGTGATTGATTGCATGAGCCATCTTGTCCTTCGCTCCTGCAAGAATTTCTTTAGCTTTTGTAATCATACTATAGTGGTTTTAAGATTATACATGAACGAGAGTTCCTACCTTCTCACCTTTTACAAGGCTGGTAAGATTGCCTTTCTGATTCATATCGAATACAATGATCGGCATATTTCCTTCGCGGCATAGAGCGAAAGCCGTCTGATCCATCACCTTGAGACGGTCCTCGATAGCCTTGTCGAAGGTCAGTTCGTCATATTTGACGGCAGTCGGGTCCTTTTCAGGATCAGCTGTATACACACCATCTACTCTGGTGCCCTTAAGAAGAGCATCCGCACCGATTTCCAGAGCTCTCAATGCAGCTCCGGAATCAGTCGTGAAATATGGGTTTCCTGTGCCGCCGGCAATGAGGGCGACACCGCCTTTCTCCATGACAGCAACGGCATCATCTCTCATATAATAACGTGCTACAGGCATCATAGGTGTTGCCGTAAACACTTCCGCCTCAACTCCAGCAGAACGGATCGCCATAGCAAGGCCCAGTGAGTTAATGACAGTTGCAAGCATTCCCATCTTGTCTCCGTTGACCCTGTCAAATCCTTTTCCCACTCCCTGCAGGCCTCTGAATATGTTTCCTCCACCGATGACAATCGCCACCTGAAGACCGTTCCTTACCGCTTCTGCAACTTCTTCAGCATATGCAGCAAGCCAGTTTTCATCAATACCCTTTCCCGAAGGGCCTCCAAGACTTTCGCCACTGAGTTTCAGAAGAACTCTCTTATATGCACCCATAACTGTGTTCCGTTTAAATTTTCAAGCAAACAAAAGTATCGAATTATTATGAAACTTGCAAGAAAGAATATATCTTTGCACGATAGAATGGATAATTCCGATTGGATTATTAACTGTAAATATTATAACAACTATGGCACTTTCTTCAATTACCAAGAAGCTTATCATGAGTATAAGCGGCCTGTTCCTTATTGTATTCCTTCTCCTTCACATGACCATCAACTTCTTCTCTGTGATCGACTCTTTCACAGGCAAGTATGGTGCTGCTGACGGACTTTTCCAGGCAGGATGTGACTTCATGGCACTTCCTATCGTGACAATCATGGTCCCTGTACTTGCTGCAGGTTTCCTCGTACACATCGTTTATGCCATCATCCTTACTGCAGGTAACATGAAGGCACGTGGCGGCTACAACCGATATGAAGTGGCAAGCAAGGCTAAGGCTGAATCTTGGGCATCAAAGAATATGTTCGTTCTCGGAATCATCGTTCTCGGTCTTCTCGCATTCCACCTCAACCATTTCTGGGCAAAAATGCAGTTGAACGAGTTCATGGGTGAGCATGCAGAAAACCCTTACGCACTCCTTGAGGCTACATTCCAGAACTGGTGGATGCTTCTCATCTACATCGTATGGTTCTGCGCACTCGGCTTCCACCTTTGCCACGGTTTCTGGAGCGCATTCCAGACAATCGGCTTCAGCAACAAGATCTGGGAGAAGAGACTCACCTACATCGGATACGCTTTCGTAGCAATCATCGTTCTCGGCTTCATCGCTGTAGCTGTAAACGCATTCGTTCAGGCAAACTGCTGCTGCGGATGCTGCTAAGAACAGACATAAGAAATATAAAAGGAAGAAGCCGACTCGAATGGGTCGGCTTCTTCGTGTAATCAAGTCTTATGATGCTACACTATTAAAAGAAGTAGAACTTGACACCGATCTTAGGTGTGAAGAAGTCGTCAAGACTGATATTGAAATTGCTTTCTGTTGACTTGAACTTTATAAGGTTATCACCGGAGCCAATTTCATACTTTACAGTGCTGTTTGTGTAATAGATTCCACCAAGGCTGAATGTAATACCCACATTATAGCTAGGTTTGATTTCAAATGATGCGACATCAAGACCTGCACTGAAAACAAAAGGAAGATTCTCCTTCTTGGTAGTCTCTGTATCGCTTGTATGTGTCTTTCCGAAATTGAAACCTAAGCCGAGATACACATTAGGTGTATAGTAGAAAACATCGTCTACAAGCGACACATAATACTTGAAGCCAGGTGTCAAAGAAAATCCGTTTGTAAAATCATAGTGTTTCTTATTGGCATCTGTATCCGCATAGTTGAGCCACTTTCTTGTCAGATCATAACCAAGACCGAGGTTAATCTCACAATTCTCTGCAACAAAATATCCGAAGGATACTCCAGCACCAAACTGAAGCGGCTGTGGAGTCTTGTCTGTGCTTGTTGTCGAACCTGCTTTAGTAGTGGCAACTGTTTTACCTGTATCAAACAGGAAATTACCAGAAATGCTCATGTCACCCTTAAGTTGGGCTGACATTGATACACCTGCGAACATCGCAGCTACAAATAAAAGAATCTTTTTCATAATGCTTTTGTTTTTAAAAGTTAATAATAAGATTTATTTTGGTTGTACATCTGTCAACATCGTATATTGATGAATAATATTTCCATACTCATCAATCTTTATTCTATTACCATCCAAACGTGCATTAGCAACACCATGGCGGAAAAGCTTGCCTCCTTTAAGACGCTCAATGCTATCACATATAGGTTCAAAAATGACTTTCCCTCTATGAGAATAAATGCCACATTTACCATTTTTCTCAACATAGACATAGCCATCGGTACAAATCTCCACCTTATCGAATTCCATAGGGATGACAGTCATTCCAGAAGTGTTGATAATTCCCCACTTCCCAGCCGTAGCGACACATGCAAGACCAGAAGCCACATCAAACTCCAAAGCATTATTGAACTGCATAGGTATAACGAAGTTACCTGACTTGTCTATATAGCCATATTTACCGGATTGAGACAATGGAGCAAGACCAGCTGAGAAATTCTTTCCGTCATCATACATAGGAGCTGCGATCCAATCACCGGAGAATGAGACAAATCCCTTCTTTCCTTTGATAGTCACCAAAGTAAAACCTTCAGAGAAATTCTCCACCTCGTCAGAGAATGGTGCAACGACGGTTTCTCCTTTCTTATCGATGAATCCAAAACGTTTCTTGAATCGTATACGAGCCATTCCATCCACATACTCCCTTATCTCCTCATATTCCATAGGAACCGTCATTTTTCCATTTTTGTCATAACAGCCGTATAGCCCGTCTTTTGAAACAACAATAATATCTTCACTCATACTTCCTACATATGAATATTCAAATGGAACAATAACCCTATCATTAATATCAACAACTCCATAATATCCATTAAATCGTCCTCTAAAATATTGAGGATTATCCAGAGTTTCCAAAAGTTCATATTTAGGATCGATCAACATGCTTCCGTCCCTTCCGACAAGTCCGAAATTACCCATATGCCTTACTACCAGATAATTATCATCACCTGAGAAGCGGCCGAACTCCCAGTCAAAAGCAGAACTTACCTGTTCCGAAAGATTCGGTGTCTGAAGCCAGGTACCATTCATGTCCGTCAAACCCATTCCACCAACCTTTCCTGTTCCCCAATCTTCCCATATGCATTTATACCATACCCCGACATTATCGTTCATCTGATCAAGACAATATACCGGATAATAATCTCTGCCATAAGACGGCGTATTCTTAAGAAATGTCGTACTGACATACAGGATATAATTATCACATAATATTCCTGTATATCTGGCATTATCACTGGTGCCATGCAAAACACGTTCTGACTTGCCACGTTTGCTTAGCTGTCGCACTATAGGCATTTCCTTATTTCCATCATTGACACTACCGCATATATATATGTAATTCTCGGTTTCTTCAATATCGTAATACACCTCATTATAAGGTGGTCTATACTCCCAATCCAGTCTTCCATGCCTATCATATTTTTTCAGTGGAGAGTCTTTATCTGCGAGTATCCTAGCATCGGAACGAGTATAGAATCCCCCGAATCTTGAGAATACTAGATCAAGCTTAATTCCCGATACCAGTTCTAAACATGACGTAGCCTTAAGGCTGTCTAGGGAGAAAGTAATTACTGCAGAAGTTTCTAATGAAGGATTTTGAGGTCCATTGTAAACCTTCACAGGATATGCAGAGAGAGGGAGCATATATGCTTCTGTTTCTATCAGCGGTGTGGCAACATCGTTAGCCGAACGGACAAAGGCAAAGTTGACCATGATTTCACTTTCATTCACCCTTGCATATTCTTTTGGATAGAATCCGACAAACTCCTTAATATTGAACTTACGGACAACATCCTGCATTGAAAAACTACAATCATCCACTTTTATGACATACTCAGACCTATATGGATTATATTCCAAAGTCACATTATTTTCAGTATCTTCATATGCCCTATATAGAATTCCGCTCTGCGATGTCTTGCTGAAGACACCTTTTTTCATTATGCCGTACTTTTCATTCCAACTTTCTGGAAAATGCAATCTAAATCCTGAGGGAATTTCTTTATCCATAGATGCCGCTTTAACATCGTAATCATAGCGCATCATTTTGTCACAGACAGTCGCAGCCTTATCCAATCGATCCTGACGAGACAGCAGGTTCTCTTCTATAACATGCGTTTTTGCCCATTGCGGAAAATATTTAGTGGTTATATACTCCTCTGGTTTGAAAAGCTGATATAGATCCGCGCATTTATCGAAGTCTATCGCCCCCTTGACATTCGCACAATAAAACCGGCCATCATCGTGGACTTTAAATATATTTTCACCCAAAAACGGTTTCGTATCCATTATAGCAGGGAAAATCTCTGCCATATTGAGGGATAGGGCACCATACTTATGCTTATCAGACGTTATGTAATAGTCTCCAGAAGTGGATAATTCTATATTATCATATATCGGCTGAACGACATAATCTCCATAAAGAGAAACGACACCTAAAGATCCATTCTGCTTAGCAAGATACAAATCCGGAAGATTTCCCGTTCCACTTTGCAGGAAAGTAATAGGAGCATCCCATTTGATAGTAAGAACGTCACGTCCGTCAGACATCACACCCCACTTACCGCCCTTTCGGATATGTGAAATGCCTTTCTGCTTATCAAGTAATTCTATCTTTTCAAATTGAGGTTCCAGAAGCGGCTTTCCCAACTTGTCAACAGTGCCAAAAAGCCCGTCCTTTTCTACAACATAGCCATAGTCTGTATATTCAAACGAATCATAAACTGGCTTCAGTACCGTACCACCCTTGGCATTTATAATTCCGTATTTGCCATTTATCTTAAAGACAGCAAGACTATCTTCTGAGAACGGCTCCAATGCCTCATATATCGGAAGAATCTGAAACAGACCTTTTTCATTAATAGCACCCCATTTATGCGCCAGACTGATTCTTGCGACCTTGCCTTCATACTGACAAGCATCGGTAAAAATCGGCCTTACACTAAACTTGTCTTCCTGATTCACATATCCCCAAAGACCATCCTTCGGATTCTGCTTCGGTACGATCTTCTCCAATAGTTTCTTTCCCTTGATTTCTCTCATATTAGGGAGATCAGCAAGGTTCTGAGCACTCAGGGAGACAGTACTCAGGATTAAAATCAGCACATTGAATATTACGTTGTATTTCCTCATTTTAGTTGTTCATATACTTAGGAGATGCACCCCATTTGTTCTGTCCTAGCTCCGAATCCATACAATAGAAAACAAATAGAATGATGGATCCGATAAATGGTATCAAACCTAATAACAATAGTAATCCGCTTCTGCCTATATCATGCAAGCGTCTCACAGCAAGAGATATATAACCTATGCACCCAGCAATGATTACAAGCCATCCGATAATAGGAATTAATGAGAATATCATATTCCATACTGCCATTAGCCAGTATTCCTTTCTTCTTGCACGGCCTGAGAAATTGAAATAATTCACCCAGAAGCTCTTTAATACTCCGACAAAACCTATTTCTCCGTAACGTTCCAGCTGCTGAGGAGAAACTGGCTGCTGATACTTAGGGAGAGGCTGAGGGACCTGTGGCTGCGGCTGTAATTGTGGCTGGCACTGCGGGCCTGAAGCCACCAGAACCTCATCCATCTGTTTCGGGAGTTCGATTTCTGTCCAATCAAATCTATGCTGTCCTGGGAAAACGATTTTATCCGTCCCGAATACATAACAGAAATCATTATGAAGATGATTACCATTAACCATCGTACCATTGGTACTATGATCTCTGAATATCATCTCCCCATTATCCAAAATCTCCAAGTCTGCATGATATCCGCTTACCGACTGATCCATAATGACGATGTCATTATCCGTGTTGCGTCCGATTGTAATCTTTTTCATATAGTTATGTTTTAATTGTTTGCAGGTGGTTGCTCGCCGAACTGAATGACAGTGATTCTCTTGCTTAAGCTAGAGCCGTCACTGAACTTCGAGCCATCGGTCGTACTTATTGTAACAATTGCTTTGCGCTCCTCACTTGGAGTTTTTCCATCAGATCTGTTAGGGTCGATTTTCAGGACAATTGTTCCATTGCCTGTGGCTTCTACTGCAGCACGTGTGCCGATTCCAACATTACACCAGGACTTGTCTGACTCAACTTTCCAAGAACCCGAGCAAATGACATCCACATTCTGCTCAATGCCAGCGGCACTGACTTCAATTGAGTCACGCTCTGCGACACTGAACTGATACTCCGGTTGAATAACAGTTATTGTATTTATAAGATTCGTTAAAGGATTATCATCCGAATAGTATTCACTCTTGAATGTGAGTGTCGCCGTCCTTTTCTCATTGATCAGATTCTTTTCTATCTTTAGATTAATATCTGCTCCCGAAGTCTTTGATGCTTCACCTGAAGATGGGTCGAGGGTTATCCAATCTTTATCTGACGATGCGGTCCATTTATCACTTGATTTAAGTGTAACTTTTTTGGTTGTAGCATTATTATCGTTCAGTTGGATGTCTGAATTATCTGTCAGATTAAAGATATAGCCATTTTGTTTAAATGTCAGATTCTTGGAATAGCCCCCAAAATGGTCTTTTACCGTGATCGTTGCCGAACGCTCAGAATCTCCCAAATTATTCTTAATAACTTTTACAGACACCTCCTGGTTTCCACTTTCTGATTTCGGTTCTACTAAAAGCCAGTCGTGGCTGTTGATTATTTCCCATGAATCCTTACATTCAACATTGAAACACTGAGTTTGAGAATTTGACGCCAGTTCATCGAAGTTGCTGAAAGTCTTGTCGGGTACATTGAACAAATAATTCTCCTGCTTTAACGTCAGAGGCTTTGTTTCACCACTCACATTACTCTTTATGGCAAACTTACCCGTGCGCTCTTTTTGAGTTCTATTATCCAATACGGTCAGAACCAGAGAGCTTGCATCCTTCGTCTTCTCTATCCAATCATATTCCTCTTCAGGTATAACCTCCCATTCCGCCTCATCTGTCGTCGTGACACCTATAGTATAAGTTCCTGCGTTCTTATAACTCAACAAGGACGGAACAGACGGCATATTTACATCAAAGACAAACCCATCTTGAGTAACATCAATATATTTTACTTCGTTATCGTAGTGATTAGTTATTGCTATTCTTCCTGGATTTTCATTTTTGGACGTATTCGTCTCTATATTCATATATAGTGTCGGATAATCCAGACCATCACCAGAATACATTGGATTCAGACCTTGAGGGTCAGATGTTACATAAATCCAATCAGGAGCAGTAAGTGTCCAGTCATATGAACATTTGAATTCCAGCTGTTTCTGAATACCATTCTTCTTATAAGCCGGTACTCTAAGGCTTGACTCCCCTATCTCAAAGATAAGTTTTTCTTGAGTAACGGGAACATCTATAGAAAGAGACTGCCCCATCTGCTGATGTAGACGACTGACAAATGTCATTTTGGCCGTCCTGTCATTATCCTTATCAGGATTCACACTAAGCGCCCTTACATCTATATACTTACTCTCTTCTCCGCTTGTTTCCGAAACCTCAAACCAATCTGAAGTCCCGTTTTCCGGTGCGACATATTCTATTGGCAGAAGATCCCATGGTCCCGAAGTCTCAACATATAGCTTGTAGGTGCTTGTGTTCTTCATCGGTAGCTGAGACAAGATATCCTTGACCTTCTTATTGTTTACCACATTCTCACCCATTCTGAATATGAATGGGGCTTTTCTGACATCAACAATCCTTTCAAGATTATTAGGACGGGCACCGTTTGAGTTTTCAGGAACAATCAATATATTACCCGGCAACTCATCCTGACTAAGATTCCAGACAGTACTTGTTACAGATATCTCAGCATTTCCTGTACCGGACAGACCGTCTTCTGGAATTGACATCCATTCCGGCCATGCTATAATCTTCCATGGTCCGTTTGTTTCGATCTTAAGTTGAGCCGTGCCACTGGTATCAACCGGCATATATTTGACTTCATAATCATCACGATATAGACGACCTTCCAACTTATACCCGCTCTGCTTAACATTGATTATTCTCTTTGCCCTATTATCTCTGACAGATTGCAATACTACCAGACCATTCCTATCAGTAGAATCAGGATTAGCTTCATGAACATTTAAGCTCAATAACGTAACCGCAAGTTCCTTTTCTCCAACTGTCTCATTTCCCGTTGGGTCTTGTGAACAGTTCACCCAATCCGGATATACTTCTAATTCCCACTCTTCTTCTGATTTTATTGTCAACGTCTGCATCTGTGAATCAACCATCCATTCCTGTCCCAATTCACTGAATGCAGGAAGAGTATAATCTTCTGCTTTCCCCTCAACAAGAAACACCAGATTTTCATGGATGATTGCTATTTTCTTTTCCAATGCTTCGACAACTTCTGTTGGAAGAGTTTCAACATCGCCATTAACCTTCTCTTTATACGGAGTCAATGTAACGGTTGCAAGATATGGATTCAGGCTTAAATTGTTGTCCTTGAATTCAACATTAAGCATATGGTCTCCATCTAGTTTATGTTCAATATCAGAGACTGTTATCTTTTCGCCGTTGCCGGCAAAGCGAGGAATCCACTTTATGTTGGATTTAACCGATATTTGCTTCGGCATCTCTTCCTTATGCCAGCCCATAACCACCTGCCATTCCTGGTCCTTCATGAAAACATCACCTTCCAGATTCAAATAGGCATAGTTCTGAGAAATTTTAAATGACCCGCCATCAGAATCAGTTGCAAGCATTTTCCCATACTTATCACATTTGATGAATTTCAAGGTCAGCTCTCTATCATGTTCTGTTAAATTAGGCTTAATTTCTAATGTGATTATTGTTGTACCGGGATCTCCCGACATGGCATCTGAGTTATCACTGAAACTTACCCAGGAATCTGGGCCAACAACACATTGCCACTTTGTTCCTGATGTATATGCAACCTGGAGCCGGTCTCCCAAGGGATCAACAGTAATGTCAGACATAGGTAGGACAGCATCAGTTATAGAATCCTGCATAAAATCATCAGAACAGGCACACAACACATACAATAGTGATATAGTGACAGCTCCAAACTTTCTCAAATATTTCATAAATATACTATCTATCATATATCAAATCACCTGGCGTAGACTTCAATAGTCTGCTCATTACAAAATATACCGTGTAGGTTGATGCAAATATTATAATGATTATAGAACAACCGGTCTTTATACTCCATAGAGACAGATAGTCAAAGACACCATCCTTGAGAACTCCACAAAGATGCAAGCACCCCTCCGCCAACCAAGTCACTGTAATAGAGACAATTATAGCTACCAACATTATAGCGGCCAAGATAATCACATAAACGCTTATCAAGGCTTTGTCGCTTATGCCGAACGCCTTGAATGTACCGAGATTCCTTTTGACCTTCTGGAAATATGACTGTAGAAGATTGACAATGAACAGGACGATACATACGATGGCAAAAACAATTATTACCCAAGAAAGGATGTTGCCCATTGCACTCACGGCATTAAAGTTCTCTTTTGCATTGATCTGAGACATCTCTATCCTAACTTTGAACGTATCTCTGACATAACTTTCAAAGTCACGTATCATATCAAGATCTTCAAAATGGACAGAAAGAAAAGCCTTCTGAGTAAGTGGATAATCGCTGAAAGCATATGAATATACACGATATAAGCCATCGTCCGCCAATTCATCCAATATCTTTTCATTAATGGATTTCAATTCTTCGTAATCGAGATAATCGTCAAAGCAGTTGACTATTACAAACTGTCCATCTCTAAATGGAATAAGTTCGGGAGAATAGAAACTATATTCGTCAATCTCAAGTTCAGACTCAGTATATTGCACTCCGACATCTTCAACAATTTTACGGAATCTATCCATTTTCAGATCTGCCGGTATGAAATAAGTAAGGTTTCCGGCATAATCCGGATTACACATATTGAATGGATATGTGTTGTCATTACACGCCTGCTGATAGAAATATGAAGTAGATATCATATCAACATTTCCTGGCAACCTCTTGACTACTGCCAGAACAGGCACAGGTAGTCTTGCAAACTCATCTTCAAGCAGATCAAACCCCAAAGCATCCGCCCCTGGAGCATAACTCATGTAATCTATGAAAGACGGGGCAGAATCATATCCCATTTTCTTCATTACTTCCTCTGTAATGATAACACCTATCGTATTGGGATTGACATCAGAAATGTTATCTACCTTCCAGTTCTTCACAACATTATCCTTGCTGAGGATTGCCTCAACCAAAGAAGTGTTCAGGTTCTGAAAGAAACGACATTTAAGATATTGAATATTATGTTCCTCCTGGCCGAAAAACATATAGGTATAGGAGTGATCAGCCTGATAGTCATAGTAGTGATACCTTTCTTTATTCTCATCCAGGTCAAGTGCATATTCAAGTCCATAGAAGTCTCCTTCACCATACTCATTCTTGATATCGACCCAATTGATGAACGGATCATCCATCTTATATGACAGATAGTCAAGACTGGCATTACTGAATGCTATGGCAAGGAAAGTTGCAGAAAGAACGGCTGTAAGAAGCCATAGATTTGAATAGCTCTTTCCCAGCACCACTTTCCCCTCTCTTTTAACAAACAGAAGGAAATAATCGCTCTTTATTAAATCTATTATCTTCATCGATGATCAGACTTTCTTAAGATAAAGTTCAAAATCCTTGGTGCCGTACTCCTCAACACCATTTGTCCACGTCTTTCTATCTTCAGAAGGAGTAAAAACACTTGAACCGTCTATAATACCATAAAAGGGCACTTCATCCTCGACATTTTTTTCAGTACGGCTTTCTTTTCTTATCTTGATTATTATATCAGCAAACCTGACTGACAGATGCATGTCATGTGAAACTATGATAGCCGAGCTCCCTCTCAGATCGTTCAGTTTCTGTGACAACAATTCCATAGCCTTCACAGCATTGTCACTATCCAGATTTCCCGTCGGCTCATCTCCGAATAAAACAGTGAAATCAGGCAATATCGCACGAGCGAATGCCAGTCTCTGCTGCTGCCCTCCCGACAATTCCTGAGCCATCCTGTCTTCGGAAATATGTCCTAAGCCCAAGTCTGTCAATACCTCTGCTGCTTTTCTGAAAGAATCTTTACGAGAATACCCCTGTAGCATACGCGTCAAGGCTATATTCTCATAAGCAGTGAAATTACGCATAAGGTTCGTACTCTGGAAAATGAAGTTGAAATGCCTCAATCTGAACTCAGAAAGATCATCATCAGTTCCTTCACTCCATAGCTTGATTAGATCTATTTCCTCTCTGTTGTCATCATAGAATACGAATCTGGCATCATCTTGAGGCACTATGGTATTATTCATAAGTCCCAAGACCTCAAGAATAGTACTTTTACCTATACCAGACTCACCGACAATAAAGACTTTCTTGCCGACAGGAATATCCAGATGCCGTATTTCAAGAACAACCTTGGAGACACCTTCTTTATAATTCCTGTCATAGGAACATCTTAGATTATCTATTTCAAACAATTTATTCATCAGTCAACTTATATGGACATTACGGAAGGTCTTCTACCGGCAACCAGTAATACTTGATGCCATTGAATATTCTCGTATATTTGTACTTTTCAGTCTTGAGTCGGGTAAGTTTCTGGAATTTTCTTCTGAAGTCACTTACGATGCTGGCATATTCAGTATGAGAAACGGCTTGCGGATTGGCTATCTCCAAAACTGAAGGTCCTTTCAGAGCTGAGGCTGCCTCATTAAGGCCTGCTACTGTCGCCATTACTTCATTATAACCCATTGAATTCATCCTCTCATCAGTAATATCCGGCACCATAGACTGAATTAAGGCCTTGAGTGCCCTGACGTATGGTTCTCTGTCATTTGTCTGGACAACGGCAGCATTATTAACCGGCGCCAGACGCTCTATAAGCGCATTCAATTCATCTGAAGAAATGAAGACTACCGGCTTGAATAAAGAGCGACCCGACTTATGCACTTTCTGAGTATATCCTTTGAAGGTAATGAGAGAATTCGCCTTCTTGACCTGTTCATAGCGCTCTTTACCGAGCTTTTCGATCAGATACTGCTCGTCAATGTCTGGTCCGTCAATATCCGGTGTAGGCTCGAAAGACCGGCTTTGCCAATCATGAACCAAGCCCTTCTGATATTCAACAGAATCAGAACAATATCTTATTGCATCCAACATCAATGAAGAAAGTTTTGATACAAGCATCTGCTGACCGGAAAGAGGGAAGTAATGGTATCCGATATAGATGTTACTCTTTTTATCATTATCCAGTTTATATCCATCTTTCGTTTCCACGAACCTGACGTTCATTGTTTTGATCAGTTTCTGATACTTTCTTTCAAGACTCTGCTTCATTATCTGCTGGAGCTGTGCGTTGAACAGGCCATACGCATCTTCTGCTCCGTTGCGTACCTGGAAACCCATTACATGGACATTCTTGTCAACAATCTTATTAACCAAAGATTCCTGTGAAATTTCCGTATAAGAACGGTCATTACCACAATCTCCAACAACCAGAACAAGGTTGCTATGACTTGGTTTAAATCCCAGTTTATCAAGGGCCACATTTATTCCTTGATACATCGCCTCTTCCAGAGTCCTGTCACCTCCAGCACTTCTGATGCCATAGCGTCCTCCGGAATCCAAGAACTGATCAAGACGAGGATTGTCTGGATTTGTCAGAGGTAAGTATTCCGTAACATATTCTCCATCACCGTAATCCCTATAAATAACAACTCCAAACTTGACCTTGTCTTTATTACCGAAAAATTTTCTTCCTTCCTTTATAGCCTGCTTTACGGCAGGATAATAAGATTCCATTGAAGATGTTCCATCTATAACAATACCAATGTTGATATTCAGCATTTCGTTGAGCACCTGCTCAGAAAAACCTAAAGGTGTCTCTTCGTTCGTATTGTTTGAAACAAGCTCCATCGGTGACTCACCGCCAGGAGTACCAAAAGAAGAACAATTGTACAATTCATCTGTTCCATCATCAAGTATAGGATACCTGAGATCGTCAGGATTCATTCTGTAAAGATGCTTGTCAAACTTTTCTGATTCCTTAAGTCTGAATGGAATAGTTGTTACAACACGGTCCAGATCTTTATTTGAACAGATTCTTATCTTCGCATGTCCTTCCTTTGACGCAAAATACTCTACATCCTCATGATCCCAAGTTGGCTCAAGGCAGGATCTCTGGTTCCATGGGACATACGACTGCGAGGCAACCCATCCATACAAAACTTTATCAGATGTTCCATCCATCGTATGGGTATTTGCAAGAAGGACCAGATCGCCCTCACGCTTCATGATGAAGTAGAACTTCATATCTGTCTTCAGACGGGAAAAATGATATTTATTTTGAGGGTTGTAATAAATCTTTCCTAGATCTGTTCCAGAATCCTCATCAATATTTACGCAAAGAAGGGCCTTTCTATAAATTCCGGCATCATCAGCAGGGCATGAATGCCAGAGTAGCAGATTCTTCATTGATACCCATCCCTTACACTCTGCATATTGTGAAATCTTGGGGTACTCTATACCAGCTTGGGGTTCATTATAAACCAATGCATATCCATCCTTGATCTGAGCGATTCTAAGTTGCTCATTGAAGCCTAAAGAAGAAAACTTCTTAGACCCACCAGGTTCTGTATAAGTCGTATTATCTTCCCTATCACTGTAAACAACCCAGAATTTCGGATTATTACCTGAACCTGCCTGCCCGAAATCAGAAGAATTGACCAAAGCATCGGCATTTCTCTCCGACAAGACTACTGACGATTGCAATATCTCAGGATAAACCACTTCATTTTTACTCGGCAATGATGGCTGCGCATATGCCACAATGCCCCAAAATAACATAATAAGAATCAATAACACATTCCTTTTCATATATTCTTTTTTTATTCGTCTAATATTGCTGTAATATGAATTTTACTTCCGGACACAGATTCTTATGACCGAAAGGCAGTTCCTTGTCAACCTCAAGTCCGTCATCATCAGCATGCCAGATCTGCATCGCGACATAATCCAAATATTTATTTAACTCCAGACTGAAATAAATTGAGGCAATAAGTTTCTCATTATATCCAAATCTCCAGAAATCAGGATTGACATACCAACAGAACAGCACAGAAGTGTAGGTCCGTGAGCCAGATTCGTCTATAAAATCGTGCTCGTTAACGATATTCAGAATATTCTCATAATCCAGATCGGCATATATCTCATGAGAGTCCTTGATACGTAATTCACTTATGATTTCTTCGAATTCACTACGATTATCTCCCGGCAGATTAATCTTGACTATTTTGGGTTTATCATAATTTGGAAAATAAAAGACTGTCGCCAAGTCATCATAACTGCGAGCCATATCGTAAATCTCTTCAAGACGTCTGCACAGATTACCGACTGGCGTGGTCCTATCATGCGCGATATAATAGAACTCAAAAGATTGTCTTTGAGCAAATCCTGTGAGCGCAACTATCCCCAAAATGAATATAAGTATCAGTCTCTTCATAACATTAATAGTTAATCCTGATGACAAGTTTCTTCATTCTGTTCTGGGAGTCATATTCTATGTTCACGACAGATATGGATTCCCATATTCCCATCATTACCTTCTGGCATACATCAGCAACAGTAGAGACGTTTCTTTCTTCTGCATTCATTCCTTGAGGGATAATCTGACATCCTGGTGCTATACGATGGTTGAATTTCACTGGAGCTGTTCCGTAATCTCCTGAATTACAAATTCTTTCAATCTCCAATGCCGATATTTTTTCGTACATGATCAACGGCACCAGACCATTTACTGCCACAATCTCTGAATAATCTTTAGTGGTAGCATTTTGAACCCTCACAAAATATTTTCCATCGGTTTTTGCAGGTATCGACTCGAATTTTCCAAGCAGTTCCTTAGCGACCTCATTGATGCACTCCTGATCAGAATAGACTACGAAAATCATCTGGTCTCCAGTCGCTACCGCTGCGAAGACCTCAAAACCATATTTTCCGGAAGCATCCCGAACCGGAGATGATATCTTGTCGATTACAGGTACCGGACTGATTTCCTGTACGCCCGAAGTATCAGACATATCACTGATCTCTGTCGTACTGCTATGATTCAGAACATCCATAAGAACATCCTGCAGGAAGAATCCACAAACAGCAAATGCGACATATAATAATACCATCATGGTAATCTGTAAACCTTTTCTCATAATCATATCTTAAATTTGAGTCCTGTCTCAAGCCAGATAGCCTGACGACGAAGTGAAATATTGCTAATCAGAGAATGTGTCGGTACAATCATTTCCTCAATCGGATCATATACGACAGGGAAAATATGTTCATAAACAAAATACTTATTACCATTACCGATATAAGAAGGCAATAAACCATATTCATATCCGCCTTTCACACTTAGATATACCTTCCGTTTCAGAAGATTTATATCAAAACCGATATTACCGATAAGACTTACATCAAACATTCTCTTATTATATGAGGATGGAGAAATATACTTCGTAAATGGCCCTTCTATCGGCTTGTTAGAGACCTCAGATGTCACATTATCCTCTATTTTTAAGGTGCCATCAACCATATAAGGCTGCAGCTTTGCAGAAAAGTTATAATATCCTTTTACTCCTAAGTTCCATGAAATCAAAAGATGCTTTCCAACCTTATGCTCTATCTCAAAATAAAGAGGAACATATAAATCCATAAATTTCAATGCCTCTGATGCTGACCTTAAATCATAAGTTAATTTAAGATCTTTGAACAATCCGGAAGATTTGTCTTGCACAGATGTCTTATAATTATAGCTCAAGGGGGGTGGGGTTGTCAAACTCAAGGACAACTCACTCATTGACAGACCTGCACCCAAGAAGAAGCCCATCTTTCCCGTCTTTCCTGCACGCCAGGTGAAACCAATATCAACACCTGCCTCCATAGCTTTCGAGCTATCGCCCATATTATTATTTTCCAACAGTTTATATGCCTCGAATGGTGCAATTCCATAATGCAATTTCAGCCTTGTCTTTCTTTGTTTGAAATCAAACTTCATTACATCATAATTAGGGCCCTTTAGCAGTGTATCTTGAAAAACAAGCACATCTATATCCTTAACTGATGGCTCCCCGGAAGGAAGAATAGCCTGATCGAATTGATTATAAGATATTACGGCTCCGTTCACCTCCAGTTCCGGAATATATTTCTGATACTTTTCCGGCACATTATTTACATCTGCCTTATTGAGCATCACAAAACGTCCCTCAGGAAAGGCAATATCTGAATCAATACTGCCACTCAGAGAGATAATACGACATATGTCACTCTCCGGATTGTAGTGAATAGTCATCTGCATCTCTAAGTCCTTTCCATAAAACGCATCAGTAGAAAACACATAATCATTCTTGTCTATGTATGATATGCTTTTTTGGAAGATTATGGGAATCACCCACTCTTCACCATCATAGGTCATTTCTCCTTTACGCACATTCTTTACTTCCATCGTCACCGTTGCCGCATCTCTTCTCAAAGCATCGACATATTCGCTTAACGGTATCTTTTCAAGATATCCGGCAAACCCCAGAATATCACAGACAACCATTGTGTGCTCATTATCAAAAAGGTTTATAAAAGCATATTCTGCATCCTCATCATATAAGGTTGCATAGCGCTCATAATCCTCTATGACAGACAGCGCTTTAGTATTAATATGTCTGCGTTCCTTATTTGTCAATGTCTGCGCAACAGTAGTAAAAGACATCAGACACATCGAAACAAGAGCACATAATGTTATCAGATGCTTCATACCATTAAATGAAGATGTTCAACAAAAAACCTGTTGTCAATCCAGCTATAGCGGACAACAGCCAGAAAATCACAGGAATAGGCTTCGATTCCTTTATTTCCGGTAATACCTGAGGTTGTTGCGGTGATTGATCAATGACGGGAGCAGATCCTACGGCTACCGTTTTTTTAAGTTTAGAATTTACAACCGGTTTCTGTCTTAACTCAACACTCTGCACAGAAACTGTCTGCTGTACAGGGACAAGATTGGAGGTACTTGCCGAAGTCGGCAATGTCCATGTTATCTTTGGAGAATCTCCCATCAATTGTTTTGAGGCAAAATCTTCGAGTTGTCTGGCAGTCGGACGTTCCCATGTTTCCTTTGCCATACAAGACATGACAACAAGGTTCAATGTATCCGAGAAGGTGTCAGGAAGTTCAGGTATATCGGCACCCTTCTTCTGCATACTACCTCCCATTCCACAAAACGGAAGATCTCCTGTAGCCAACTCATACAAGGTCGCACCTAATGACCATATGTCACTAGCCTTGATCGGCATACTCTGTTTACTGAATCTTTCCGGTCCCATATAAGATACCGATCCTGCGGAACTGAGATGGCCAGCACTCTTCTTTAGAGTATTTCTCAATTGCTTACTGATACCAAAGTCTGTAATGAGAAAATCTCCATTCTTTGAAATAAGGATATTATCCGGCTTGATATCCTGATGTATAAGCGGCGGATGCTGCTCATGCAGATATGCAAGACCAGCTGCTACGTCCTTTATGAATTTCCATAGAATGAACTCATCCGCCTTTCCGATATACCGGCTTGCAGAGCCCTCCGGACAGAGAGGCATGACAAGATAAGGTCTGTTATCCTCAGATGCAGTACCTAAATAATTGGCATGCAACAGATGAGTATGGTTCAGATCAAAAGACACCTGAAACTCTTTCTTAAAGTCAGCAAGTCCCTTAGGATCCATCGACAAATATATCTTGATTGCCACTTCGAGATCTGTCGCACGATCTACCGCAACCCATACTTCACCGAAACTGCCACTTCCGATGAACCTGGTCAAGGAATATCTCCCGTCCAATAATTGTCCTATCGAATATTGCATATCTCTATTATATATTTATTGAATCCACCGGCGCAACATCCGATGTATCCTTAGCATTTTCCATATTTAACATACCTATCTCAGAAGAATTCTGAGACTTAGGAGATTCATCAAGGAGATACTCTAATTTATCCTTGACATATCTTAGAACCGGCTTTAAATTACCGGTATAATAAAGTCCTCCCACTAATGCTGCCAGCACGAGTATTACAATCAATGATGTCAGACGGCGGCTACGACGTTTCCGATTTTTGACCGTCTTTAGGTCATTAGTTGTATCCGTCACCACAACCTCTTCACTATCAAGCGAGTCTACCTCAAACAATGCCACAGTGACGTTATCATATCCACCTGCCTCAAGCGCTGCCTTGATAAGATTGTTCTTACAGTTTTCTATATCCTCTGCATCAATCATTATCTGGGCTATTTCCTCATCCCTGCACAAGCCGCAAAGTCCATCACTGCAAAGTAAAATGCTGTCTCCTTCTGTAAGTACCCTAGAGACATAATCCGGACGAGCCTTAGCCGGAGAATCGCCAAGACTTCTTGTAATGATATTACTGTTAGGATGATCGAATGCAAGTTCCGGATCAAGTTTTCCTGCATCTACCAACTCCTGAACATATGAATGGTCCTTTGACAATCGGACCAGGCCTGAACTAGGATTGAAAAGATAAGCTCTGCTATCACCGCACCAAGCGATATGAGCTACATCTTTTAAAATCCAGGCGATAACTATCGTCGTTCCCATGCCGGACGTAGAATCATCTTCCTTTACTTTCGCTTTGATTTTCGTGTCCGCATCAATGATAGCATCCTTCAGAAATGCTTCGATTTTTTTATCTGATACTATTATCTTTGAATAATCATCCAAAGAAAAAACAGACTTTATCGTGTCAATGGCAATAGCAGAAGCAACTTCTCCTGCATTCATCCCTCCCATTCCATCAGCGACGACTAGTATTGCTCCACTCTCTCCCAAAGAGATAGTCTTGGAAAGATCGCTTGGGACAAACCAATTCCCACTGCTCAGATTCTCATTTACAATAAAGTTGTCTTCATTGTTTGTCCTGACGCATCCCACATTGGTACTGGCCGTCAACTTAAATAACATTTCTGACATTTTATGTTTTCTTATAATAAGAATGCCGGATATGGCACAGGTACCCCGTACCATATCCTAGCATTAAATGGATTTATTTTGTATAACTGATAGGAACTACCACATCTCTATCAGAGCTATCTGTATGGCTGAGGATTCCGATTACAACCCATTTGCCATCCTTGTTGATAAGAACAGGAGCTCCATCATTTCCTTCCTGATACCTGCGGCTAGAAAGTTCGATTACACCTTTATCATTAAGGCCGGTAACATTGACATTGTTTATTCTCTTGTCAGGGTTAACTGACTCTGAATTCTTCATACCTGCTCCAAGAGGATAACCAAGGATTACAACCTCAGTACCGCTGACTGGAGAAACTGAGTATGATGCGTCAAATGGAAGACCATTGCCTTTCTGAAGCTGATCAGCCTTAGCCATTGAAACCCAGTCTGCCTTGGTAGTCTTGTCATAGCTCTTGAGCTTTATCTCCTGGGTACGGAACAATCTGTATAATGATGCATTAAGCTTATAAGCCTCCAGAACATAATAGCTGTCTGTGCTTTCAAATCCGCGATCTCCTCTTACATCAGTATTCTTGAACTTGAAGTTCATACCATTTGGAGCATACGCAGTATAATTGGCAACAACCTTATAACCTTCTCTTGACAAAGCTGCCTGGATATCCTTGAATGTCCAAGAAACACCACGACGGTCTTTACCAAGCACCTTGCTGCCACTATAATAGAACCAAGGCTCTACAACTCTACGTGCAGTTATGAAGCGACCGTTATCAAGAATGAATCCTGTTCCACCAATTAGATAATCTGTAGTGAACCTTACAAGTTCCTTATTATCCTTATCAAAGACAGTAACTTCATCCATCTTGACATAATAAACAGAATTGTAGCAATCCTGAATATCTGCAGCCTGCGCTACCGGAGTTTCTGTCTCGGCAACTTTTTCAAGCTGGTTCTTTTCTTCAACCACAGGAGCTACAGGTTCTTCTTCCACTTTCTTATTCAACTCATTGATTGAAGCTTCAATCTCCTGCTGCTTCTTTGCGAGTTCTGCCTTTTCTGCCTCATACTGCTGGATCGCCTCATTTGCCTTACGAACATCAGATGCTGTCATTCTGGCTCTTGTCTCTGCATTGTTAAGCTTTGACGTAAGAGCTGATATTTCAGCCTCCTTTGCTGCCATTTCATCAGAAATCATCTGCTGCTCGAACTGCATATCAGCAAGCTGCGCTTCATAATTCTTTGACTGCCATACATTCCATCCTACCAGACCGCCTACTGCAAGTATAAGGACAATGAAAAGTATCCAGATAGCAGTCTTATATGGGCGAAGTGCCTGTTTGCGGAAAAGGTTCATTCTCTCCGTAAGACCTATACTCTTTACAAGACTCTGCTGTCCCTGTGGCATGATGAATCCCATAACAGGTCCCTGGCTGGAAAGTCTGATTTCATCACCGGAATTTAGGATCCTTTCGTTTGAAATCGGCTGACCGTTTACGAGAGTAGCATTCGTGTTGGAAAGTGGAATAAGTTTCCAGTTAGAACCATCGCGAACAATAGCAGCATGCCTTCTACTTACTGTCTCAAATGCCTCATCAAATCTTACCTGACAACTTGAATCACGTCCAAGCTCGATTTGATCTACGATGATCTTCTGAGATTCACCTGCATGATGATACTTTGAGTTCGTCTTATGCTCCAGAATATAGTAAGTACGTCCTGTCGCATTAAAGATGGCACCCAGACCTGCTCCTACTGAGCCGGCAACTGTTCTTTTGTAATTTGTGTCCATAGCGTTTAATATTAAGTTGTTAATAGGATTCAAATCTTATGGTTATTTCACCGATTGTTATAATATCACCCTCTCTCAATTGCTGTCCAACTGATGAAACTTCTGTCGAATTGACGTATGTTCCATTCGAAGAAGACCTCCAACAACGTGACTCCACATCCCATTGTCCATCTCTTATTGTGGCAGAACGCAAGTCTTGTCCGATTTCAATCGTGCAATGGTACCTCGACGTATAGAAAGATTGATAATCCATAAGTTGTATCGAATTATCTTCGCCTCTACCAAGTGTCAGAAGAAAACGTTTGTTTTGCTTTACCATAGCACTCAGATCGTAGATCTTTCCATATTCCAATCCCTGCAGAATCATGATTCTGCAACCTCTGATTGAAGCCACATCGCCTTCATTGGAAACATTTACCGTCTTTAGAGTATTTGGAGATTGATTATTTACCAGACCGAAATCCGGCAAAAGTTCCATTACTGCAGCAGCATTCTGCAAGCGATTCTTATAATCTGGCTGAAGACATCCTTCAATCACAGGTTCCCAACATTTTCCATTAGGAGTATTGTATAAGGTTATTTTATCCCAGTCTCCTGCCTTTCCTTTCTTCTGATACCACACAAGGTCATTTTGGCTCTCCAGTTTACCAAACGGTAGTTTTCCTGTTATCATCTGATATAAGAGTACTCCAAAAGAAAAGACATCCGTCGTCGGGAGTACTGTACTGCCACCTCTCGCTCTATTAACCTGTTCTGGTGGCATATACGCATATGTACCGAACACCTGATATGGTCTTCCGAAAATATTTCTTTCGGTCATTCTTTTATTTCGGTCACCAGAGATGCCGAAATCCGTCAAAGCCGCAATACCATCGGATTTTATAAGCACATTTTCCGGTTTCAGATCACGATGTACTTTTCCGTTTATATGAAGATCATTCAAACCACGAAGGATATCGCGGGCATACCTTAAAGTTTGAACGCCCCCATCACCTAACCTTGAACTGAGATCTCCCCCGCTACAATATTCCATTACTATATATGGATTACCAGCAAGATAGCCGATATCCACAGAGTGAACAAGATAGTCGCTGACTATACGCCCAGTCCTATACTCCATTTCGAATCGGTCAATTAACGGCTGACGTATGTCTGAAGGGACATCCCATAAATGCAGAAGCTTAAGAGCGAACTCCCTGCCAGAAAAATCCTTTACCATGAATACATGACCAAACGATCCCTCACCCAGAAGGGACACGATTGTATAGCGAGAGTTTATAATCTCGCCAACCTTACAGATGTGCCTTTCCGGAACAATGTTCGGTATGTATCCCTGCATTACTCGAATATATATCTACGATTGCCTATAACTATGATATCGCCCGACTTCACATTTACTCCGTTGGCCGCCGAAACATACACGGCTTTTTCAACCGTCTTATCTGTTAACGTCCACATATCATCTGCATATGTAAACTCGACTTCCAGTCCTTCTGGCACATAGGATCCCTCAGAAACGAGTGCTTCTCCATTAATTATAGTATCGGCACCCTCGAACTTTTTAGCAAGAGGCGTAGCTCCATCGAAATTATCCATTGGGATCAGTCTGAAAGATGGCTCTTTCGGCTGAGCATCCTCTTCATCGCATAGCATTTCCTCTGGAAGCACCCTGACTGTCTGGGAATTTTGTGTAGCATTCATAAGGTCTGCAGGTATTTCCCTAACTGTCTTTTTAAGATGTTCCTCAACAATTTCAGGAGATTCCGTCTCGAGAAATTCTTCCGGAAGAATCCTTACCGTCTTAGCATACTCAACATGCTCGGATGGCTTTTCTACACTTACCTGGGTTCCGCAATTCGGACAGAATGTATTCGATGATGACAATGGATACCCACAACGAGGACAAGCTACAGCCTGCTGATCCTGTGATACAGAATGTACCTTGGTCTGATCAATGATTGTCTGATTGAAAGCGCCTTGATTTGCTGGTGCTGAAGAAGATGATACAGGAGCAGGAATAAGTTCTTGATTACATTTTTGACACTTGGTCAAGCCTTCAGGATTGCTCCATCCGCAATTATCACATCTCATACAAGAAGTTTTTAATATTTACATATATGAATAATAAAAAAGGCGTAGGCATTTCTTTAAACTCTTAGGTATCGCCAAACACCCTTATTCGCAAAGAAATGCCCACACCTAACGGTGTGGGTTTCCTCATTGCTGCGAACATAAAATTTGGCGATTTTAGAGTTTAGCAATAAGAAAACTATCGTTTTCAATATATGTAAATAAGAAAAGCTTCGTCTTTTCGTATGCAAATTTAGCAAAAAAACGATTTAAGCAAAGAAAATAGTATATTATAATCCTATTTTTAACTTATCCGTATGGCCAGCCATTCTGCGACCTCCTGTGGAAGAAGCGGGCTCAAGGTTTCATACACCCGGCTGTTATATTCATCCAGCCATTCCAGAGCATCTTTACCAAGGAGTTCAGGTATTACTGCCGAGGTGTCGATATGACAGCAGGTGAGGGTCTCGAAAGAGAGCCAGTCGCCGAATTCCGAAGTTCCGGCCTCGCGGCATAAGACAATATTCTCATGTCTGATTCCGTGACAACCCTCACGATAGAGTCCGGGCTCGTTCGAGGTCACCATTCCCGGAAGAAGAGGCTGAGCATTGAAATTCTGCCTGATATCCTGAGGTCCCTCGTGAACACAAAGCCAATAGCCTATGCCATGACCTGTTCCATGACCGAAATTCCTACGTGCACGCCATAAAGGCATACGTGCCATGGCATCGATCTGACATCCGGCAGTTCCTTTAGGGAATACAGCCATCGAGAGGTCTATCATTCCCTTGAGCACTAGCGTATAGTCTTCCTTCTCCAGATCGGAGCATTCTCCCATAGGAACTGTCCTGGTAATGTCCGTCGTTCCCGTGAGGTATTGCCCTCCCGAATCCACCAGATACAGGCCCTTGGGTCTGATTACGGCAGAACCTTCACGAGGAGTGGAATAATGTGGCAATGCGGCATTCGGGCCGTAAGCAGAGATATTCTCGAAACTGTTTCCCCTATAGCCCGGAATCTGCTCTCTGAAAGCCGTCAGCCGTTCTGAAGCCTCCCATTCAGTGACTTCACGCCCGCTTGAAACCTCCTTGTCAAGCCAATAGAGGAAGCACTCCATAGCCACTCCGTCTTCAATATATGTCTGACGGAGATTCTTTATTTCGCTTTCTGTCCTGACTGACTTTCTAAGAATTACAGGAGATCTGCCGTTGATTACAGATTCCCGCTCGAAAATATTTGAAATATGCGAAGATATATGATGATTCAGCGTAGACGGGTCTATAAACAGTCTGGTTTCCGGATCTTCAGAGATTACAGAAAGAGCATCCTCCAGAGCAGTATAATCATCAATAATGATGTCATCTGCTTCCAACTCGGCAAAGCTATCCTCCGTATCAGGGTCCGGATGCTCGACCTCCTTCCTGACAAACCATCGCACTTCTTCCTGACTTACAAGGAGATACGAGATTACCAAAGGATTATATTCTATATCATTGCCACGGACATTCAACATCCACGCAATCTCATCCAATGAAGACAGGAGCATATGGGAGCATTCATGCTGAAGCATCCATCCACGGAGCCAGGCGATCTTATCCTGACGTTGCTCTCCACCGAAGCATTCAACATCCAGAGTCACTATCGGAGTGACCGGAATATCCGGACGATCTGTCCAGATCGCAGACAGGATATCCGGGACTTCAACAAGTTCAGAGCCGGCAGAGGCAGTTTCTATAGCCTCGGCAAAATCCACTGACAAGCACAGACCATCAACAGCAATCGTTCTCAGACCTTTTTCCGATAGCCACTGAGGAATGTAGACAGAGTCCGGCTGGCGAGTCTTATGCAGAACGACGCCCGTACCCGCCAATTGAGATTCAGCCTGGATGAAATATCGGGAATCTGTCCATAGGCCCGCTTCTGTTGCCGTTATGACGACATCACCGGCCTCACCTGTAAAACCGGTAAGCCATTCCACCTGCTTCCATCGTGAAGCCGGATATTCGCTTGAATGAGGATCCGTACCACAGATCACCACTGCATCCCAGCCCTTTGACTTCATAAGTTCACGAAGGGCTTCTATTCTGGATGTGTAACTTATTGACATGACTTTTATCAGATAATAGACATTATTATTGCATCCGAAACAAAAAAACGACTTTCAGGAATACGCAGGCCGTCATTTCCCACACTCTCCAAATCACCGTCAGAGATAGCCGAAAGCACATTTTGAGGAGAGCAGGCTCCCATAAGCAGAGATTTGCTTACACCGGAAGATGTGCGCAACCCCAGCATGATTTTCTCCATGACGATCTGTTCTTCGGAAAGGTTCTCCGAGCCGCTTGCCAAGGACATATCGCCCTTATTGACCGCTTTAAGATATCCATTCAGGTCAGGATTGTTCCATCTGCGGACATAGGTATCATCCCTGACGACAAAGCTGTGCGCCCCCGGCCCGAGTCCGACATATGGCACATGGTTCCAATAAGCGGAATTATGGACAGCCTCATAACCTGGAAGTGCAAAGTTGGATATCTCATAATGATGATAGCCGGCCGTCTTCAGACTGGCGCAAAGCCGGTCGTACTGCCTTGAACATAGTTCCTCCGACGCTTCCGCCCATTTCCCCTGTTCCATAAGCTGTGCGAGGGCGCTGCCGGGTTCGACAGAAAGCTGATAAGAGGAAATATGTTTCGGAAGGTTGCCTTTGGAAGATATTGTCAGAGCCTTTTCCAACGTTTCCTGCCAAAGGGTATCCGACAACTGCGGAAGGCCGAAGATCAGATCTATGCTTATATTTTCCATGCTGGCTTCTTCCAGAATCCGATACGCCTTCACAGCTGCATCTGCATCATGACGGCGGTTCATCCACTTCAGGATGCCATCGTCAAACGACTGGACTCCCATACTTATCCTGCTTACACCCATGTCCAGCAGACCCTCAACATAACTATGCCCCTTCTCAACGATATCATCCGGGTTGACTTCCACTGTAAATTCCCTGAATGATTTTCCGACTCCGACATTATGCAGGGCTTCAAGCAGGTCTCTGAATACAGAAAGGGGCAGCACCGATGGGGTGCCGCCTCCTATATACAGCGTATTTACTGCTCCCGGGGTCACCAGATTCTCCCTGATTTCTGCTGACCGCAATTCCACTTCTCTACACAGAGCCTTGATATAAGTGTCAAGGCTTTCTCTGCTTCTGCACGAAGATGAGGCGATTTCCGAGTAGAAATCACAATATGTGCAGAAACTCCTGCAGAAAGGGATGTGGACGTAAATCACAACCGGAATTATCTGAGCATCAGTTCAGCTGATCCCACCTTGCCCTGAGCGGTATATGCCTCGATGGTATATATACCTTTGACAAATTCAGGAATCTCGTTAAGATAAATGCCGAGTTCGACATCCTTGCCCTGATAGTCCACCTCACGGGAAGCAGAGCATATGAGCGGCTCGCCATTTACTTCAAACGTCTTCTGACTGCTGTTCACAAGAAGAATTCCATCCGGGCTCTTGACTCTTATGTAGACTCTTACCGGGCCCTTAGGCGCAAGGTCGTTCTCGCTGAGGATAAGCGTAGCGATCATATATGTAACCCTGCTGCTTCTGTCCGTCACCTTGTCTGAAGAATTATAGGCCTCAAGCTTCAGACCGCGTGCCTTGATGACAGATCCTGCCGCCACCTGTCCTGTAAGCTCCTCAACCTCCTTGCTGAGCTTCTCTGAATGCTTCCTGCTTTCTGCCGCTTCCCTACGCGCAGCTGCAGCATCAGCCGTCAGCCTCTTGTTGAGAGTATTCAGTGAGTCGATTTGTACGATATATGTCTTCATTATACTTCTGAGGGTACCTAGCTCCTTCTCGTACTTTCTCATCATGCTCCTGTTGGTAGCCTCGGTCTTCTTGATTCTTTCAATCAGCTGCGACACCTCCTCACGTGATGAATCCAGCTGGGAATTGATTGTATCATAATCAGATGAAAGCGTTGCGTAATCATTCTGAAGCTCTATCATCTCTCTGGTAAGGTTCTCTTTATCAATTGTAAGCTCATTTACAAGAGAGGTCTTCTGATACCATATGTATGCAAGGGTACCGGCAAGTACGACGGCGACAGCCACCAGTGCATACATCACGTTTTTCAAGTTCTTCTCTTCCATAAAATTATATTTTTTGATTTATATATTGTCCTTAAAGGCGCAAAGATAAGAAAATCTAAGATTTTTGCTATATTTGTGTGAATACAGAAAACGCAAACTACAAATTTTATGCTATGAAATATCTGATTAGAGCCATAAAGTATTTCTTCTATTTTGCATTCTTTGCAACAGCCATCATCCTCGCTCTGATACTTGTCGGGATCGTTGAGGCAGACATCAATGCTGTTTTTGAAAACGGATATGAGGATCTGTGGAAGATTGCCATATTTTTTGCATTGGTCGCTGCTGTATACCCGAATCTGGCATTCATTACCAGGCAGGTGGACACCGATGCTCCAAGAGACTCTGTCAAAGATGAGATAACAGAGTTCATGAAAGAGCGCAGGTATGAGCTTGAAAGCGACACATCAGAAGGCATGACATTCAGAGTACGCTCCCTTGCCGGAAAGCTCTCGAAAATGTATGAGGACAGAGTGACCTTCAGATGGAATGCCGAAGGCTTCACCATGGAAGGCTTGAGAAAGGATCTGTTACGTCTGGCTGCCGGTCTTGAAACCCGTTTTTTAAGAAACGGACAGCCTGAGTAAGGCCATTATATACATTTAAAAATCCGGATTATGGAAGAGTTGAAGACAGTTGCGAATTTTGCAGACCCTATGAGGGCCAGCATCGCTCAAGGCCTGCTCGAATCCAGCGGCATCAAGGCCGAAGTGTTCGGAGCAGTGTCACCATATCCTTCGCTCAACATGAGTGAGCAGGATATTTCGCTGAAAGTCAATGCTGCAGACTACGAATCTGCATTAAGCATCTTGGCTGCCTCTGACAAGGCCGAGTAGAACTCCTCGCCGAAATAACGTTCGATAGGTTCGCGTAAGAATTCATATACGCGGACCTTTTCTTTTTTACCTTTGGCAAAAGCATCCTGACAGATATGCCAGCGGTGAAGGTTCAAGGCACGTGTTCCGTTGCTCAACGGGGTTATGCGGATAGGATAAAGCCAGCATGAGATAGGCTTACGGAAGTCACCTTTTCCCTGAAACCAGCATCTCTCCATAGAACAGAAGCAGTTGCCATCTTCATCGAAGAGGGTATACGCACACTCTTCGCTGCCCGGAACCAGCGGAGTCACCATGTCCCCGTCCATGTCAATTTCATAGAAACCTTTGTCTGCCACTGCCTTACGCCCCTCCTCGGACATGATCGGAGAGAATATATGATAATTCTTCTCTATCGCTTCCGCCTCACATTCCTCCATCGGAGCACCGCTGTCACCGATCACACAGCAACAGCCCTTGCACTTTTCATAGTCGCACGCAAAATATTCAGTCAGAACTTCTTCTGACACAAGACAATCGTCAATCTGGATGATGGTACCGTGTCTCATTTTCTTGTTATTATATATTCAACTTTACTTGCGTTGTTCAGAGAAACCAGAATCTGCCTTACCTTATCAGCTGTGACAGCATCTATCTTGACTTTATAGCCTGTAGTAAAATCCTTTCCTTCGAGATAACGCATAGATATTGCTGACGTCCAGTAACGAGGATCCTTCTGCCTGTAGGCAATGTCGTTCTTCAGCCACTCCTTATATGCCTTGATAACAGCATCGGAGATATCTGCTGTCTCCAGATCACGAAGAGTCGAGCGGACAGCCCTCAGGGCCTCCAGAGGATCTGCTGTCCTTTGCTCAGCAAAACCATCTTCAGAAGCCTCCTTGATGTATATCATTACATTGAATCTCTCCTGGGGGCTTGTCCTGGTATTCGAATGCAGACCGACATACATGCCCGCATCCTCCAGAGCAGAGGATATTCTGTTCCTGAGTACATTTGAAGCTATCTGAGAAGCCATCTTATTCTCTGCGGTAAGAGGCATAGGTACAGAAAGTGCCAGATATACGCTGTTTTCATTTCCGGCATCAATGTGAGTAGACCATCCCGAAACCGGCTGGTAGTTTACGGCAGGACGGTAGAAAGCTGATTTCTGTGTCCGGAACGAACCGACTCTCATAAGGAGTTCCTTTTTCAGTTCAGTCTCGTCTATATCACCTACGACAACCAGAACACCATCGTTCATCCGGGAAAAACAATCATCATAGAAACGGTCTGCCTTCTCTGCAAGATTATCCGTAAGTTTTCCTGAAGACTTTATCGAAGAATAGTTGTAATCCGGGCACATAAGGCTGTCAATAACAACTTTACGGTCCTCATTAGTGCCTGCAGAAGCCTTGAGACGCATATTCTCGTTTCTCATATAGGCGGCATAGGCCTCAGGATCCGGTTCACGCTCATTGGCCACAGCTGTCAGCACCCTGAGCAACAGTCTGACATCCTCCTTCTGCACTGTACCACTCAGTGCCGTTGCCGACAGACTCACGCGCGCACTCATCTCTATATCATTAAGTTCCAGAAATTTACGAAAATCTTCTCCCTTCATTCCGGCAATTCTGTATTGCCACAGCAGGTCGCCGACAAACGCACCTTCCCCCCTTTCAAGATCCTCAATATTACCGAAACCGGAATTCAGTCCCATAGACCAATAAATCTTACCTGAAGTGGCCATATTCCTGTAAACGACCTTGAATCCATTTGAAAAAGTCCATACCAGACCTCCGGACATCGGGTCCTTCTTCGGAGACTTGACACTGACTTTCGGAGATGGCGAGATACTGTACAACGTATCGCTGACCATTATTGCTGCCGGAGCCTGCAATTCCTTGCCTCTGCTCCATGCTTCATCAATTATGGCCGACACCTGATCTGCCGTAAGTTCTTCTTTTGTACGGCAGGTAACGGAAAGATTCTTTTCCGGATCCAGCAGAGCATCAGTAACCTCTCTGAACAGTGCCTGCTCCGTATCCGGAGCCACTGCGCGTGAAGTATATACTTTCAGAATATCCGAATCAGATGCCACCGGTGCACCATAAAGAAAGGATCTGATACAAAGGTCTACATAACGCCTGTTCGATTTTACCGGATCTGTCACTCTGTCACCTAAAGTACGGATCCGCCTCCTGCGGACAATCTCCAGTTCCTCAGTTCCTGCCCCTGATGTTTCAAGAGAAGACAAGGTCTCCGATACAACAGCCAAAGCGTCCTTCATATGACTGTCCTCCAGTACCAGACTTATAGTAAATGTCTCATCACCGGCACCTTCGGAGCTCGGATAATGTCTGTATGAAACAGATGCACACGGAATTGCATCCTGCTCAAGTCTCTTCCTGATACGCATCACAGCTATCTCTCCAAGCTGAGCGACATACATTTTCTGTATGAACGGCTGAATCGTACAGATGAAATTATCAGGAACTCTCGGGGCAGCCCAACTGAACCGGACTTCCGAGAACACAGCAGAAGAGTCTCTGCAGACACTAAAACGTGCCGAATCTGCCGGGACCCACTCATAAGCTGGTCTCTGCAATGATTCTGACGCAGGAGTAATATAGGAAAGCAGGTTAAGCTTCTGGGCGACAGCCTTGGAATCCAAGTCCCCGGAAATGATTATGGCATTGTCAGCTGCAGAATACCATTTCCTGCACTCAGGATCCGACATCTGGGCCAACCGGTCAGTCATACCCATCATCACTACTATGGCAGAATCCAGAAGAGATTCCTTCTGTGCCAGCAGAAGGTTTGAGAAACGATATACGGTATAATCCTTTCCCACCTCGACGAAGCCGTTTCTGTCCGGGTTCACGCCATTAGAAATGAAGAATTTCTGGGGAGATATCCCCCCGGCAACATATGGCAGTTTGCCCAAGGTCTCCCTGGCGAGATTTAAAGCGGATATGGTATCGGAAGTCATTCTTCCTGTTTTCTGTACCAGTGCAAAATCTGCCATACCTTTCACAGAAGGGTTGGCTACAATATAATATGACATTCCGTTCGGAAGCTTACCCTTTGTCACAGCCTTGTCATTGGCCATTTTGGGCAGATCCGCAGCACTTGACGAAAGGGCCAGCAGAGCCGGAATAATCATTGTCAATATATATTTAAAACTCATTTTCAGCATATTTCTCAATAAACAATGCAAAATTAAAACAAAATTTGCTATTTTTGCAGAAATGTGGCTTTATTGAAAATAACGTTTAACAAAAATACAATAACGATGAAAAAGATTTTTCTTGTATTGTCAGCAGTCGTGATGACCGCTATTTCAGTATCTGCTCAGGACCTTGCAACAGCAACTGAGACATTCAATAACGGAGCTATGGAACTTCAGATGGGCAACATGGAAGCTGCCCTCACTAACTTCCAGTCAGCACTCGAAATGGCAGAGGCTCTCGGAGAGCAGGGCGCAGAGATTGCAACTAACTGTAAAGGTGCAATTCCTCAGGTAATGTTCTCTCTTGCAAAGGGATACATCAAGGACAACAACTTTGACGGAGCTCTTGCACAGCTCGATGCAACAATCGCTGCTGCAAACAAATATGAAAATCCTGATATCGCAGCTGAAGCTGCCGAGTTCATCCCTCAGGTATATATGCAGAAAGGTAACACTGCATACCAGGCTAAGGATCTTGCTACTGCAGTGGCAGCTTACAGCAAGGTAGTCGAGCTTGACCCTAAGAACGGTAACGCTCTTCTCAGACTTGGTCAGGTATATGGTGCTACAGGTAAGCTCAACGAGGCAGTGGCAGCATTCGAGCAGGCTGCTGCAAACGGCCAGGAGAAGACAGCAAACAAGCAGCTCTCAAACCTCTTCCTCAAGAAGACTCAGGCAGCAGTAAAGGCTAAGAAGTTCCAGGAGGCTATTGAGTTCGCAACAAAGTCGAACACATATCTTGAGAATGCAAACGCTTACAGAATGCTTGCAAGCGCATACCAGCAGCTCGGCAAGAACGCAGACTGCATCGCAAGCTATGAGAAGTACCTCCAGCTCAACCCTAATGCAAAGGATGCTACAGGAGTGAAGTATACTATCGCAGCACTTGCTCAGACATCAGGCGACAAGGAGAAGGCTAAGGCATATTATCAGCAGATCCTTACTGACCCTCAGTACGGCGCTACTGCAAAACAGATGCTTCAGTCTCTCTAAGAGATATGAATCAGCTTGAACTGCTTGCTCCGGCAAGAGACAGACATATCGGCATCGCAGCAATCGACTGCGGTGCCGATGCTGTGTATATAGCCGGGCCGCGGTTCGGAGCCAGACAGGCTGCCGGAAATGAAATGGAGGATATCAGGCAGCTCTGTGAATATGCACATCGATTCGGGGCACGGATTTTTGTAACCCTGAACACAATCCTCTACGATGATGAGCTGGAGGAAGCATGGCAGCACATGATTGCCGTACAGGAGGCCGGAGCCGATGCACTGATTGTCCAGGATATGGCAATTGTGGCCATGGCCCGTGACAGAGGATATTCCCTCCCTCTGCATGCATCCACTCAATGTGCCATCCGCACCCCGGAACAGGCCGTGTTTCTTGAAAGCCTCGGGTTCTCCAGACTCATTCTTGAAAGAGAACTTTCACTTGAACAGATAAAGGCAATACGTGCAGCCGTAAGCTGTGAACTTGAATTCTTTGTTCACGGTGCTCTATGCGTCTGCTACAGCGGACAATGCTATCTATCCGAACATATCGCCGGAAGAAGTGCAAACAGGGGGACCTGCATACAGGCCTGCCGGTCGCGTTACGACCTAACAGATGAGTCCGGCAGGATTCTGGTCAGGGACAAGGCACTTCTCTCGCTCAAAGACTACAATCTGCGCAGCAGGCTGGAAGAGCTCGCTGACGCAGGAATCACCTCTTTCAAGATTGAGGGGCGTCTGAAGAATTCTTCATACGTGAGAAACGTCGTGAGGGACTATTCTCTTGCCATTGATGAAATCATCAGCAGAAGAGACTATGTAAGAGGCTCCTTCGGCTCTGTTTCGGGAGGATTCATACCTGATACCTGCAAAACCTTCAACAGAGGATATACTGAACTTTATCTGGATGGCATCAAAGGGAAATGGGCCTGTATGGATGCCGCAAAATCCATGGGTGAAGAAATCGGCACAGTCGGCAGCCTGAACAAGGACAAGTCTTCGATCACTCTCAGATTTACCGGAAAATCCACGACCCTCCGTAATGGTGACGGCTTCTCATTCGTAGCGTCAGACGGGAGTGTCTGCGGATTTCGCGGAGATGTATGCAACGGCAACAGCATCAGATGCAAAAGCACACCGGAACTTTTCATAGGTGCACGCATTTTCAGAAACATAGACACCGCCTTTGAAAAAGAGATGGACAGAAAGCCTTGCACAAGAGAGCTTGGAGTCGAAGTATGCATGACATTTAACGAAGGTGAAGGCATGGCACAAGCGGTTTCCGAAGATGGCAGAGAAGTCTGTCATAGATTTGAAACCGGTGAACAATCTGCCGACAATCAGGAAAGAATGAGAAGCATGATATGCACTCAGATAGGCAAATCAGCTGAGCATTTCAGGTTTTCAGTCAAGGATATCATATCAGAGGGTCCCCTGCCATTCATGAACGCATCCTCTTTGAACGAAATAAGACGTGAACTTGCAGGAAAGCTCGGCATGCTGCCTTGTAAAAAAAGAGACATCCTTCACAGAACCTTAGGCAGAGAATCATATAAGAACAACATACCTGTGAAAGATGCCTCATACAGATTCAACATATCCAATAAGCTTGCCGAAAACATGTATCGGGATGCTGGTGCAGAATCCATAGAAAAGGCATTCGAACTGGAGCACCAGAAGGATGCCGAACTGATGAGAAGCAGATACTGCATCCGTCATGAACTCGGCATGTGTCCGAAACAATCACCAAAGAAAGTCGCAGCTGCCACACCGCTGTATCTGCTGAACAACGGCCAGCGCTTCACTCTCATCTTTGACTGCCGCAACTGCGAAATGATCGTAAAGGCCTAATATTCAACAACATCGAAAGTCGCCTCGACATCTCCGAAGTGGGCTGCCAGATCACTGTTTCCTTCCAGCCATGAGGCTGCCAGCTGACCTCTCCACACAATATCATCACGCGAGTTGAACGGAATCTTGATTTCCACACCATAGCTTTTGGATGCGACACGGACCAAGGCCTTGCAATCCCAGGTGGTCATGGTGCCTCCGTCATCTTCGGTGATCATAAAAGCGCAATGAGTCATCTGATCAGACCAGTCCGACACAAGAACAGCATTGAAAGGCAGGGGTTGTCCTTTCTGACTTCGTTTCACAACGATCATGAAATCCGTAACTGCCGGAGTATAGAGCCTTAATTCCGCTTCTGTCGATGCCGTAAAATCTTCCACAGCCCCGACTTTCACGAAGAATTCAGAAGCACCTGCAAACCACGTATCATAATTCCTGTTCATCTTGAAATCTTTAAGAATCAGTGACCTTGACTGTCCGGAGGCCGACTTCGGTTTAATGATGATGTTTCCGCCTCCTTCGCCCCAATCCGGATCTTCCCTTCTCAACATCTCCAGAGAAGTATGCTCCGCATCTGAATTCCTGTTCACTACCCAGACAGGAAACTCCTCTGCCATCGCCTCATCAACAATCACTTCTTCCACCTGGCGGAAACCATCACCATTATCCACGATTCTATATCCGATATTAACTTCAGACCCATCTTCCGGATCGAACGTTATTATTGGCAAATCCTCGCTGCCGTGTCTTTCATTAAAAGGCCAATATATCTGAATGTCAGAGTCTTCCAAAGCCTGAAGAAATCCGTCGACACCCAGCCGGTCCAAGGTAGAGCTGACAGAGGACTTCGTTGAGGATGCTGCCATTTTATGAAGTTTTTCTTCAATCATTCTGCTCAACGGGAGTTCATATTCTGACGAAGACTTTGATGCAACATCCCCGACACCTGTACCCGGAGCCGAAAAAAGGTTTTTCATAGTATACTCCTCATCATAACCATTCTCCGATGAAGATCTGACGGCATCCTGAACCTCCCGTACCTGCACTGATGTAATCTGTAAAGAAGCTAGAATATCTGCTACCTCCGATAGTGAGATGTATTTGGGGTTCTTATCCATTATGTGAGTGTCTTCATCGTTGTCAATGATTTCACAGGACGGAAGGACCAGAACTGCCGATAACATAATATTTAAAAGAGCAAACTTTTTCATAGCACTTGTATTATTGTGCTGCAAATGTCCAGACTATTATCCATTTACCGAAATGGTATGAGGATAAATTTGAAAATCGGTCTCTGACAATAGCCAAAGACCGATTATACGGATCATTTTTGTTTGAATTTATTGCATCTTCAGCCACCCTTTACAGCCTAATGCGCTGAGTGACAGATATTTACCCTAGTTTATCCGTGTAAACTCATTTATGTCCGGAAAACATCACAAACCTGTCTTTATCTGAAAGGTCCTTCAGTACGAAGACATCGGAAAATCCGGCATCGATGAAAACTGCCGCTGTTTCCTGACCGAGAGCTTCATTGATCTCCACGATACCGAAGCCAGATGGCGAAAGAATACGGACAGCAATATCTGCCACAGCCTTATAGAATTTCAAGGCATCATCATCAGGGACAAAAAGCGCGAGATGAGGTTCATGATCCAGAACATTCGCTCTCATCAGGCTCTTCTCCGAATCCATTACATATGGAGGATTGCTGAGAATTATATCAAAAGAGCCCGCATCCTCGAGAAGTTCCGCAGAATTCAGCACATCCGCTTTCAAAAAGCACGGTGCCTTCGCACCAGTTATATTCATCTCGCCTGCGAAATTCTGAGTTGAAGCCGTCCTTAAAGCCCCATCAGAAATATCCACCGCAACGACTTCCGCTCCAGGACACTCCATAGCCATCGTCCAGGCAATGCATCCGCTGCCGGTGCATAGATCCAATATACGAAGCTTGTCGGAGGAAACTCCCTTTGCCTTCAGGCGGGTTATGGCTTCACGACACAGAAGTTCCGTTTCAGGACGGGGAATCAGGACATCTGGATTGACCATGAATGTCCGTCCATAAAAATCTGCCTTACCAATGACATACTGCAAAGGTTCACCGCCTGACATACGCTTACAAGCGGCGCGGACCGACTCTGTGATAACCTCATCTATCTCATAATCAGGATATACCAGATGGGTATGCCTCCTGACTCCAGCTACAGACTCCAGATAAGCCAGAACCATCTCGCGGGCTTCTCTTTCAGGAAATGAAGCGGAAACTATATGGGTTCCTTCCTTTATGAGGTCCTTCAGCAGCATTGGGGAATCCCTTTATGAATTCTCTATGATAGATGTAAGGAAATTAGTCATATCCATGCCCGCAGCCCTCACCATCTGAGGCACAAGAGATGCCGCTGTCATGCCTGGTATTGTATTGACTTCAAGGAAATACAGGCCTTCTGCAGAACTGATATAGTCCACGCGCACAAGTCCGGAGCAACCGAAATGAGCATATATCTTCCTGGAAACTTCCTGTATCTCGTCTCTGAGACTGTCCGGAATCTGAGCAGGACAGACCTCGCGGCTATGACCGTTATATTTAGCCTCATAATCGAAGAACTCGTTATCTGAGATAATCTCGATCACCGGCAAAGCTATTGTATTCTTGCCATTGTCATATACTGCGCAGGTCAGTTCACGTCCCACAATAGCGCCCTCCGCCATAATCATGTTACCTTCGCTGAAAGCATATTCCACCGCTCTGTCAAAATCAGCTTCGGTCTTGACTTTAGTCACACCGAAACTGCTTCCTCCATCCGTCGGTTTGACAAACATCGGCAGGCCGAGCTTTGCTACAGCCTTCTGAGCCAGGCCATCAAGCGATTCTCCCTTTCTGATAAACATGTCATCCGCACATTTCACATAGTCGACATCCTTCAGATAGCTCTTGCATGAGAATTTATCGAAAGTCACAGCTGAAACAAATGCATTGCAGCCACTGTGAGGGATGCCGAGCATTTCAAGATATCCCTGCATCAGGCCGTTCTCGCCAGGAGTTCCATGCTGCATGATATACACATAATCGAACTTCACCTTCTGTCCTTCAACTACAGCAGAAAAGTCTGTCTTGTCGATCTGAGGCCTTTCGTCCTTTGGGAAGACTACACGCATTGAGTTGCGTTTCCTGTATGCCGCTACGCTCCACTGGCCGAAACGGGCAAAGATCTCATACACATCATAGAGCTGACCGTCTATCCTTGACGAGGTGAACTCACCGCTGCGGACCGACACCTCCCATTCAGAGGAGTCGCTGCCATAAATGACTGCTATTGTACTGTATTTCATATTTCTACATTATACCTTCTATGAAGGTGGGTTAACTGTTACTGTTGATTATCCGAAGAGGTAGCGACGCTGCTCAGGTGTGAGGACATCAATCTCACAACCCCAGAATGCAAGCTTGCGACGGGCAACTTCCTGATCGATTTCCAACGGAACATCATTGACCATAGAACCAGGTTCACGGCTTACCTTATCCCTGTTTTCCACAAGATATCTGGCACTGAGAGCCTGGATTGCAAAAGACATATCCATGATTTCCGCAGGATGTCCGTCACCTGCTGCGAGATTCACGAGACGTCCTTCCGCTATTATATATATCCTGTTGCCATTATCCAGCTTGTAACCAACAATATTCTTCCTGGCCGGCTTGACCTCTACGGCCATTTCTCTCAGGCCAGCCACATCTACCTCGCAATCAAAATGACCTGCATTGCAGCATATCGCACCGTCCTTCATCTTAAGGAAATGTTCCTTGACAATCACCGCATCACAGCCTGTGACGGTCACAAATATATCACCGGTTTCCGCCGCCTGCTCCATCTTCATGACCTTGAATCCATCCATCACTGCTTCCATAGCCTTGATCGGATCCACTTCAGTCACAATAACCTCTGCACCAAGGCCTTTCGCTCTCATGGCCACACCCTTGCCGCACCATCCATAGCCGGCCACAACGACATTCTTGCCAGCCACAATAAGGTTGGTCGTACGGTTGATGCCATCCCACACAGACTGACCTGTACCATAACGGTTATCGAAAAGATGCTTGCAGTCCGCATTGTTCACCAGCATCATCGGGAAGCACAGCTCCTTCGCATTGTTAAGCTGGATAAGCCTGAGGATACCGGTCGTCGTCTCCTCGCATCCGCCGATCACATTAGGGATAAGCTCCCTGTACTCGGTGTGCATAAGGTTGACCAGATCTCCTCCGTCGTCTATTATGATGTTCGGGCCTACCTCCAGCACTCTTCTTATATGAGCCTCATACTCCTCCGGAGTCGCGTCATACCATGCAAACACATTGAGACCGGCCTGCACAAGGGCCGCTGCCACATCATCCTGAGTAGAAAGAGGGTTGCTTCCGGTCACATACATTTCCGCACCACCGGCAGCAAGCACTTCACACAGATACGCCGTCTTGGCTTCGAGGTGAACGGAAAGAGCGACCTTAAGACCTTTGAACGGGAGCGTCTGCCTGAACTCCGCCTCAAGTCCGTTCAACAAAGGCATATGATGCCTTACCCAATCTATTTTCAGTCTGCCGTCCTGCCAGAGCTGAGGATTCCTTATTTCACTTGACATAAAATTTCACTAATTTTGACAAGCGCAAATATAGCTATTTTTGAACTTATAATTAATTTTGCATTTCAATAAAACTTAGGATATGGGACTTCTTAACGGAAAGGTTGCCCTCATTACGGGCGCAGCAAGGGGAATCGGAAAGGCGATTGCCCTCAAATATGCCTCAGAGGGTGCTGACATCGCATTTACAGACATTGAAATAAATGACACGGTAAAAGAGACTCTGGAGGCTATCAGGGCCTTTGGCGTAAAAGCTGAAGCATATGCTTCTGATGCATCTGATTTTGAAGCCGCACACACTGTCGTTTCTGAGATACAGGCCGAATTCGGCAGAATAGATATTCTTGTCAACAATGCCGGCATAACCAAAGACGGACTTATGATGAGGATGAGCGAACAGCAGTGGGATGCCGTACTTACCGTGAACCTCAAGTCTGCCTTCAACTACATCCACGCCTGCACGCCGATAATGGCAAAGCAGAGAGGCGGCAGCATCATCAACATGTCATCTGTTGTAGGTGTTTCCGGCAATGCAGGACAATGCAATTATTCTGCATCCAAAGCTGGTCTTATCGGACTTGCCAAATCCATTGCCAAGGAGATGGGACCAAGAGGAATACGTGCCAACTGCATCGCTCCAGGCTTCATCATTACAGACATGACTATGTCACTCCCCGAAAAAGTGAGGGAAGAATGGGCAAAGACCATCCCTCTCCGCAGAGGCGGTACTCCGGAAGATGTGGCAAATGTGGCCCTCTTCCTCGCCAGTGACCTGTCATCGTACGTAAGCGGTCAGGTAATCCATTGCTGCGGTGCAATGAACTGCTGATTTTTCTGTTTTTTATAAGGATTCAATCTTTTTTAATATAGAATTTTCTGAATCTTAATGTCCGTTCTGCCTCCTTGGATTAATTTGGCAGGATGGACATTAATGTTTTGAAAAGTTCCGCTGCTGCCGTTCTGGACTATCTCCTACCCAGAAGATGCATCGTATGCGGAAAGATTCTGGAATCTGAAGAAATACACCTTTGCGGACACTGTAAGGGTGATATTCCACACACTTATTACTGGATGCTACGTAACAACCCGATGGCAGACAGATTCAATGATCTTATCCAGAAAGGACTGGAGGCCCAGATTGACGCGACAGACTCATGCGAAGGGATGATACAGAAAGAAGAATATGCCTATGCTGCCGCGCTGTTCTTCTACCGTGCCGAATCTGATTACAGGCATATAACCCAACGGATAAAATATAACGGCCACATCAGTGCCGGTACGTTTTTCGGGAACCTGTTAGGAGAGAAGATGGCGGCGGGAGGGCTGTTTCAGGATATTGATATGGTGATACCTGTCCCCCTACACTGGCACAGGCGATGGCAGAGAGGGTATAATCAGGCAGAGGTGATTGCCGACGGCATCGCTGCCAGGCTTGGAGCGACGGTAAGATGTGACATACTGGTCCGTTCTCGCAGGACGAAAAGCCAGACCCGGCTGAGCATAGAGGAAAAGTCGCTGAATGTAAAAAATGCTTTTGGACTGCACAGAAGATGCAGGGCCAACATCCCACCTGAGTTGACCGGAGTCCGGCACATCTTGCTCGTCGATGATGTTTTCACAACCGGCAGTACCTTGTTTGCCTGCTTTACGGCTCTGCGGACGGTTTTCCCTCCTGGCGTGAGAATCAGCGTGGCCACGCTGGGGTTTGTTGGAGGGGCGTAGGCAGCACTTACACCGTCTTGTAGCTTCTGTCCACTGGAATGGGGGCTTGATGGACAGGACGCGACAAATGAGAGAGTGTGCCGAGATTTGGCTCGGGGCACAAAGCAGGCTGCGCGAGCCCTTCGGCCTAGCTCGCGCAGTTTGATTTGAGCGGCTGGCCGGCGTATTTGCCAGCCGCGTGGACTCGCCGGCTATGTCTCCAATCTCGCAATCGAGAACTGGCCAGAAATTCGGGCTGTTTTCTGGCCGGCGAGGGTTGAAACAGGCCCGCGGCCAAGAAAAGGGCCATTATTCTGGCCAACCAATAGGATTTAAGGATGATTAAAATATAGGTATTTATGAAGAAGGATTATAGTGCTCTGAGTTTTTCAGAGAAGGAAAGAGTTTGCGAAAGCATATTTATCGCTAACGGTCCGTATTGGCATGTGTATACTGACGGCACAATGATGCAGAACATCTTCTGCTGTGAGGAAGACTTTAAAGTCGGAATGTGGTGCCTTGCTTCAGCACTGCATCTGTGCAAATCTGCGCGAGCACTCACATTTGAATTGATGAGCAATCACGCCCACCTTATCGTAGCCGGGCAACGGGAGGATTGCATTAAAGCATTTGATCTGTTTGCAGCGAGACTCAGACAGGCGTTCCCAAAGAGACAACGCACCATCGACTGGAGCAAGTTTAAAATGGAAATTCTGCCTATTGAAAGCCTCCAGGCACTGCGCAATGAAATCATTTATACCAATCGCAACGCATTTGTAGCCAACCCGGCATACACACCTGATTCATATCCTTGGGGAGGTGGTTGTGCATATTTCTCCCCTTGGCTGAAACACCTGACAGCCACACCATTAGAGGATTTACCGATCCTGACCCAACGGGCCCTGCTACATACAAAGAAAATCGCACCATTCACGGATTTAAGAGTAATCGGCTCAATGCCCGTCATCCCATCCTTCTGCAACATCAAACTCGGAGAAAGCATGTTCAGGGACGCCAGAAGCTATTTCAATTCACTCACACGCAACGCCGAAGCATTCAGTCAGATCGCATCAAGGCTGAAAGACTCCATCTTCCTCACCGACGAGGAACTCTATTCCGTAATATGTTCACATATCAGCAAAGAATACTCTGTCAAGACGCCCGCACAGCTCAACGCCCAACAAAAGATCGACACCGCCCGGCACATGCACTTTGGCTACAACGCCTCCAACCAGCAACTCAGAAGAATGCTTCGGCTCGACCTGTCTGTCTTGGAAGAACTGTTTCCTTAATTTCCCGTCCGCAGCAACAGTGAATCCTGTGGGCAGCACCTGCAACAGGCCCGCAGCACAGAGCTGGCAAAGCGACCTGAATTGCCCTTTGAAAAAGCTTTCCGTCCTCCGTCCGAATCAGCGTGGCAACATCAGGGGTTGTGGGAGGGGTGCAATATCAAAGATTGCCGGTCAAGCCGGCATGGATGGGAGAGTATCTATGTACCTAAGGTCTCACTTAAGAAAAATCCTGTTTATAGGGATAAAATAGAAACGATGGATATCGTAGGCGACGGTTTTGTCTGCTGCAATAATCTTTGACGCCTTTTTAAGAGCGCGTCTGAGACGATGGTGGTAGAAATGGCGCTGGAACCAGTTGTAACGATGATTCCTGTCAGTCAGATAACTCAAGTCACTGACTTCCACTACCTTCTTACCTTCTGTGTCACGGTATTTCTTCATTGCCTCGGATACTTTTCTACAAATTTACTTAATTTTGTCGACAATGCAACCGCGACCGATGAAAAGGCTTCTGTTCATATACTTGAGCGTGGCTCTGATGATTGCCGGAAATTCTGATGTAACAGCTCAGACAATCCCTGCCAGATATAGTCTTGACACTGACATCCAGATGCTCCGCAATACTGCTGTTCCCGGATTCAATTACCACTATGACGACTACACCCCATTTGTACCCGGAATCATCATGCTCGGGCTGAAGACGTGCGGATATGACGGACGGAGCGAGTGGGGCAGAATGCTGGTTTCCGACGCATTTTCTGCGGCATCCATGGCTGTCATTGTCACCGGAATGAAACATACGGTCAAACGCCTGCGTCCAGACGAATCCGCCAGCAATTCTTTCCCTTCCAGGCACACCGCCACGGCGTTCATGACGGCAACGATGCTGCATAAGGAATATGAGGGTCGAAGTCCCTGGTTCAGCATCGGGGGATACGCATTGGCAACACTTACCGGGGTTTCCAGAGTCCTCAACAACAGGCACTGGCTCACTGATGTAGCAGCAGGAGCTGCCATCGGAATCGGCTCCGTACACCTGGGGTATTTCATTACAGATAAAATATTCAAGGACAGGCAGTTGAATCCCGCATACGAGGAACCATCATTCTGTTACGACCCTGACGTCAAGCACTATACAGCCGAACTGCTTTTCGGAAGACGCTTCGTCATAGGAGCAGAAGGACGCAAGAACATGGGCATACTGCCGCAAAGAGGAAGCCTTGCCGGGCTACAAGTCGAAGTACCGGTCATTCCTGGCGTGGGAATCTGCGCAAGAGCAACGGCAAGCGGAATGATATACAATGGCGGCATCTGCTCTGACCTCTATACATTGGGAGCCGGAGGATACTGGAATTATCATTTTGCCAGAATACTTGAATTCCAGGCAAAGGTCATGGCCGGATGGGCAGGTATGCACCGAAAAAGCGGAGCAGACCTCTCAGCAAGCATCAGCCTTAGCCTTATAACCGACAATAATTTCAAAGTCAAGACATTCGGAGAATTCGACTCCATATCCATGCCTGACAGGGAACCGTGGATCAACACCTTAATAGTCGGACTCTCCACCGGATTCTTTTGGTAAGAAACAAGATTTTACTATCTTTGCATCCTGTTCGCTTTGGTGGTGGAATAGGTAGACACGCGGGACTTAAAATCCCGTGGGCAGCAATGCCCGTACGGGTTCGATTCCCGTCCGAAGCACGAATCCCTCTCAGGAATCCTGAGAGGGATTATATTTTTTACGGATATTCTCCGAACAATGTCTGGAATTTTTGCTATATTTGAAGCAATAGTATTAACTAAATTTTTATAATATGAAAAAATATCTAGCTGAAATGGTGGGAACAATGGTTCTCGTCCTTATGGGCTGCGGAAGTGCTGTATTTGCAGGCAATGCCGCTGCAGCATGCGGAGCAGGTGTCGGTACTATTGGAGTGGCTCTCGCTTTTGGTCTTTCCGTTGTTGCCATGGCTTACTGTATCGGCAATATTTCCGGATGTCACATCAATCCGGCTATCACCCTCGGTGTGTGGATGTCAGGCCGAATGAACGGAAAGGATGCCGGAATGTACATGGTATTTCAGGTACTCGGTGCGCTCCTCGGCTCGGCAATTCTTTTTGCACTCACTTCAACCGGTGCTAATGACGCAGGATGCACAGCAACAGGTGCCAATACTTATGATGCTGGTGAAATGTGGCAGGCTCTCATAGCTGAGGTCGTATTCACATTTGTCTTCGTGCTGGTTGTCCTCGGTTCTACTGATGAGAAAAAAGGTGCAGGAAATCTCGCCGGCCTTGCTATCGGCCTCACCCTCGTGCTTGTACACATCGTATGCATTCCTATCACAGGAACTTCAGTCAATCCTGCACGAAGCATTGGTCCAGCTGTCTTTGCCGGTGGACAGGCTCTCCAGCAGCTATGGCTTTTCATCGTAGCTCCGTTTGCAGGAGCTGCACTCAGTGCTCTCGTATGGAAATGCCTGTCAAATGAATGCAAGGGAAAATGTGAATAACCATCTGATCTCTCGCGATTTACTAAAAACAAGCTTCTCAGACATCTGAGAAGCTTGTTTGGTTTTTGCAGGCCGACCTTCAGATATTATCTCATATCGAACTCCACGAAGATCGGGAGGTGGTCGGAAGGACGCCAGAAGTTTGAAAGTCCCTGTGCGTCGCGGACCGGTGTGGTATATTCGTCCCAGATGATTTCTGCGTGGGTTACCCGGTCGTAAAGAGGCTTTGTACAGTATACAAAGTCTATTCTTGACGTCTTGCTTCCTACGCTTGGAATAAATTCATCCGGATGTTTTTCCTTGATGACATCTATATATGGCGTATTGTTGATTACATAGTCGTGGACAAGAAGTCTCGTGTCATCGTCAGCAAAACCATACACATCATTGTCAACCCTCGAACGTGAATTGAAGTCACCCATCATCATCCAGAGCTGCTCAGAACCATTTTCAACAGAACCGATCGTATGCTCACAGATATACTGGATCTCCTTTGCACGGTACCTGTCTCCACCATGCTCCGCCTTGGATGCCTCCCTGTCTTCCGCGCGATAGGCATATGCCTGTGGCCATGTGTGAAGAGTCACTATGTTCACGGTCTTTCCGTTCACCTCAATGGTAGCCCATCCGGCACCATGTGAGACTATGATATCAGACTCGTCGCCTGTTATCTTTGAAATATAAGTAATCGGATACTTGGAAGTTATGACCTGAGGATAATTGTCACGATGACCGCCGATCCCCCAATACTGATGACCATAACGCGCAGCCAGCTCCCCCCAGTTATCTACAAGATAACGGTCCTCCGCAGCCATTTTCTGGTCGGAATCCGTCTTCCAGATGGACTGTGCTTCGCACCATACACACACATCCGGATCCTGAGCCTTTACAAATTCGACGAAACGGTCATAGTTGTCGTTCTGACCGTCCCACATTCCGTTCTGGATGTTCCAATGAAGGAGTCTGAGGGTCTTTTCTTCGGAATTGCACCCTGAAATGGCAACAAGTGCAAACAAGACTGCCATTAATGATATAAAATGCTTTTTCATAATATGTTATTTAATGTTCTTTACTTCACCTATTACAAAGATACTATGGAGGCTTCCGACGCAATCAAGATCTCCAAGACGGTCCAGAACCAGTTCCTGATAATGCTGCATGCTGCTGACATGTATCTTCATCTGATAATCATAGTCTCCGGAAGTATTGTAACACTCCACCACCTCGTCTATTTCAGAGATTACAGATGTGAACTGCCGGCTGAACTCCCTGCTGTGAAATTTCAGACGCACATTGCATAGCACGGTTATTCCGTTTCCCAGCTTGATGGGGTCGACAACAGCCACATATTTTTTGATATACCCTTCCCTTTCGAGCCTTTTCTGGCGTTCAAAGACCGGGGTCGGACTAAGATTGACCTTTGCGGCAAGCTCCTTCGTCGTAAGCTTCGCATCCTTCTGCAGCTCCTTCAGTATCAAAAAATCCGTTCTATCTAACTGATTATTCATAGAATATTTATCTAACAATCCAATAATTTCAAGCAAATATAGAATATTTTTCCTAATTTATCAGAATAGTTGCATCATAAAACTCTAAGTATCATCTTTGTATTCCTCTATGGCGGATTTTTCCGTAAATTTGTATGTTTTTTGCAGAAGATATATGATCAGACACGAATATATACACAACGATAAGTTTGAATTTGAAGGAGGAGGAAGGATTGAAGGACTTAAGGTTGTATACCACACCTCTGAAAGGCCCTGGGCAAAGGGAGATTCAAGAAAGGTCATCTGGATCTGCCATGCATTGACGGCAAATTCTGATGCTGAGGACTGGTGGCCGGAACTGGTCGGACCGGGAAAATTCTTCGATACAGAGAAATATTTTGTAGTCTGCGCAAACATGCTGGGGTCCGCATACGGCTCTTCCGGTCCCGCATCAGTCAATCCGGACACCGGACGTCCGTATTATTTTGATTTCCCTCTTATAACCGTCAGAGACATCGTACGGGCAAACATTCTGGTACGTCAGCACCTTGGCATAGAGGCCATTGACCTGATGATAGGCGGTTCTATCGGCGGATTTCAGTCTGTGGAATGGGGTGTGATGGAGCCATCAAGAATAAGGAAGATGGTACTCATCGCTTGCAGCGGAAGGGTCACGCCATGGCTTACGGCGTGGGAGGAATCACAGAGGCTCGCTCTTGAGGCAGACCCGACCTTCCGTGAATGCGCCAGCCTGAAGGGAGGAGAAGCAGGTCTGAGATGCGCCAGAAGCATTGCGTTGATCTCATATAGGAGCTATGAAGGCTATAATCTGACGCAGGCAGAGGCTGATGAAGATTGTCTCTTCGCAGACAGAGCCGGCTCATACCAGAGATATCAGGGTAAGAAACTGGCCGACCGCTTCGACGCATATTCATATTATTATCTGGCAAAATCGGCGGACAGCAATAATGTGGGCAGAGGCCGCGGAGGCGTGGAGAAAGCCCTGGCAGACGTAAAGGCTGAAACCCTGGTAATCGGCATCGACAGCGACCGTCTTTTCCCTGTATGCGAGCAGAAGTTCCTCGCTGCAAATATTCCGGATGCGGAATATATGGAAATCACCTCAAAATTCGGACACGACGGCTTTCTGCTTGAAAATGAACAGCTTATAAATGCAATAAGCCCATTATTACCCTGACACACAACAAGAATACAAAAGATAAGACATATGCAGGTTTTGAAATTCGGAGGCACATCAGTTGCCGACTCAGATAAGATCCAGATCGTGGTGGATACTGTTGCGAAAGCGGCAGACCGCGACAGAACGATACTCGTGATTTCCGCAATAAAAGGATGTACCGACGCTTTGATCCGCATCGGGAACCTCGCCGCACACCGTGACGAATCATATCAGGAAGTAATCGACGGACTGCAGGAGCAGCACCATAGAATCATCAGGGAACTACTTCCTCTTGAAAAGCACGAAGAATCACGCGAAGTCTGCGACGGACTTTTTGACTCCCTCAGAAGTATCGTACAAGGTGTTTATCTTTTAGGCGAACTTTCCCCCGCCAGCCTCGATGCAATCCAAGGATTCGGAGAACTCTGGTCGTCAAAGATAATTGCCACCAAACTTGCTTCCATTGGCATCGCCACCAAGTGGATCGACTCCCGCAACATAATACGTACGATCAACAAGGGAGAGAAGAACACAGTTGACGTCCAGAAGACATACTCCCGTGTAAATGAGATGATTGAAAGCAATCCTATCACACAGGTCTTTGTGGTGCCGGGATTCATTGCATCAGACAAGCAGGGACGTACTACGACTCTCGGCCGCGGAGGTTCCGACTATTCCGCATCACTTTTTGCAGTCGGCTGCAAGGCCCGAGCACTTGAAATATGGACAGATGTTCCCGGTCTGATGACAGCAAATCCGGACATTGTTCCGTCTGCCAGATCTATCAGCAACATTTCATACAAGGCAGCACTGGAGCTGTCGCATTTCGGTGCAAAGGTGATTTATCCGCCTACCATCCAGCCTGTTGTCTCCGAAGGTATTCCTATTTACATAAAGAACACCTTCAATCCGGAGGCTCACGGCACTCTGATAGAAAAGAACCCTCCGCGCAGCAAGGACAAACTTATAGGGCTTTCAAACTCTGACAACATCGCACTCCTTTCTTTGGAAGGCAGCGGGATGGTGGGCATCCCCGGATTCTCCAGCCGTCTTTTTGAGACATTGAGCCAAAATGACATAAATATAATCCTGATCACTCAGGCATCATCAGTACACACAATGTGCATCGCCGTAGCTGAAAAGGACGCAGAGAAGGCCCGTGAAGCAGCTGACAGATGCTTTGCATATGAAATATCCCTCGGCAAGCTGAATCCTCTCAAGGTCGAGAAAGGCTTTTCGATTGTCTGCCTGGTGGGTGACGACGTACTCAACCAGAGCGGAGCTACCGGAAGAATGCTCGCTGCTCTTGCAAGCAAAAGCATCCCCGTCAGAGCGACAGCACAGGGGTCTTCCGAAAGAAACGTATCCATCATCATCTCTTCTGAAGATGCTGAAGCGGCTCTCAGACACATACATAATGAATTCTTTGACAAGACTGCCACAAAAGACATACACCTGTTCATAGCCGGATTCGGAGTAGTCGGCAAAGCTCTGGTCGACATTGTCGCTAAAAACGGAGCCAAGATTGAAGCCCGTACAGGCAAGAGACTGCATATCTGCGGCTTGTCGAACAGCAGAAGATTTGTGGTAGATAAGGCCGGTCTGGATATTTCCAAGGCTGCTTCCCTGCTTGAAAACGGAGAAAACGCTGCAGACGAAGCATATTTCGAAAAACTTGCAACCTTGTCGCTTGAAAATTCCGTCTTTGTAGACTGCACCGGCTCGTCAGACATCGCATATAAATATATGAACCTCTTCAAAAGAGGATATTCGGTCGTAGCATGCAACAAGATCACATTCTCAGCGCCGTACAAACAGTATGCAGCCTTGAAGTCCGCAGCTCTTGAAAACGGTGCATCCCTCCGCTATGAAACAACTGTCGGAGCTGCTCTGCCGATACTCGAGTCCATCTCACGAAGCGTAAACAGCGGAGACGAGATCTTAAGGATAGAAGCTGTCTTGAGCGGAACTCTGAATTATATTTTCAGCAACTACGCCGGCGGAGAAGGAGGGACTTTCGCCGAAGTGGTCAAAAGAGCTCAGGACGCAGGATATACAGAACCTGACCCGCGTCTGGACCTCAGCGGACGAGATGTACTCCGCAAGCTTATCATCCTTTCACGTGAAGCAGGCGTACCTCTTGATGAAAAGGACGTAGAGATCTCCCCTATCCTAGGACCGGAATTCTTCGAAGGCAAGGTGCCGGCATTCTACAAAATGCTTGAAGAAAACGAGGCTTTGTTTGCCGCACGTTATCATGAAGCTGCCGATAAAGGATTGAGGCAGAGGTTCATAGCCTCTCTCGTAAAGGACGAGACATCACCCCTGGGATATAAGGCACGCATCGGTCTGGAAGCCGTCGATGCCGGACATCCGCTTTTCGGACTTTGCGGTACAGACAATTCTGCCATAATCAAGACTGAATTCTACCCGTCACCGCTTGTGATTCAGGGAGCCGGTGCAGGTGCTTACCAGACAGCATCCGGAGTATTGAACGACATATTGATTTAGAACATGGAAAAGAAGAACTATAGATTCGAGACCCTTCAGGTAAGGGCAGGACAGGAAATTGACCCGGTATCGAAAGGTACAGCAGTACCTATATATCAGAGCACCGCATATACTTTTGACGACATGCAGTACGGTGCCGAACTTTTCGAACTGAAACGTCCCGGCAACATATACACACGAATTACCAACACGACTTCCGAGGTATTCGAAAAGAGAATGGCTGCTCTGGAAGGAGGCGTGGCGGCAGTTGCGACAGCATCCGGTCAATCGGCTGTATTTCTGTCGATCACAAACATCTGCGGTCCCGGGGACAACATCGTTGCCCAGCCTTACCTCTACGGAGGCACCTTCACTATGTTCGCAATCACTCTTCGCGACATGGGAATAGAAGTGCGTTTTGCAGCAAGCGACCGCGTGGAAGACCTTGAAGCACTGACAGACAGCCGTACAAAGGCTATCTTCCTTGAAAATCTCGGCAATCCGGCATTCAATATTCCTGATTATGAGCCTATCGTGGAAATGGCCCGCCGCAAAGGAATATGCGTCATGGTCGACAACACCTTCGGTATGGGAGGTTATCTTTTCAGGCCATTCGAATGGGGAGCAAATGTCTCTATCCATTCGGCGACAAAATGGATCTGTGGCCATGGAACAGCCCTTGGCGGAGTAGTTGTAGACGGAGGAAACTTCGACTGGACTCTTGAGAAATACCCTCTTCTGGCAGCTCCTTCAGAGAGCTATCACGGACTAGTGTATAAGGAAGTGTTCGGAGACGCCGCCTTCGCCGGCCGAGTACGCGTCGACGGCTTACGCAACATCGGTCCGTCTGCATCACCGTTCAACTCATTCCTGATGCTTCAGGGCCTGGAGACCCTTTCTCTGAGAGCCGAAAGATGCTGCACCAATGCCTTGGCTATCGCAGAGTTCCTGGAAGGACACCCTGCCGTCGAGAGTGTAAATTACGTTGGTCTGAAAAGTAATCCATATCACGACCTCGCATGCAAATACCTCAGAAACGGCTTTGGAGGAGTTCTCACATTCCGCGTAAAAGGAGGGTTCGACGCAGCTGCAGCTCTTGTCAGCAGACTGGAACTCATTCTCCACGTCGGAAGCGTAGGTGATGCAAAGTCCCTGATAGTCCACCCGGCTTCAACAACCCACTCTCAGCTCAGTCCTGAAGAGCAGATTGCAGCAGGTGTATATCCGAACATGCTCCGCCTCTCTGTCGGCATTGAAAACGTAGACGACCTTATTGCAGACCTCTCTGCTGCGTTATAGGATGATTTCAACAGGCATAAAATTTCGAAGAATTCCGGAAAAAGAGTATCTTTGTCGGCTCAAATCGACAAAATAACAGAAAAAATGAAAGTAGCAGTAGTGGGTGCCACAGGACTGGTCGGCACAAGAATGCTGGAAGTGCTTGCTGAAAAGAATTTTCCTGTAACGGAACTCCTTCCGGTAGCATCAGCAAAATCGGTCGGAAGAAAGATAACATTCCAAGGAAAAGAGTGGACAGTAGTAAGCGCAGAGGATGCAATTGCAGCACGTCCGGATCTCGCTCTTTTTTCGGCAGGCGGAAGTACATCGGCTGAACTCGCACCAAGATTCGCGGAAGTGGGAACCAGGGTTGTCGACAACTCCTCACACTGGAGAATGGACCCGACAAAGAAACTCATAGTCCCGGAAATCAACGGAGATGTTATCGAAGAGGATGATTATATCATAGCAAACCCGAACTGCTCTACCATCCAGATGCTTCTTCCGCTCTGGCCGCTCCACAAAGCATATACCATCAAGAGAATCGTAGTGTCTACATATCAGTCAGTTACAGGAACCGGCTACAAAGCCATGGACCAGATGACTGCAGAGCGTGCAGGCGGCAAATGGGGCGAATACGACGCTGTCTATCCGCATCCTATAGACCAGAATATTCTTCCTCACATTGATTCTTTCCTTGAGACAGGATACACAAAAGAGGAGATGAAGATGGTCAATGAGACACATAAGATCTTTGCTGACAGCAGCATCGGTGTATCTCCGACAACCGTACGCGTTCCTGTGCAGGGCGGCCACTCGGAATCCATCAATCTCGAATTCGAGAAAGACTTCACTCTCGAGGACGTGCGCAGGATGATGGAAGAAATGCCTGGCGTAACACTTCAGGACGACCCCGCAAACAATGTGTACCCTATGCCACTCTTCGCATGGGGCAAGAACGACGTGTTCGTAGGCCGAATCCGCCGCGACCCTTCTGTCAAATATGGTCTGAACTTCTGGTGCGTAGCCGACAATCTCCGCAAGGGTGCTGCCACAAACGCCGTTCAGATTGCCGAGAAGCTGATCGAAAAAGGTTTCCTGCCTGAAAAATGAATTTTAAAACCATAATAAAATGAAAAAGACATTATTTTTAGCATTGCTCCTTGGTTTTGCACTCACTTCATGTGGAGAGCTTAACAAAAACTCCGGAGAGAATGTAGACAATCCGTTTCTTGACGACGAACCAACCGAAGAACTTCAGCCTGATGAGCAGAAGACAAAACTCGAATCTGTAGCGAATAAGCTTATGCAGGAGTGCTCTCATTCAGACTGGAACGACCTCTCAAAACTCGCAGAAGACTTCAGCAAGAAGTTCTGCACTGAAGATTACGATTTCGACGCATTCTATGAGTGGTATGATGTTGAATTCGGTAAGGCTTTCAAAGAAGAAGATTCTCAAACAATTAGCAATGGAAAGAAATATTCAAGCTACTATGTAGAAGTGCTTATTCTTCTCTCCAATCACAAAGGCCTCTTTACTTTCGGAGATAAAGGGGTGACAGTGACTGATTACGATGGTACCAAAGCCGCATTCTCTCTTAACGGAAAGAATTACGAAGCAACAATCAGACAGGAAGGCAAGATAACCGAAGCTGTCTATGTATACACTTATAAAGGCCAGTGGAATGAATCCGGATATATAGACGAAAACGGAAACTGGGTTGAGGGAGACATAGAAATCAATGCGGATGAAAAATACAAAGTAACTGTAGGTGTTCCTGAAAGACTTGAAGTAATCATTACGGAAAACGGTTCAGAGTATGCTGCGGCAACTATCGGCTTTACTCCTAGCTTGACGGCAGGCAATGTGAATCCGGCAACTGACAGTTTCTCTTCTGAAATTTCTGTCAGAATGAACGGCTATGAATACACCGTGGAAAACATCACTTATGATGGAGCATCGGGTAAAGGTTCTTTCTCCCGTACAATCAGCAAGAATGGCAAGACTCTTATTTCAAGCGTTGCATCCGGCGACATAAGATTCGAAACAAAGAAAGAGAAAGATGGGAATTATGAATACACTATTATAGAAGCTAGCTTGGCAAAGAATATAACTGCTACTGTTGACATCCTGGGAGAGATACAGGTAGTTGCCAGCTGTTCCAATGCCAATGATGCCATAGAGTCATCTGATAAATTCTGGCAGGCGGCCAGGAGCGATGATGAAAATACAGCCAGACGCCATCTTGACAACTTGAACGCCAAGTTCGACACAGGTGTATTCTATGACAAAGGAAACAACAAGCAGGCTCAGATCATATTCGATTTTACACGAGAGGTTTACGATGCGGAATGGGACAATAACGGAGACGGCCTGATCAACAGTCTTGATACTTATATTGAATACTATCTGATGCCTATAATCGTATTCAACGACGGATCCAAGTATGCCATTGATGAATACTTCACCGAGGAGGCCTTTGGCGAACTTATAACTTCCTTCGAGGAATTCTGCAGCAACTATGCAGGATTGTTCGGATTCATAGAAGAGTAGGATCTTTCGTATTGAATTCAGGACATAGTCATAAAGCTTTGATACTGTTTGTGCTTCTCGCATTTTCGGCTATATCATGTCCGGAAATGGAAGCACAAACAGATTCTTTATACATGTCCTTGGACAGCACGACTTTCATAAGCAGAAAGCATACATCTGCCATCAGGAAAAGCAGTGACGGGTCAATTGATATTGATATAAAGACTATTCAGGCCATGCCAAAGATTCTCGGAAGCGTCGATCCTGTCAGTTTTATCAGACACTTCCCGGGAGTCCAGACCAGCTCAGAGTATGACTCCGGAATTCATATAAACGGATGCGACAACTCTCATAATTTCATTTCTGTTGGAGGAGTACCTGTATACGGGGCAAACCACCTGTTCGGTTTCTTCTCAATATTCAATCCTGTTCACTATGGTCAGATGAGTTTTTCAAGTTCTGCAGAAAGGTCAAACAGGCTTGGAGGATCTTTGACAATGTCTCTTCCTGATACACTCAAGAAGAAAATTTCCGGAGAGATAAATACAGGTATCATGTCTTCAGAAGGGACTCTGGGGTTCAGAATCGGGCGACACTCGAATTTGAAAGTGTCCGCACGGCAGTCATATATGAATCTACTGTACAAAAGGTGGCTGAAGATTGGAGGAAGTCCTATCAGATACGGATTTGGAGATTACAACCTGACATGGCTGTACTCAAAAGGGAATGACAAGATCTGGATAGATGCATACTACGGGAAGGACAAGGTGGATATAATGGAGAGCCATCTGAATCTATCCTTATCCGCAGATTGGGGAAACCTCATTGGCGCGGTCCATTGGGAGCACAACGGGAACACTCTTCGACACAGACATTCTCTGTTTTATTCCAGATACCATTCTAATGCAGGTATTACCCAAGACAAATCATATATGAGTCTGAATTCCTATATCGGCAATATTGGATATAAATTCGGCTTGGATTGGAAGAAGTTCCGATTTGGACTGGATGCATCGTTTTACGACATACAGCCTCAGGTTCCGGAAATACATGGTCCTTATGGTTCAAACTCCATATCAGACGAAGTGTTGAAAGGCTTTGAAGTTTCTGCCGACATCGGATATAAAACAGAATTTGCAGACAATTGGGAAATCGAAGCAGGTTGCAGAGGCAGCATGTATATCAGTCCTGAGAACAGATGCTTCTGGGGAGCCTCTCCAAATATTGCATTGAATTTCAATGCTTACAGATTCGGCAAGATACGCGCATCATATGCTCTGAACCATCAATATCTTTTCCAGACCGGACTTTCCAACATCGGGCTTCCTATAGAATTCTGGCTTCCGGCCGGAAAATACAGCAATCCGCAGATGTCACAGAACATCGAGCTTTCATATAAAGGCGAGTTCTTCCGCAATGCGCTTGCCGTCTCCGCGTCAGTCTATTACAAGAAACTTTACAATCAGATAGAATACCACGGAGATCTTCTGGATTTCTTCACGACAGTATATGATCTTGACTCACATCTGCTGAAAGGGCGAGGCTATAATTATGGCCTCAACCTGATGATACACAAGCAGACAGGAGACATCACAGGATGGATCAGCTACTCAACAGGACGAGCAAGAAGGCAGTTTGACCACCCCGACTACAAGGGAATATATCCTGCAAATCATGAAAGAATCCATGAACTTAATGCTGTGTGTACTTATAAGTTCCGCAAATGGAACTTTGCCGCTATAGCTGTATACGCAAGCGGAGCACCATTCACTGCACCGGAATCATATTACATATCATCCGGACAGATCATCACAGAATACGGCGATCACAATGCCTGCCGCATGAGGCCATACTTCAGACTGGATCTTTCTGTTTCATATTGCATCATTAAAAATGACAGACAGGAAAACGGTGTCAATGTTTCTCTTTACAACGCAACTGCGCGGGGAAATGATGTAATGTACCGTATCTCGACTGACCGGAACGGAACATATTCTTACGGACCGATGTCCTTTTTCCTGAAACTGGTCCCTTCTATTAGCTACTATCATAAATTCTAAAGCCATGTACACTTTCAAGAGAATATTATTTCTTTGGATTGCAGGTCTCTTTTTATCCTGCACGGGGGTGACATTGCCTGTATCTGACCAGCAGATCGTAATTGAAGGATGGATTGAAGATGGCGGTTATCCGGTTGTGATGGTAACGACAACCGTTCCTGTAAGCGAAGAAATACACGACATTTCGGAACTGCAGGAATATATTGTCAGATGGGGAAAAGTCACGATATCGGACGGGGCGGAAAGCGTCGTGCTCTTTGGTAAACGGGACAACAGATATTTCCCGCCTTACATCTACACGACCTCCAGTATGAAAGGTAAAGTGGGTAATACTTACACCATAACTGTAGAATACTCGGGAAAGACAGCAACTGCAAGCACCACAATCCCGGCACCTTCAAGGCTGGAGGATATCAAGGTTGTCCGGTCTTCCGACAATGACGAACTTGTCTCGATCACCGCCAGAATACCTGATGATCCGACCGAAAAGAACTACTATAAGACATTTGTCAAGGTCTTTGGAAAAGACAGTACCTATCACCCATCATTCATGGGACTTGTAGATGATGCCATACTTGACGGGCAGAAGAATGAAATATCTGTAAACAACAGCCTTAGCGACCTGTTTGAATCAAGGATTCCACAATTCCACATATCCGACACCGTTACAATACGTTTCTGCACGATGGATGAAGACTCCTTTATGTATTGGAGCGATTTTGATGATATAGCATCCTTATCACGAAATCCTTTCTTCCCCGTGACATCAAAGATCCGGTCCAACGTAAAGGGAGGTCTGGGATACTGGGCCGGATATGGAACAACATTTCATACCGTATCCATACCGGATTCACTTACTGTCGGCAGATAGTGCGGGCTATTTCCACCACTTGGAATTGCCCGGCTTTGCTGCTTCTATGGCGTCTGCTGCACTCTGGCCGATCTTAGACGGGAGGTTGACGAACAGATCCAGTCCTGTCTTCTGCTCCAGGGCATCAATAGACATTGCCCAATTGATATAACTGCTTGAATATCCGACATGAGGCGTACAGTATGCTCCTCCTGTCCAGTTTCCGTTCTTCAGGACAAGAACCGCCTTGAAATATGCCGTCGGCACCTTGAGACGCATTCCGTTCGTATCCGTCGTCCACTCGCTCGAATCCTTGACATAGCATCCTGTAACGACATATGTCGTGTCGGAACCGGATGCAAATGATCTTATGTCACTTTCCAGAGCCTCCCATGGCCCCGAATTCAACGGATTGCTCTGAGCTGTCATATTTGTTCCATAGAATGTCTGCGCATTAGCATCATAACAGCAAAGACGGTCTCCGGAAGGCACCTGATGTCCTCTGTCGTAATTGCCGGCATAGCCTGGTCCGGGGTAAGGAGAGGCATCTCCCAGAAGAGGATCGACAGCCCAGGCATCTGTTCTGCTCACCTTCTTGTTTGAATACAGTGAACACAACGGATAAGCCATCCAGAAGGCTACTTTATTATTATCGTCCCATCCGAAAGAATAGTTTCTGTATGTACGGCTGTTCATCTGGAAATCGTGATAATAATATTCCAGGGAGGCATCATTCATCGCCGGCAGTTCCATCCATTTCTTTCCCCTCGGATCATTGTTATTATCCGGTGTTGGTTCCGGTTCAGGATCGGGTTCAGGATCGGGTTCAGGATCCGTGTCCTGATTTTCAGAAACACTATATGGAAGCAGGTAAAGATAATTATATGTTCCGGTCACATAGCCTCTGACTGTGACTGATTTGCCGTCAAAATGAGCATAATCCTCTGATTCTATGTAATATATCGACACTTTGTTGGATATGCCTTCTACCAGCACATTCACATACTTACCGTCAATCTTCAATGTTCCGCTAAGCTGCACTTCTTCGCAAGATGCGGTCTTGCCCAGCAGAGATCTCATAGCAGAAGCATCGAGCACCTTAGGCGAATAAGTCCATTCGGCCATCGTGGAAATGAGCTTGGTTTCCGACGGAAGCAACTGATATACATTTGTTTCCTTGCCATTGTATCGAGAGACCGTTCCCTTCACCTCAACAATCTCCATAACCCTGCGGTCATGATCTGTATCATATACCAGAAGAGCTCCGGTTTCATCAGCAATTACGTAAGCTGTCGAAGCGGCTGCCACGACTGTTCCCTTGACCATATACTCTCCGTCCTTGTTCACAGAAGATATGACAGAATAGTCAGGCTCCGGCTCGGGTTCCGGCTCGACGGCCGTCTCCTTGCCTGCCTGATGGATCGTTACTTCGGATGAATTCGTGCCGGCGGATACGACAATCTGTGCATCACGGTCCATAGAGCTGTCATTCGGATCGACCTTGACAGATATGGCCTGACTTTTCTCAGATCCCATGCCGGAAGAAGTCAGCACTTTGATCCATTCCGTCCCGCACCTTGCCATCCAGGCACCAGTCGAAACAAGGGATATTTCAACTGTCCCCCCTTCAGAAGGCACATTGTACGATGATACGGCTATTTCAAATTTGGATACCGGTGTTTCTTTTTCTATGCTACCGCATGAAATAAGAGAGGCCAAAGCCATCAGGACAGATATGTAACGCATCGCTTTCATATATGAAAAGTTCTGTTACCGATCAGGTCAGATAAACAAATATCTGCCAAAGAAGACATACTGCAACTATGGTCTTGAGACCTGTACCGAGAATGAAACCGAGAAAAGACCCGGCGGCGGCTTTCAAAGCGCCGACTGCTGTATTCCTGCCCCAATAAAGTTCAGACAGGAAGGCGCCCAGGAAAGAGCCCAGAATCATTCCTACCGGAGTCAGGAAAATACCGATGATAAGTCCGGCCATGGCACCTCGCTCCGCATACTTGCTGCCTCCGGTCACCTTGGTGAAATACATCGGAACAATGTAATCTATGACAGAAACCACCGCCACGACTACGCCCCAGATAATCAGGGTTCTGGTCGACATCGGGTCACCCGAAGCATTCGTTCCATTGCCCCATATATACAAAAGCAACATTCCGACCCAGCCGATCGGAGCTCCAGGCAAAGCCGGAAGTATGCTTCCGACAATACCTATGATGCCGGCAAGCACTGCCAATATTGATATCACTATGTCCATAATCACATTTATTATTCGTTAGCCATCACATCTTCCACATCTGCAGAAGTTATAGGCAGTCTGCGCGAACCCAGACGACGTGCGCCTTCAGGGGTAACAAGCACATCATCCTCCAGACGGATACCACCAAAGTCGTAATAATCAGCAAGTTTCGCATAGTTGACAAAGCCCTTGTCAGTACCTTCCCTCTTCCACTGTTCAATCAAGGCAGGGATGAAATATATTCCAGGCTCATCTGTCACGATATGGCCAGGCTTGAGGTTACGGGCCATCCTCAGATTTCCCATACCGAGAAGCGGTGAACGCTGACGCTCGTCGCCGTAGCCGACATAATTTTCACCGAGATCCTCCATATCATGCACATCCATTCCCATATTATGTCCCAGGCCATGAGGCATGAAGAGTCCGGAGATACCGGCCGCCACCATTTCATCCACATCTCCGCGAACGAAATCCAGAGCCTTGAGCTGCTCGAGCATATAACGCACGGTGGCACAATGAACATCCCAATATGAGGTGCCTGGCTTTGTCAGACTGAATGCCAGATCGTTGGCCTGCTGGACTATATCGTAAATCTCGCGCTGCTTCGTCGTGAACTTTCCGCTGCATGGATATGTGCGGGTAAAGTCCGAAGCATAATGGGTATTGCTCTCGGCACCGGCATCTACAACCAGAAGACGGCCCGGAGTGATTATCTGATGGTGAGAATGATTATGCAGGGTCTCTCCGTTCTGGGACAGGATTGTTGTGAAAGACACTCCCCAGCCCTTGGAAAGAGTGATACCTTCCATACGTCCCACGATTTCCTGCTCCAACACCCCTGGCTTGCAGCCTCTGCGGGCCTCGGTATGCATCAGATAACCAAGGTCACAAGCCTTGTCTATCTCGTCAATCTCGCACTGCTCCTTGATGAGTCGCAACGACACCACCGCTTTCACCAGCTCTTCCGAAGCATGACGTCCGGAATCCACATCCATCGGAGCCACCTTGCGCACAGACTCAAATGCGACACCGGTTAGAGATGATAGCTTCATTGTGTTATAGTAACGTGCCGGAGGCAGGAAATGCACCGGACGGCCTGCTGACACAGCCTGAGCCACGACTTTGTCAAACTCAGCCAATGGCGCTGTGGCCTTGCATCCGATCAATTCTCCTTTGGACGCAACTGACGGCTGAGGACCCATCCATATTATATCATCTATATCGACATCATTGCCATATAGACATTCATCTCCGCTGTCAAGGTCAAGTACAGCTGCAAACGACGGTTCGTCTACACCCCAGAAATACAGGAAGCTGCTGTCCTGACGGAACTTATAATCATTGCCACGATAATTCATCGCAGCATCCACATTACCAAGAAAAACAGCGACACCCTTGTCACCGGTCATCAACGAAGACATCCTCTCAAGCAGAGCCTTTCGACGGTTCAAATATACACTAGCTTCGAACATATCCTTTATTTTTAATATCCTTACAAATTTACATATTTTCATAAACTATGCAAATTTACACCGTGGAACGTATCTTACTGAGCCATAGCGTCTTACAAAAATTACGTGCTTCCTTTTGGCAGCACGTAATTTCTATAAAATATTATCACAGAGCAACTTATGCTCCACGGTCGCGCAAATTAAGCGATTTCCCAAGCGCCGCCCTTTGCGAAGATAGCATCTACGATCTTGTCATAGAATCCGGCACGCTTTCCGAGGTCAAGCAGGTTGTAGCGGAAACGCATCAGCTGAACCTTCGAGAACATATCCTTGAACTGCTGTCTTGTACAGCCGATGTCTGTAGGATCGCAAGGAGCACCTACGATGCGGAAGTTCTTCTGCATCTTCTCGAAGCTGTACATCTGAGCCTGCATTCTTGCCTTAAGATCAGGCCACTCGTTCTTGAGCTTGGTCATCTCTGCGCGGATAACTTCAGCATCGCCGTACTTCTTGGTGATCTCAGTATAACCGAGCTTCGGTACAGGGAAACCTTCGAAGATTGCCAATGCTCTTTCCTGCTCCTGCTCGAGTGTAGGCCATGCTGCAACGCATGCTTCTACATCGAGATCTGTAAGGTCAAGCTTGAATGCCTCGTCGAATGCAGCACACATTGTCAGAGTGCCGACAGCAACCTGGAAGCCATGTGACTGGAGCTTGCCGTTGTAGCGATGATGAGTCATATCAAGGATGTGGCTGAAAAGGTGTTCGCAGCATGAAGCCGGACGTGAAGACTGTGCAGCCTGCATAGCAAATCCGCTGAGTGTAAGTCCTTCGAAAAGACCTGCGATTGCCTCCGGCTTGCCGGCAGCGACTCCTTCAGGATCGCCAAGGAACTCATCAAGGTAGTCCTGGAGAATATGCCATGCATCCGGAATGAGAGGCTCTGTTCCCACGAAGTCAGCAATAAGCCACTCTGCACCTGCCGGCACCTTGGCAGCAAGGTCAGCATAACCTGCAGCTGTCATTTCCTTTGGAGCATTTGCAAGAACGTCGATATCGGCAACGATAGCTACCGGAGCCGGGCAGGTGAATGTCTGCTTTGCATTCTCGTAAGTTATTGATGCTCCGAATGAAGAATATCCATCCACAGAAGCTGCTGTTGCAACGCAGATGTATGACTGAGCATGATGGTGAGAAGCAAGCTTGCAGAGGTCGTTGATAACACCTGAACCTACAGAAACAAGAACATTGAAATCTGTGGAAGCCTCACGGAAAAGCTTCTCAGGAAGAGTATCCACATAATCAGTCGAATCTTCGAGAGCCTTTGCTGCAGCAAAATCGCCCTCGATTACGCGGTCAACCATCTCCACATATTTCCAGTCTGCATGGAACTCCTGTTTGTCGATGATATACTTCTCCACAGGAATTCCCGCCTGCTGCATAACCTCATACACCTTTTCTCCAAGTGCAGGCCATGTGTTGATGTCGGCAACAATCGCCGCCTTACGGCCTGGAAAACAATTCTTGAAAACTTCAGGGACACAAGTGTACACACCTTGTCCCATTTCAAATACTTTGGTGTCGGTCGAGATCGCCAACGCCTTTGCGATTCTTTCTTTTGATCCCATATCTGTAATTAAATTTAAGTTGTCTGAAAAACTTTGCAAAAATAGAAAATTTTAGGATTACATGGTCCTGTACCTTGCATATCTTGCACTGAAGTCTCTTGCAGATGAGGCGCAATATCTGACGCCATCGGTAACGCACATAGCTTTCTGGGCCTCAAGCATAGTCGGCCAGCAGCCTGAAGCGACGGAAGCGTTTATAGCTGCACCGAGTCCGCATGCCTGAGTCAGGTCCGGAACAAATATATCCATACCCAGAACGTCAGCAAGGAACTGGACAATGAACGGAGACTTTACCGCAATGCCGCCGATGGCTGTGATCTCTTCCAGAGCAACACCATTATCTACAAGAGTGTCAATCATCGCCTTGACACCGAAAGCTGTCGCCTCGACAATTGCGTAATATATTTCAGCTGCATTTGTTGCAAGACCGAGACCTGAGACGGTCGCCTTAAGGGAAGAGTCAGGATCAGGGCTTCTACGTCCGTTGAACCAGTCTGTCGCAAAAGGTGCATCCTCACGGAACGGAAGGGCTGCCGCTGCATCTGCAAGACTTGGCAGGATCTTATCTTCTGCCGAAGCAAGAACATCATCCGGAACCTGTCCCTTCAGGAGACTCTTCATCGTACCGGCAAGAATACGCTTCAGCCATGCAAAATTGTCTCCGAACGAAGACAGCCCCATCTCAAAGCACATCATTCCCGGAACGACTCCGTCCGGGAACTGGCCGAATACTCCTTTTATCATTCTATCCTTGAAATCAGGGTCCACAGCGATAAGGCATGCCGATGTACCCATGTTGAGGGCCATCTTTCCCGGGCTGCAGCCTGCTCCTATCGCACCGGAAATAGAGTCTATCACTCCTGCGCACACCACAACATCCTGACTCAGGCCAAGTTCCTCCGCCCACTCCTTGCAGAGTGTTCCGACCGGCTCTGTGCCGAAGCAGGGTTCACCGGTCATGGAGTTCCTTATCTCCACGAACTTCTCACCTCCAAGTTCACGATAGAGTTCCTCTGCCGGAAGTCCGCCCCATTTCTTTGCCCAGAGAGCCTTGTAAGCTATTGTGCTATAGGCATTCCGGCATCGTTTTCCTATAAGGACAGACGGGATATAGTCGCAAAGTTCAATCACAGAGTGAGCCTCCCCGGCAACTTCCGGATTGGTTCTGACAATATGCAGGACCTTCGACCATATGTTTTCGGCAGAATAGTCTCCGCCACAGGTCTCGCAGTAATTCACAGAGCCCCCGCCCCAAACCTTCACGATATCTTCCGCTTCTGCTGCGCCCGTATGATCCTTCCAAAGCACAAACATCGCGTCAGGATTCTCAGCGAATTTATCTTTAAGAGCAAGAGGAGTACCCTCGGCATCGGTCAACGCCGGAGTAGAAGCCGTGGCATCGATACCGATTCCAACGACTTCATCCTTGCAGGCACATCCTTCAAGCACCCCAGTCAGCACCTTCCTCAAGACCTCGATATAATCCAGAGGATGCTGGCGGAACGAAGATGCAGCAGGATTGCAATACAATCCCTCTGACCAGCGCGGATAGAGCGCTGCGCAGGTGGAAAGAATCTTTCCATCTGAAACATCTACCAGAACGGCTCTCGCAGAATCCGAACCGTAGTCGATACCTATAACCTTTTTACCCATAGCCTATCCAAGAAATACATCGTTCTTGAGCAGTTCCTCCTGAAGAGCCTTGACATCAACATCTGCAACAGCCACTCCTGCATCCTGTGCAAGACGTGCTGCAGTGCCGGCCGCTTCACCGAGAGCCATACATGTAGACATAACACGTGTCGCAGCCATCGCCTCATGATTCATTGAAGAACAACGTCCAGCCACAAGAAGGCCTCCGATCTTCTCCGGAACCAGCACACGATAAGGGATATCGTATGCATCATCGCAATATATCATCGTGCAATCTCCACCTGTACTATGATGAATATCAACAGGATAACCGGCTACAGCGATTACATCATCAAACTTCTTGAGAGCAATGATGTCCTCTGCTGTAAGCACATAACGTCCCTTGATGACACGGCTTTCCCTGATACCCATGAACGGACAGACCTTGTCGAGCCATGCGTCGGCAAAGCCCGGAACATATTTGCGGAGATATTCGATTACCTTCTTCATCTGTTTGTGGGCAGTCTGCTCACCATATGTATAGCTTTCCGGCAGTGTAGAATCCACACCGCTTACACGTGTCATATTGACCCATATCTCATCCTCGGCAAGACCTGTAATGAGGATAGTACGTGCTACCGGAAGATCCAGTCCTTCTTCGCGCGCCTTGTTCAGCTGATTGCGGAGACCTACCGTGATGAAATGGCCCTCCTTGAACTGCTCAGGCGGCATTCTGTCCATATCATAAACTTCAGGATGGTTCACTATCGCATCACGCAGAGCCTGGACCTCGACACCTCTCATATTGAACATGAGTGTAGGTGGCTGCATTCCTCCGTCTTCTCCACCCTTGGTGCACTCTACGCCGGCACGATAAGCAACGTCACCGTCACCTGTACAGTCAATGACAGTCTTTGCAAGAATAGCCTCTCTGCCGGCCTTGGACTCGATGATCACTCCCTTTACGACTCCATCCTCGACAATCACATCAGCGATGAAAGCATAAAGCAGTACATCTACTCCACACTCTTCCATCACCTCGAAAGCGAGATTCTTCACTTCCTCGGAATCAACCATAGTAAAACTTGTGTGAAGTCTGCACGGCTTGTGACCGCTGGCTGCACCACGCTCGCGAAGCCTGTCAATGAATTTCTGGGGATATCCCTTGATGATATGGTTACCTTTCGGACCAAGGAAAGCAAGAATCGGAAGGCCTATCGTAAGATTGCCTCCGAGGAATCCTCTGTTCTCAATAACCATTACCTTGCGTTTTCCATCTGCCGCTGCCTGTGCAGCCATGATGCCGGCCGGTCCGCCACCTGCAATAAGTACGTCAACCTCAGCTCTTACAGGCACTTGACGTGCCGCTTCTGAAACAAACTTTTTCATTTTGATATGATGTTTAGACAATTTTAATCCATTAAAATCAAAAGATTGTGCAAGATATGGATTTTATTCTTATTTTTGTCCCCATTGAAGACTTTTTTAAAGTTCAAAACCCTAAAAACCACTTATGTATTTTACTGTTTATTGAAATAGATGAAGAGATTTTTTGTCTTTTTGGGGGTTGTCCTTGCGACAATCGGCTCTGCAGTCAGAGCGCAAGAAGCTGATAGTATTGCGCCATTGCAGATGTCATCCTGGGGGGATGCAAAAAAAGAGGTCAGTGATTATATCCCTGATATTTCGTTACACACCAGAATGGGATATGAACATGATTTCTCCGAACGGGTCGGGCGCTTTGACGGCAACGGCTTGTATCTGGGCATAGACGGTAAGATAAGTCCACATTTCACATACAGTTTCTATCACTGCATCGCATCATCCGATGACGATGGCATCTTCGGTTTCGGCAAGACCCAATGGCTGAATGTCGCTTACGAACATGACTGGTTCTCGATCAAGGCCGGAAAGGACAATGTTTTCGTAGGAAGTTTCGAGTACGACGGCTACGACATCGACAACTATTATTTTATGAATTCCTCCTTCTGGAATACTTTCGACTGCTGGCAGTGGGGAGTGTCCGCAGCATTCTATCCTGATGACGATCAGGAACTTGCGATACAGGTATGTAATTCACCGCTGTCATTCGGCGAACCGAACCTCTTCGCCTACGCCTTGAGCTGGAGAGGCGAATGGGACTGCTACGAATCATATTGGACTGCAAACATGTGGCAGTATGACAAAGGCTCATATATGAAATCCCTTAACCTTGGTAACCGTTTCGAATTCGACGACTTTACGATAGACCTGGAATATATGACCAGAGCAGCAGATATCAAGGATATATTTACCAAGGACTTCACCTTAATGCTGGCTCCAGCTTACGAATTCAGCGACTGGGGGCGTATTGCAGGACGTTTCGGATGGGAAAGATGTGGAGAAGAACTCATGGATTACGGATATGACGGCAGTTACCTGTTCTATGGTCTTGCGGCAGAATTCTTCCCTATAGAGGATTACGAAGATCTGCGACTTCACGCATCATGGGGCCACGGTTACAATCGTTCCCATATCGTAAATATAGGAGTGACATGGAAATTCAGCCTTACACAGACCATCAAGAACATTATCTCAAAACGTACTAACCGCTAAGAAACCCTGGCAAGATGAAAGAGAATATCATTGAACTCAACAATATAACCAAACACTTCGGAGACAAGTGCATCCTGGACAATGTAAGCCTTTCTGTGAAGAAAGGTGAATTCGTGACGATTCTCGGTCCTTCCGGATGTGGCAAGACAACTCTTCTCCGTATTCTGGCCGGCTTCGGTTCGGCAGACTCAGGCGAAGTCGTGATCAATGGAGAAAACATCACAGATGTACCTCCGCACCAGCGTCCGGTCAACACCGTATTCCAGCGCTATGCCCTTTTTCCGCATCTGGATGTATATGAGAACATTGCATTCGGCCTCAAACTCCAGAAAGTGCCGGTAGACGAGATAGACACACGAGTAAGAAAGGTACTGAAGATGGTGAGCATGACCGACTATGAAGACAGGGATGTGGAGTCTCTGTCCGGAGGTCAGCAGCAGCGCGTAGCTATCGCCCGTGCCATCGTCAACCAGCCTAAGGTCCTTCTTCTGGACGAGCCTCTGGCTGCCCTTGACCTGAAGATGCGCAAGGACATGCAGATCGAACTCAAGGAAATGCACAGAAAGCTCGGCATCACCTTCATCTATGTGACTCACGACCAGGAAGAAGCACTTACTCTTTCCGACACCATCGTGGTCATGAACGAAGGAAAGATCCAGCAGATCGGAACCCCGACAGACATATACAACGAGCCGCAGAACTCATTTGTGGCTGACTTCATCGGAGAATCCAACATCCTCAACGGAAGGATGGTCAAAGACCGGCTCGTAGAGTTTGCCGGTCACGAATTCGAGTGCGTGGACGAGGGATTCGGTGAAAATGTTGACGTGGACGTAGTAGTCCGTCCGGAGGACATATACATTATGAACAAGACCGAAGGAGCACAGTTCACGGCAAAGGTAAAGACTTGCATATTCAAGGGTGTACATTATGAAATGCTTGTGGACACAGACACACGCCATGAGCTTATGATCCAGGACTACAATGCTTTCGAACCGGACACTGAAGTCGGTCTTATCATCAGGCCTGCCGATATCCAGGTTATGAAGAAGGAAAGGATCTGCAACACATTTGAGGCCGAAATCATCAGCGAGGACCGCGTGAAGTTCATGGACGAGGAGTTTGAGTGCAAGCCGCAGACAACTTTCGCTCCGGGTCAGAAGGTGAAGGCAGAAGTCAAGTTCAACAAAGTGGAACTTATCGACCATCCGGAGGACGGAATGCTTGCAGGAACCGTATATTTCCTGCTTTACAAGGGAGACCACTATCATCTTACCATCCTTACAGATGACGGATATCATATATGGGTGGACACCAACGACATCTGGGACAAGGGAGACCTTGTAGGTATCAACATTGCCCCTAAGGACATAAAGATCATAAAGTGCGATGACTAAAAGGAGTACCTGGGCACTGCCGTATGCCATTTTTCTGGTGCTTTTCGTAGCACTTCCGCTCATTCTGATAATTCTTTATGCATTTCAGGATGGCAGCGGCAATTTCACTTTCGGCAATTTCACGAAATTCTTTACTGACACCGACGCGATAGAGACATTCGCCCTGTCGCTTGAAGTAGCCATAGAGAATACCGCATTATGCATCCTCCTCGGCTACCCTGCCGCATGGATTCTTGCCAACAAGAACCTCAACCGCAGTGCCGTGACCATCGTGCTGTTCATCATGCCGATGTGGATCAACGCCCTCATGAGGACGCTCGCGACAGCCGAACTTTTCCATATGCTTGGAGTACAGCTCGGAAAGGGGACTCTCCTTGTCGGTATGGTCTACGATTACCTTCCGTTCATGATCTATCCGATCTACAACATCCTCAACAGGATGGACAAGTCATACGCAGAAGCTGCCCAGGATCTTGGAGCGACCCCATGGCAGGTCTTCTGGAAGGTACAGGTTCCTCTCTCGATGCCGGGAGTCGTAAGCGGCATTATGATGGTGTTCATGCCGACGGTCAGCACATTCGCCATCTCGGAGTTCCTGACCAACAACAAGATAAAGCTCTTCGGTACGATCATCCAGGAGAACATCAACTCATCAATGTGGAACTATGGTGCCGCACTTTCACTTGTGATGCTGATAATCATCGGTATAACAAGCCTGCTGCAGGACAACAAGAAAGACGTCAGTGGAGGGATAGTGTAGTATGAAAAGATTTTTTGCTCAATGTTACATATGGATACTGCTGATAGTGCTTTACGCCCCTATCGTCTTCATAGCAGTATTCTCATTCACGGAAAGCAAGGTTCTGGGCAACTGGACAGGCTTTTCCACCAAGCTTTACTCCAACCTCTTCACCGGCAACATGCAGGGAACCGGTTCTCTGATGCACGCCATCGAGAACACCGTAATCATTGCATTGATCGCCGCGACCGTATCGACGATTCTCGGAACAATCGCAGCAATTGGAATACACAATATGCGCGGAAGAGCAAAGCAGGCGATCGCCTTCATGAACAATATTCCGATGCTCAACCCGGACATAATCACCGGTGTATCTCTCTTCCTGCTCTTTGTCTTCCTGCACATCAGCCAGGGTTATGTTACCGTGGTTCTTGCCCACATAACTTTCTGCACGCCATACGTGGTGCTGAGTGTCCTTCCGAAGCTTACACAGATGAATCCGAACATTTACGAGGCCGCACTTGATCTCGGGGCTACGCCGTTCCAGGCCCTGAAGAAAGTGCTTATCCCGATGCTCAAGCCGGGCATGATCTCCGGATTCATTCTGGCATTCACAATGTCACTTGACGATTTTGCCGTGACATTCTTCACAAGAGGAACGATAGGGCTTGACACCCTTTCAACTTATATCTATACAGATGCCCGCAAGGGTGGACTTACGCCGGAGCTTCGCCCTATGATCACGATAATGTTCCTCGGCATACTTCTACTGCTCATCGTGATAAACATGAGAAAGATCCGCAACACTAACAACGCCGTCAAATAAGATGAAGAAGATAATTTTCCTTGCCATAGCGGCACTGATGCTCTTGGGATGCTCCGACGAGCGCAGCCATATCCTCAAGGTCTACAACTGGGCCGACTACATCGACGAGGAGCTTCTCGGAGAATTTGAAGACTGGTACGAAGAACAGACCGGAGAGAAGGTTGAAATAATATACCAGACCTTCGACATCAACGAGACTATGCTTTCGAAAATCGAGCTGGGCCACGAAGACTATGACGTTGTCTGCCCGTCCGACTATATCATCGAGCGCATGCTCAGGAATGACCTTCTTCTGCCGATAGAAAGGGACTTCGGCGACACGCCTGACTATATCGGAAATGTCGCTCCATATATTGTGGACAAGTTCTCAGAAATCGAAGGAAGCGGCAAGAACGCCAATGATTATTCAGTAGGTTATATGTGGGGTACGGTCGGCCTCATCTACAATCCGAAATACATCCCAGACGAAGAGACCGCCAGCTGGGAAGTGCTGCGCAACCCTTCCTACAAGGGTAAGGTCTTGATGAAGGACGCATTCAGAGACGTCTACACATCACTCCTCATCGCCCTCAATAAAGAAGGCATTGATTCCGGAAAGAAGGATATCAGGTCTCTTGCATTCGACACATCAGCAGAATCCATAGCCCTCGTGGAAAACTATCTGAATTCATTCAAGGAGTCAATCGCCGGATGGGAGGCGGACTTCGGCAAGGAACAGATGACCAAGGAGCTCGCATGGATCAACCTGTCATGGAGCGGAGATGCTCAGTGGGCCATCGACGAGGCTGCCGAAATCGGCATGGACCTGAAATACAGGATTCCGTCGGAAGGAAGCGCCGTGTGGTTTGACGGATGGGTGATACCCAAATATGCAAAGAACACGAAGGCTGCAAGATACTTCATCAACTTCATGTGCAAGCCTGAGAACGCCATACGCAATATGGACATGACCGGATATGTCAGCGTCATCGGAGGTGATCAGATTCTCGAAGCCATGTCTGACGAGGAATCCTATCCTGCCTTGGATGCCAGCTATTTCTTCGGTGAAGAAGCTGACAGCGTCTTCGTAAACCACACCATGTATCCGGACAAGGAGACAATATCACGCTGCGGAATGATGCACGACACAGACACAGAAGCTCTGCTGAAGATGTGGTCGCGTGTAAAAGGAGACAACGCATCCGCATGGACATATATACTGATCTGCCTCGTATTTGCGGGACTTATCGCCGCGGTAATAGTGAAATATACACGCAAGAGATACCGCATCAAGGTAAGCAAGAAACGCAAAGTGCGTCGCAAGAAACACTCAAGAATTTAATAATCAAGATATTATATAGATGGAAGTAAGAGCCAAGAAGGCCTTGGGCCAGCATTTTCTGACAGACCTGTCAATTGCGCAAAGGATAGCGGAAGCGCTTATTGTACCTTGCCCTGTCACAGGATGCGAAGAGATCAATCCTATGCCGGCACTGGAGATCGGTCCCGGAATGGGAGTGCTGACACAATACCTGCTGCAGAGGGAGGATGTGGACCTCAGAATGGTGGAGATTGACTCAGAGTCAGTCAACTATCTGCTTGTACACTTTCCGCAGGTTCAGGGAAAGCTTCTTGAAGCTGACTTCCTTAAACTCAGGTTGGAGCGGTTCTTTCCCGGCAAGTTCTGCGTCATCGGAAATTTCCCTTACAACATATCTTCACAGATATTCTTCAAGATTCTGGACTACAAGGAACAGGTCCCTCAGGTTGTCTGCATGATCCAGAAGGAGGTTGCAGAACGTATCGCTGAAAAGCCAGGCACAAAGACATACGGCATCCTGTCAGTGCTTCTTCAGGCATGGTACGACATCGAATACCTTTTCACCGTAGGCGAAGGGGCATTCAACCCTCCTCCGAAGGTAAAATCTGCCGTAATCAGACTTGTCCGCAACAACCGCACGGAACTCGGATGTGATGAAGGTCTGTTCAAGACTGTCGTGAAGACCGGATTCAACCAGCGCCGCAAGACCCTCAGGAACTCTCTCAAGCCACTTATCCGTGCAAAAGCGGAAAGAGACGGATGGACCGATGAGCAACTGGCTGAATTCACATCAGGCCCTGTCTTCGAACTCAGACCAGAGCGTCTGAGCGTAGAAGAATTCATCGCTCTGACGGTCAAACTTTCATAATCCAAGCCCCCTTAGCATAAACTTGATATGAAGATTTCAGGAATCAGGATAGCCGCACTATCCATCTTAACCATATTGTCCTTGCTGACATCATCTTACAGCAAGGCAGAATCAAGGAACTCAGAATTCGTCAACATAACATATCTGAACGGACTCACGACCAACAGCATATATGACGTCTGCACAGACAAGAACGGATGTCTGTGGATCGGCACGGCAACCGGTCTCAGCAAGTACAACGGCTATAACGTGAAAAACTTCTTCAAGGAGGAAATGAACATCCGTTCCAACATCATAAGATATCTTCTCTGCGACAGGAACAACCGCATATGGGTAGGATCCGGAAATGGTGTGGGAATATATGATTCGAATTCCAAGAAGTTCCTGAATCTGGAGGTCCTCAGCGGAAATACTGTTGAGAACAAGACTGCCGGACTGTTTGAGGACTCCATGGGCACTATCTGGATCTCATTGCGTACCGGTGGGATAAGGTCAATCGATCCAGACACGTTCGAAATGACAAAATATTTCAGCGATCTGGATGGATATAATTATTTCTTCCGGATGTGGTTTGAGCCGGAAAACGACCTCTATCTTGCCGCTGCTGTCGATGGCGGACTTTACTATCTTGACCTTGCAAACGAGATCAAAACCCCTTTCAGCCCGTCTGACGACCCATCATCAGTTCCATTTGCCGACAAAAAGATCAACGGACTTACAAAGGTAAACGGCACATCCTTCTGTATGTCCTGCGAAGACGGCACCTTATGGCTGGTCAATCCATACGAAAAGACTTACGAACAGCTTCCGCTCAAATCAAAGGACGGAAATCCGTATAAACTGAGAAAGGTCTCAGTGATCGGAGACAACATTCTTGGTATCGGCCACACCAACGGCCTTGTGATCTACGACCTTAACAAAAGGAAGCCGGTATACAAGAGAATCACACATGCCCTTGAGAACAAGAACGTTTACAGTATCTGCGGAAACCTCGAGAACGGGCTGATTATCAGCACATTCAAGGATGGTGTAATGATTCAGCAGGAGTCCGGTTTTTCTTTCTCAACCATAAAGGAAGACATAAAGAATAAGAAAGTCTCATTGAAAGGAAGCAATGTGACAGGATTTGCCGAGTCCAACGACACTACGATCTGGATTTCTACCAGCCTGAAGGGACTTTTCCGCTACTCATCAACAGATAAGACCCTGCGGAAATACGAATCCCGGAGCATTCCTGAGGAGATAGACAAAATCGCATATTTCAGCGACCGTCTTTGGATATGCTCGTCTTCGGGTTTATATAGTCTGAATCCTGACACAAAGGAAGTCAGGCCATATAGGGAAGGCTTCTGGGGAAACAGCAATATAATCGTAACAGAAGACAACAGGCTGATACTCCTGACAGAAAACAGACTTCTTGAATTCAACGAATCTCTGGACAACTTTACTCCTGTCAAGGAATTCAAGGACCTGAACGTTCTCGGATTAGGAGAATCAGACTGCAATACTCTGGTTGCAATCACAAAAGAAAAAGGACTCGTTCGTTGGAAGAACGGTAAAGTGACCGGCATCAATCATGGTCCTTTCAAGAATGAAAGCCTGTCTAACTATTCAACCATCATTTTTGAAGATTCCCAGTCAATAATATGGGCGGCTCCTCCTGAAACCGGAGTACTGATGTTGTCTGAGAACAGCTTCAACAGCATCACGACTCGTTCGGGACTGGCCAGCGATGTCATTACAAATGCCATAAAAGACAATAACGGCAACATTTTAATCACGACCGACAGAAGCCTTTCCAAAATCACCGAATCCGGAAAGATCTATTCCATAACAAAGTCAGACGGACTGATCAACTACGGTTTCACCCGCTCCTCTGCCTTCAAGACATCTACAGGAGATGTTTTCCTTGGTTCGCGAGACGGTGTCACCATAATACACAGCACAGCAAGAAAGGCACAACAGAAGACTACGGCGACTGACATCATAGAGAAAATAGTCTGCAACGGAACGGACATCCAGTTCAAGAACAAGGTCGTCTTGAAACATAATCAGAACTCCTTTGACATAACCATATCGGACATTGACCCTTATCACATCATATCCGGCAGAAGCCTGTACTGCCTCGAAGGATATGAAAACACATGGAAACCGGCCGGCAAAGACAGGAAACTCTCATATCAGGGATTGAAACCTGGAAAATACACCTTCAAATCATATAATCCTGAGGCAGAGGCGATTTCGATAAGAATCAATGCCCATCCGCTTGTGTCCGTGACAGCAATAGCAATTTACGTCATTGCACTCATTATACTGATGACCTTCATCATCATTTATATCAGGAACAATGAAATCCGGAAACGTAAGGAAAAGACTATCCAGATGAAAGTGGACCTTCATCAGGACAAGATCGATTTCTTTACCAACATAGCTCATGAAATCAAGACTCCTCTCACCCTTATAACAACACCTCTCAATCATTTGAAGAACAATCCTAACATTGATGAGGAGGCACGTTATGATATCGATGTGATGGACAAGCATGCATCATACCTTTCAAGCCTGATAAAGGAGCTTCTTGAGTTCTCGAAACTTGAAAAGAGCAAGATGCAGATCAACAGCAAGCCACTGGACTTCTGCCGTCTTGTAAGCAATATCGTTGCAAACTACAAAGAGTTGAACGACTCTGTAAAATGGAGTGTCTGCGTGCCTGACAGTCCTATCTGGATCATGGCAGACAACTCTGCAACATCAAAGATTCTCAATAACCTGATCTTCAACGCAATCAAGTACACTGAATCTTTTATCAACATAGAGATTACATGTGATACAGACAACTATGCCACCTTCACGATTTCAAATGACGGTGACGTGATTCCGTCCGAGATGAGAGAGAAGATATTCGATAGCTTCGTACAATATAATTCAGACAGAAATACCGGTTTCAGCAAGGAAGGATTCGGCATAGGACTGTCAGTCGCCAAGACGCTGGCAATCCTGCAGGAAGGAAAACTGTATATGGGTAATTCTCTGGAAACCAATGACTTCATACTCAAGCTCCCTATCACTGATGCGGTTGAAATGGAAGTTGCGATAGAGGACGAGCACCATGAAGAAATTGAAAAGATCAATGCCGATGATAGCAGGAATACCATTCTCGTAGCTGAAGACCATCCGGATCTCCTTGAATATATCAGGAAGACCCTATCCCAGAACTATAATGTACTTACAGCAAGAAACGGTGCAGAGGCTTATGAAATGGTAAAATCCCAAAGCAACATCGACCTTATCATCACAGATCTGAAAATGCCGGAGATGACAGGCATGGAACTGTGCCGTAACATCAAGCAGAATCCGACATTCTCTCATATTCTCGTTGTGATCCTCTCCGCAAACCTGACTCCAGAGATCAAGATAGAAAGTCTCAAGGGAGGAGCAGATGCGATAATTGAGAAGCCGTTCTCAATGGATTTCCTGTTGTCAAGGGTAGAAAACCTGATCAATGCACGAAAGATACTGATCGAACGTTATTCCGGCAACAGCATCGAATCAGACAATAAAGTCGACACGGAGACTGATGTAACCGGCCTTGCCATGAGGGACATCGTCTTCCTTAAGGATCTTAACAGAATCATTCAGGAGAATTTTAACGATCCTGATTTCGGTGTAGACGAACTGGCGGAAGCTCTGAACCTTTCCCGCAGTTCGCTCAACCGTAAGATGAGGGACATTCTCAATGACACTGCAAACAACCACATCCGCGAAGTAAGAATGGCGAAGGCCGAGGAACTGCTCCGCAACAGCACGATGCAGATAAACGAAATCTGCTACAAGGTCGGCTTCCAGACCCCATCATACTTCATCAAATGCTTCCGCAAGAAGTTCGGAATGTCACCAAATGAATACGCCAATTCAAAACATTGAATTGGCGTATCCGAATGATATTTTCAAAGTAGGTTAATTGTAGTTCTCAGGATTCTCGTCCTGCCACTCGTTCACTCCGTCGCGGGTTCTGTTACGGAAGTAAAGTGTCTCTGTCACTTCCCTACGCGATCCGTCAGCAGCTGTCACAGTATAGCTCAGATTAAGCTTCCTGTTCTGAAGGAGCTTGCTTCCGTCGAACGAGCCGGTACCTGAAACTGTTCCGTCTGCAGATGAGACAGTAATCTGATCTCCGTCAAAAGTGAGTGTCATCTGTCCGGACGATCCTGCAACTCTGTCGACATTCACGACATTTGCATTGACAGTTGTCAAAGTGTAGCAATACTGGTCAGCCAGAGACTGCTCGCTCTCATCGACAGAGACTTCCTGTCCTGCCGCATCATAAGACACTACCTTTCCGCTTCTTGACCATGTGCCGTAGAAACGGTTCTCGCACTTGACCGCGATGACTGCAAAGTCCTTTCCTTCAACAATCTGATCGACATCTGCACTTGCAATCTTGAATCCGAGAGCATAATACGGAGCAAAGGCCTTAGGGTCATTACGCATATCCTCAGTCGCACGCAGGGTCACAGACGCTGTGTGAGTGCCTTTCTTTATGCAAAGACCGCTCTGTCCCTCTATCGTATAATAGCTGTCCGGGAGAAGTGTCATCTGTGTAAGATTTGCCGCCTTGATCTCTTTGGCCACATACTCACCGGAAGTCAACGCAGAATTTGTAAGATTAGCCAATGAACCTTCCAGCAAAGTGGGTTCCAGTATCAATTCGACATTCCTATCCACTTCGTTCTGCATCACTCCTGTCAGCGCGACAGTCACCTTGAACTGTTCTCCCTCATCGAGAACAAAGGTCCTCAGATCATACTGATATGCCATCAAGGCTCCTGAGTAGTCAAAGTCACGCACATAGTCTTCATAGCAGCTGGTTGCAAGAACCAGCAAAGAGGCTAAAAATAATATTGATTTCTTCATAACTTCATTTATTTCCAAGATTCCCAACCTTCATTCTGAACCATAAGCGGAGACTTGCGGATCTCCATATATGGGATAGGAAGCCAAAGAGACGGATACCTGCGGGACTCGAGCGGAACCACCTCATATGTAGTCCTGATGCCTTCCCTGACAACCTTTATGGCATGCAGGTCCTTATTGATCTCATCCACGCTTCTTGCCCATCTGCGGACATTGTGGAAACGGAATCCCTCAAAGCAGGTCTCCACCCTCCACTCGCTCCTGATGAGCTTTTCAAAAGCCTGAGCTCCTGCGACAGCCTGTTCCTCGAGATATGGATCACCGTTGATTCCAACGCCGAGAGTACCATCCTCAAGAGGTCTGTTACGAATCATTTCGACAGCCTCCTTTGCAGACATACCATAGGTTGAATTGTCGAGAGGTCCGACTACCTGGTTCGCAGCCTCGGCAAAAGTAAGAAGCATCTGGGTCCAGCGCCAGTACATGACGCATGACTGAGCGGTAGAAACGGTGTTGTCGCTTTTGTTCCAGCCAAGATATACAAATTTTTTGATATAATATCCCGTAGGAGATGTATTCACAAGACCTGGGGCATCTTTTCCACCTTCAGCTGTATCAAATACATACATCACATCTGAAGCATTGGTGTTTCTTACAACCTGAGAACCATCATAGAAGATAGTGGCATAGAATCGCGGATCCCTGTTTTTGAAAGGATTGGCAGCATCATATCCGCTCTTCGGATGATCGATAGGATAACCGTTGGCCATACCGAAAGCATCAACGAGTTCCTGTGTAGGCACGTAGTCTGATGAGCCTCCGAATCCCTGAGGATAAAAACTTGTCTCAAATGTGGAATTGTTCTTGATCTGTGACACACAGTATGCCTCGGATGAATTCGGATCCTTCCACATGAATGACGCCTTAGGGTCAAAGCCTCCTGGCACAGAAGACGCACCTTCAAGCAGAAGCTTATGGTCAATTGCGGCCTTTGCAGCCTTTGCGGCAGCATCCCAACGTGATACATCATCGTAAGGATTGAATGCCGGAGACGCCCATGTCAGAAGCACTGATGCCTTCAGCGCAAGCATGCCGGCACCGTCAAACCTTCTGTATCTTACTGCACCTGTAATCGGCACAAGCTCCTGGTCCTTAAGAAAATCTCTGTTGGCAGCAGGCAGGTAGACGAGAGCAGAATCAATATCTTTGATGATCTGATCTACACACTGCTCGTATGTCGGACGCGCAACGTCGGAAAGATCGGCATTGTTTGGATCGATAGGCTCAGTAAAGATAGGAACTCCCATCATCTGACCGTCAGTCGAGCGACCGCCGAAGAATTTGAGAAGGTCGTAGAGATACCATGCCCTCAAAGCATAGGCGTCACCCTGAAGTACATTCTGGAGCTTGGCGTTGAGCTTTTCATCGAGCATATATTTGGTAGTCTTGCCTATGTCATCCTTAAGGAAAAGGTTGCAATAATAGATTCCCTTATAGTCACGAGTGTATATCGACGAGTGGCTGTAGTTTGACATCAGGGACGAACCAGTGGCAAACCTGTAGTTGGCGTTGGTGCGTGACCTCCATGTCATATTGTCAGCAAGACCGTCACCGGCGATATAATCCGTAGAGACATAGGATGCAGGAAGAAGATCGTATGCCTTCTCCACATATCCTCGGATAAGGTCCGGATAATCCTCATAATTATCCTCATTATAGCTGCCGTTAGGCAGAGGTGCAAGAAAATCATTGCAGCCGAAGACAAATCCGAGAGAAAGAATCAATAAAATATATTTCTTCATATCAATAGTCATTTAGAAAGAAACTTTTACTCCTGCCATTACGGTACGGAAGAACGGATAAGTCGACACACCTGCATCAATATCTTCAGGATCGACATATTCAAGTCCGGTCAAGGTGAAGAGATTTCCTCCTGTCAAAGTGAAACGCAAGCTCTGGATCCATTTAGCCTTAGGGTAAACGGTGTATGAAAGCTGGGCGCTCTTGAGTTTAAAGAATCCTCCCTTACGGAGCCAGAAATCAGAAGCCACGAAGTTGGTTGAAGACTTGTCATATGAAAGTCTCGGATAATCACCACCGATATTATCAGCTACGAACTGAGAATATACGCCGTCTCCCCAACCGTTCCAGAAATAGCCGCTGGTCAGCGCCACATCATAGAACGCACGACCTGTACCTGTAATTGACAGACCGAAGTTCTTGTAGCTGAGGTCTATATTCAGAGCATATCTCAGCCTTGGAGCTGTGTTGCCTATGATTGTCTTATCATTATCGTCGATTGTTCCATCCTCATTGAGGTCCTGGTACATCAGATCACCGATATGAGTGTCTGTGTCGCTGAGCTTTGGAAGGGATGCGATCTGCTCGTCTGTCTCGAACTTTCCGATGCAGACATAACCGCGGTAAGCACTTTCATCCGCACCCGTGAGCTTCTGCCATTCATAAAGGTAATTGTCATTCGCAACCACAGTGTTCAAGGTTCTCCAGCTCATTGCCCATCCGTTCACATTGAAGCTGAAATCACCGATTCTGCGGGCATATCCCAAAGAAACTTCTCCACCGAGGGTGTTCTTTGCATTATGATTCTCATAGTATGCGATGCCATCCCATCCGTACGCATCAGAATATGCAGCCATCGTGTTGGTATGGATGCCTGTACGGTTGATGTAGTAACCCTTCAGACCTATTGAAAGTCCGTCAAGGAGACCAAACTCGACGCCCAGATCGAATTCGTCAATCTTAGGCCATGTGAGTTCCGGATTCGCATGCCTTGTCAACTCTGTGATTGTTGCAGTCTGCTTGTCGCTTCCGAACCACTGATATGCTGTAGCCGGACCGTACATGATGCTTCCTGAGAGGTCATAATTGGACTCGAAGAGATAATTCGAAGCGAAGAGATCGGCAAGACCCAGTCTTCCGGCCTGAGCATAAACCTTCAGGTGATCAACCCACTCGACATCTTTGAGGAAAGCCTCGTTGGAAGCCAGCCATTCGAACTTCGCAGAAGGAAGAAGGGCATGACGATGTCCCGGAGCATATGGGGACGCTCCTGCATACTGGAGGGAAACGGCAGCCGCATAACGGTTGTCATAAGTATAATCCAGGTTCAGAAGTCCGACAACATATCTCTCATAGTAAGAAGTGCCGGATCTTGAAGAGTTCGACAGGTTGAATGTAGCCTTGGCATTACCGACATGCTTTCCCTGTCTGAGTTCATACCAGAGATCCTGTGTGAAGTTGAATGTCTGATACGACTGACCGCTGATTGAAGATTTTTTTGAAGCCTTCACTCCAAGATGAGTTGAAAGGTCGGTTATGTCCTCATTAGCATCCCAGTAATATGCCAGATAATCATTATTCTTTCCAACGTTCTGGAAATAGTTCGATCCGAAAGTCACATGCGAACGTGTCTTGAGACCATTCAACAGAAAGCCGAGGTTGATATTGATATCGGCATTGAACATTCCGCTTCGGGTCTTTGCGATGAAGAAACCTCCGTCCACGACTTCCGCGTAAGGATTGGAAGTGAAGCTTCTCGAAACCGTATAGATCATCGAACCCTCCTGGTCAGCATCAAGATCTGACTGACCAAGACTTCGTCCGAGAGCGACAGGGAAGGCAACAGCAGGGACAGAGCGGTAGACATGAAGATCGGAACGGTTTCCTCTTTCAAATGAAATGAGTCCGAGGAAGGAAGCTCGCGCCTCTATCCATCTTCCGATCTTTGCTGTCACCGATGAAGTGATGTTCAGCCTGTTGTAGTCAGCTGTAGGACCGACCTTATAGAGGTCTCCGTCATTCATGCCGTTCAGACCGATGTGGTACTTGACGTTTCCGCCACCGCCGCCGATCGTCACGCCAAAACGTGTCGTAGGTTTGAAATTACGGAGAAGAAGGGACTTGTAGTCAACATTAGGATACCTTCTGTCATACATATTTCCCTTTGCAAATCCATTGATAGCCTCCTCACTGTAAAGAGTAGGATAACCGGATGTTCCACGTGAGAGATTATTGAGTCTGGCATATGTCACACCATCCACCCACTCTGGCATCTTGTCAACGAAACCTACACCGGATTCTGCAGACACATTCACTCGCATAGGAGTGTTGTACTGTCCCTGTTTGGTTGTTATCATGATCGCACCCGACGACGCCATAGGATTGACCGCACCCTTGTCAGCGACATCTGTAACGAACTTCACACTTTCTATCTGATTTGGCTCCAGATAGAACTGCGAGAACGGTACAGGCACGCCGTCAACAAAGCATGCAATGGAACTCCATCCCTTGGATGCAAAAGTGACATTCGCACTTGCAAACCATGCTGAACCAAGGTTGGTAGTGTTGTTCACAGCCTTTCCCGAGTGCTCGTTCACCTCGAGTCCCGGAATCTGACCGATGAGTTTTGTACGAAGTTCAAAACCGGCCATCTTATCCAGATCCGCCTCTTCAACACTCGCCACAGAAGATGTCAATATCGAATCTTTTGGCATCGACTCCGCCTTGCAGAGGACACCGGCAAAGATTAAAACCGAAAGTATTATTCTGTATTTCATAATATTGACCTTTTATTATTGCCAGCTTTCATTATTCCTGAACACCATAAGTTTGTTCGCCTCTTCAAGAGGGAACGGCCACCAGTACATGCAGTCCTTCCAGACACTTTGTCTGTTCTGAGGAATCGCACGGCGCTCGTATTTTCTTCCTTCAGGATACTGATCGGAAACTTCACATTTCTCGATATACATACCCATCAAGGTCTGCCCCATTGACTCCGGTGCAACCTTCCATCTGCGGATGTCAAAATAGTAGTGGTTGCCCTCGAATGCGAGCTCTATATTCCTTTCATTGCGGATACGCTCTCTGAAGATATCAGGAGAGGCTGTGTACTCGCTGCGCACCTCCGGCATACCAATTCTCCGACGTACGGTATTCACTGCCTCAAGAGCCGTGATAGTACAGTTCGAGCTCTTACCGTTCGAGCCATATGCCTCATTCACACACTCTGCATAGTTGAGATAGATCTCTGCAAGCCTTACGATAGGATCATGATAGTAACGCTTGATGTCCTTGTCTCCACGAGCACCGGACCACATCTTGCGCATGTAATAACCAGTGTTTGAATATCCTTTTGTTGTCGATTCCCACTCGATACCAAACTCTGCATCAACTCCTGAAATCTTGGTCTTCGGGAAGGACTTTGTGGAAGGATCATAATGGATGTTGATTGCACCTTCTACATAAGGTGTAGTCGAACCGTCATAAATGATCGTAAGGTCAAAACGAGGGTCTCTTTTTTCATAAGGTCTCTGGTCTTCGTAACTGCCGGCAGCAATTGCAATGGCCCTATCCTCCTCGGTATTGAGAGCATATCCGTCGATAGTCTCATACTTGTCGACGAAATTCTGGGTCGGACAAACACCGCAACCATTGCTATAATAAGTCATCGGGTAGGCATTGAAACCCGCCAAAGATGAGACATTTCCCTTGGCATAATGGCTATAACTCCAGAGCGATTCGTTAGTATACTCCTTGCCGATGAAGTTATCTGTATATTTTGAAGCAGGCAGGAGTTCGTATTTCCATTCAAGAGCAGTGGAAAGAGCCAGACCACAAGCCTCTGCTGCATCGGCCCAGTCCTGCTGACCGTTCAGATTGTTCAGAGGTGATGCGGCATACATCAGCGCTCTTGCACGCAATGCCAGAGCAGTACATCCGCTCGGGCGGTTCATATCAGTTGCGGCAAGGTGACCTGCAACACCTGGAACGGCATCACGTCTCATCTTTCCTGCATCGCGAAGATACTCATAAGCCTTATAGAAATCGTCAGCAGCCCGTCTGTAAGTCTCATTGGCTGTAAGACGCTCAAGATCCCAGTTATCTTTCTGCGACTCATCGATGTATGGCATTCCACCATAGAAACGGCAGAGGACAAAGTGAGCATAAGCTCTGACGAAATAAGCCGAACCGAGGAGTTCCGAAATCTCCTGAGGCTTTGCATTTGTAAGCTTGTCGATATTTTCGATTGATCTGTTCGCAATTCTTATGATCTTGAACATTGCAAGAGCTATCGGACGCCTGGAGGACGAAAAAGAGAAGTCGCTGCAGGTCTCCTGACTAAGTTTACATATTTTGATTTCCTGCTGTGCACGAAGAAGACGACCGGCATCTGCTGCATCTGTTGTCGATACCAATGCAAATCGACGGTCATTGAAATCCACGAACATAGGATATCCCTCATGGATATTCAGCTTGTTGATGGACTGGTCCTTGGTCAGAATGTAGTCGAAATACAGACGGTAGTTCTTGTATGTCGAGAATACATCCTCCTCCTTAAGTCCTTCAAGTTCAGGGTCAACTTCCAGAAAGTTGCAGCCCGAAAATGAAAACAAGGCGCAGAATAAAAGTATTATATATTTTCTTTTCATAGTTGACAATGATTTTAGAAGTCAAGCTTGACTCCGAGTTTCACCGAACGCATAATAGGATAGTAACCGGCTCCGAGTTCTGTCCTCTGCGGATTACCCTCGAGAAGATCCGAGAACATAAAGAGGTTGTTTCCTGTCAAAGTGATGCTCAGTCCCTTTACTCCAAGCTTGTCCTCAAGTTTCTTTCCGTCAAACTTATATGAAAGATAGACCTCCTTAAGTGACAGATAATCAGACATACGCCAAGAATGATCCTTCAACATCAGTGCATAACCCTCTGCATTTGCAGATCCGCCTAACAACGAATAGGTCTTGTCGTCAAATGTAAGGGCTGAGTGAGCGGCATTTCTATTGGTTGGTGTCCAATAGTCAAGCTGAGCTTCATGAACTGTCCAGTCCTGCTTGATGAATTCCTTCCAATAAGAACGGTTGAACTCTATGTACTTTCCTGCTGTTCCATAGAACAACATATTGAAAGAGAATCCCTTATAGCCGAGACCGATGTTGAATGATCCTACAATCGGAGGATATGCAACTCCATGAATTGCATGAAGGTCTGTATTGGTGATCAAGCCATCTCCGTTATAATCAAGAAGCTTATAGATTCCAAGATAGGTTGCATCTACTGTTCCTAATGAGTTAGGATAACCGTGAATATCATCGACTGATGTGAAATATCCGCCGTCAATCTGCTCAAGACCGGTACGGGCTGCCTTGTAAGGCGTTCCCTGCCATTTCTGGTATGAAGGCGTGTTCACCGGCTCATCGTACTTGGTGATTCTGTTCTCGTTAAGTCCGAGCATGAATCCGAGTTCATAGTAGAAGCCGCGTGAGGTAGTCGAGCGCCATTTTCCTTCGATGTCGATACCATGCTTCTTCATCGCACCGGCATTGACGTCCTTCGATGTGATACCGAGAAGAGGTGACTCTACCGGAGTAAGAAGCATATCAGTACGGACTTCCTGGAAAAGGTCCACATTGAACGAAAGCTGATCCTTGAAGAATCCGAGTTCGACACCGAGGTCCTGCTTGCGGGCAGTCTCCCAACGTGCAGTTTCATTCGCGGCCTTGTCTTCCACGATCAGACCAAGGCTGTTCTTCGAGTATGTCGAGTAGTAGAGCCAATCCTCGCTCGCACTGTCACTTCCGACCATTCCGTCTGAATAACGAACCTTCATCTTGCTCCACCAAGGCATTGCTCTCTTCCAGAACTTCTCGTTTGAAATCACATAACCTGCTGCCACAGAAGGGAAGAAACCATATCTGTTCTTGGACGAGAACTGCTCACTTCCCGTGTAACCCATATTCACCTCAAAGAGGTATCTGGTTGCATAGTCGTATGTCGCACGGAACACGAATGCCTGACCTCTATGAGGATAGTTCGCTCCTGAGATCTGCTGCCTCTGGTTCGCCAGAAGGAGACCTGTCACATTGTGCTTCTTCTTGAAAGTGCGGTTATAGTTAAGGGATGCCTCCCAATAGAATACAAGAGACATGCTTCTCGGAGTGCTGCTTGTTGTCACAGCATAAGGAGGCTGAACGTAGACGTCATTTCCCGACTCTGTAGACATCCATGGATTTTCAGATCCTGAATCATACTTGTCCCACTCTATTCGATAGCTCGGCCTGTTCTGGCTTCCCTCCTGGGAATAACGTGCAAACGAAGTAGTCAACGAAGCCATTCCCTTCAAGGACAGACCCTTGGTAATGAAGTCGAGCTTCTGGGTAAGATGGATGTCAGTATTGAGCTTGTTTGTCGTAGTCTGGAGAAAATCTCCTGTCGCAATGATAGAATACGGGTTCTGGATATAAGACTGTCCCTGCTGCGCAAGTCTGTCTTCCGCAAGACCCGGATAGTTCCAGTCAGGGATAGACTGCATGACATCTGCCGGATAGTATGCAGGGAACATCATAGGCGAAGCCATATACATATAGGTAAAGAGATTACCTACAGAGACTCCACCATCAGCATTTGTTCCAGGACGTGTGGAGATTCCGGTCGAACCTCCTATCTTGAGCGAGAGCTTTGTGCTCTTTGTCACGTCAAAGTCCAGATTCGTTCTGTAGTTGATTCTCTGGAAGTTGAAAGTGGCATTCTTCCATGCACTCTTACGCTGAACAAGAGATCCTTCATTGGTATAACCTATCGCAACATAGTACTTGACCTTGTCAGTACCTCCGCGAAGGCTGTAGTTGGCATTGATGGAATGTGCCATATCCTTGAGCATAAGGTCATACCAGTTGTTGTTAGGATAACGGATCGAGCCTTCCCTGTAAGCCTCCACAACATCATTCGACATCACTTTTCCGAATGAAGCATCATTCATATATGCTACATTCATCATCTCTGCTGTTGTGCCGGCATCAATGATGGAAGCAAGTTCCTGAGGTGTCTGCATACCGTAATTTACGGTAAGGTTCATCTTAGGCTTTCCCTTCTGTCCGGTCTTGGTGGTCACGAGGATAACGCCATTCGCACCCTTTGCTCCGAAGACGGCTGTTGCAGAAGCATCCTTGAGCACAGAGATTGTCTCCACTTCGTTCGGATCGAGCTCGTTGAACGATCTCTCGACTCCGTCGACCATGATGAGAGGAGAGGAACCGTTCCAGCTTGAGACGCCTCGGATGAAAATCTCGGCATTTCCAGCTCCCGGGGTACCGCTGGACTGGAAGGTGAGCACTCCGGAAAGCTTTCCGGCAAGTGCGTTGGTAATGTCAGTCGTTCCTGAGTTTACAAGGGCCTCGGCTCCCACCTGAGAGATGGAACCCACAACAGACTCTTTCTTCTGGACACCATATCCCACGACAACCACGTCATCAAGCATCTGAGCATCCTCGTCCATTGTAACGAGCCACTCGGAACTCTTCGAGAATCTGCTTTCCACAGTAACATAACCCATACATATAACCTGAATGGTCTCTCCTGCAGGAAAACTGAATGTGAAATTACCTTGTTCGTCTGAAACGGCACCGCCTAAAGACGGATTGCCCTTCACCATTATGGTTGCACCAGGTATAGGCTTTGAATCGACATCAGCGACATTTCCCTTGACCTGGATTTTATTGCCCTGTGCTGCCAGATCTGCAGGGAAAATCGCCAGCAGAGCAGCCAACAGGACTGTCATAATAGGTATTATCGGTTTCATATGATTATTGATTATTAGTTCAATGCAGGTGCATCAGCACAGAATGAGCTGATCGATCCTCTGACTGAAGGCCATCCGTCCAGCCATTCTATACGATCCAGCATAAGCGTCCTTCCCTTGGACACATCACTCAGGTCATACGCATTGTAAAGAATCCATGTGTTACCTGGAGCTATATCGAACACCGAACCGTGTCCCGGGCCGACAAACTTGGTACTGTTCTTAATCAGCACCTCATAGCCGTCACTTGTCATCGGTTGCGAGTACTTGTCAAAATATGGTCCTGTCACAGCATCCGCACGTCCTACGACCTGCTGACACTGACAATCTGCTCCTCCTGATGTTGTATTGATCGATGCAAACAGATAGAAGCTTCCATCATGTTCCTTGATACAAGGAGCATCGAAAAGTTCGGATGCCACCTTGACCGGAGCACCGGCAAGGCTCAGACCATCAGAAGACAGCTCTGCTATGAAGATTCCGCCAAAGTTACCGAATACGAGATAAGGCTTGTCGTCCGCAATGAAGAACGACGGAGATACCACTCCTGTTATTCCATAATCCGACCCGTGAATCACCTTTCCCATATCTTCATACGGACCTGTAATAAGATCAGCCACGGCCACACCGATTCCGCTGTCTGAAGCAGTCTTGTACATCGAATAGTAGATAAGGTACTTGCCGCCGACCTGTGCAATCTCAGGAGACTGAGGCAACACGCCACTGATGAAATCCGGCATCGTCTCATCTGTAAAGATATTGATTGCCATTTCCCAGGTGGTAAGGTCGGATGATACCATCATCGGAATAACCGATTCCTCCGAACTTCCTGTCGAGAACATGTAGAATGCTCCGTTCTCGGTAAAGACGGCCGGATCCTGGATATCCGTCTGATCTACAGGATTCCTGTAGGAATTCCAGGTACCGGGGTCGATCGTGTCCTTTTTTGAACATCCGACAGCCATTATAACGACCGCCAGACCGATCCATCCTTTTTTCATAATTCTTAGTTTTATTAGTTATTAATTATATTCTTCCGGTTTCTGCCATTCTGATGTCATATTGTATGGCATTCTGTAAATCTTGCCTGCTTTTGTCGAGAAATACAGGCATGACTTCGAGAAGGAATCAGTATTTCCATCAGCCCAATATGCCCAGAAATCGTGATCTGCAAAGAAAGGTCTTCTTACATAAGTATGATTTCTTTCACTGTTTGAAGTCAGGGACTTGGTCTTTGTCCAGGTTCTGCCCTTGTCTGTGCTGGTCCACTCGTCAATTTCTCCACCTGCTCCCCAATATCTCGGATCTCCTGCCGGCATCGGAGTCGTCGGAGCGATGATTGTCCACACATCACCCTCAATCCAGATACTTCCGCTGTCATAGCAATGGGTGGATTCTGTAATCTTTGTCTTCTCCCATGCACTTCCGTTCCAATAGAGAGAATACCACTCGCGGATACCGCCTTCAGGGCCGGTCTTGTGATTGTCACTGATCACATATATGATCACCGGATTGCCCTGAGTGTCAAAGTTAAGATCCTTGATGTAGCAGTTCTTGCCCTGTGATTCGTAATCCACTACAAGACAATTCGCATCCCTCTTGGTCACTGGTACCGTAACAGGCTGTCCGTCAACCGTAGTCCAGGTCTGTCCCCAGTCGGAAGACTGTACATAATAGACGCTGGTTCTTGTGTCTACGTTTCCGTTCAGATGCCTGTTGAAAGCCGTACACAGCTTGTCGCCACAGATATTGCTTATCTGGTAGTGTCCGGACTTGGTCTCACTTCCATTCTTTATAGAGGCAAGCTGCTTGTATGAAGTCCAGCTGCGTCCGTCTGTGCTGCTCTGATAGAAGAGCTGACGCGTACCGTCATACCTTGTAAAGAAGAAGAAGAAGCCTCTGTCAGGATGATACATGATCTGAGGATAAGCCATAGTGAACTCGCTGACCATCTCGAACGCAGTGATATCATGAGGATTCACACTCTTGTAAACCCTACCCTTACGCTTGGTGCTTCGTCCGGAAACGAAGACCCACAGATATCCGTCTTTATCCACCTGAACCGTAGGATCGTCATGCGGATCGATTACGCCGTCCACACCCTTATCCATCACGACTCTCGGCTTCTGAAGCATACCGGTTGTGTGGTCATAGCATCCGATCATACACTGGAGATACTTTTTATCCTCCGAAGGTGTTCCTCCATAAACAAAATATGTACGGTCTGCTTCCTGCGAATAAATCGCCATCGGAATATGCTTCATGGTATAGGTTCCAAGACCTCCGCAGTATTTCGAACCATAATCCGTAGCTTGACCAAGGTCAAACCAGATGCCTCTGTAACCGGAAACCGTCTCACAGATCTGGGACTGATCCGGCTGAACATAGCTTTCAGAATACTCACGATAGGCAGTATAGAACCTATCACCGGTCTGAGACACAGGCACATACACCGTCCTGCTCCTTACATTTCCCGAAACATTGGCAAGAGTACATTTCTTGACTTCTGCAGATCCGTCATATTCAAAGAACAAAGTCTGCTCGAAGCCATTCAGGTCTGTATAGACAAACTCTTCACCTACAAGACCGCCATAGACGAGATCGGAAAATTCAGCATTGAAGAATGTACCGGAGAAACGATAAGTCTCCACATCCCAAAAGCTGAGCCTTTTTTCATATGTCTCGCCCAGGACCATGACAAATTTCGTTTCTGACCAGACAACCTCCCCATCTTTCTTAAGTTCGATCTGGAGTCTGTGCTCTCCTTCGCTCAAATCATCCAGAGAAAGATCTCCTGAAGACGACGACATCACAGATTCGACTGCTGTTCCTTCCTGAGAGGAAATCCGAAGAACAAGATCATTGTCCACAACTTCACTCCAGAACCCCACAACCCTTTCTCTTCCACCATAGAGCTTGATACTGCCGTCAAACTCATAAAAGCCCTCACCTGTGTCGGTCTGTTCCGAGCCGACACAGGCTACAGCCATCATTGCGATCAGTATGAATCCGATCTGTTTGGTGAAGTTTTTCAACATATATTATTTAACATAAATCTTTGGACCCGATTCACTATAAGTTCCGTTAACATTGGTCTGATTCAAGCCAAGCAGACGGATAGCACCTGCTCCCGGAGCTGTACCATAAGGCTGTTCTTTTGTTGAAACGGTATGAGTCGCATCCGGAATCCGTATCCTTACCAAGACCTCAGAGTTGCTTACCTCATTGTTCACAACGAACTTAGCCTCTACAGGAGTATATGATTCATTCGCCAATAAATCAACGTTTGCTGCTGCACCGCTTACTGTTGTATAAGTGGCTCCTGTATCAAACATGCTCCATGTCTCTCCTCCGTCAAAGGACGCCTCCACTGCGTAATGACGAGGAGAAGTCACACCTTTGCAATATATAAGGAAATCAAAATGCAGTGCCTGTCCTGCGGTAATCTTCCAGACCGGCAAATGAATCTCAAAGGCATCGTCTGTCCAAGTCTGCTTAACGGTGATTCCGTTTGCCGGCATAATGAATGCTGGCGCACTATGTCCTTCTGCCCTTGGCGAAGCTACATACTGAATGTAAAGATCCGGATTGCTGTAGTGACTGTAAGACTGCAGCTTTCCTGTTCCCTTTCCTGAGCCCTGTCCCGGATCACCTGCCGGTTTCGCACCGGTCTGTCCCGCCGTAGCATAATCAGGATTGTTCGCAATGTTCCAAGCCTGATCGCAGGCATTGAAGAGCACTGGGGTTGATGCCAGATCAATATAGTTGCCTTCTGGTCCTGCCGGAGCCGGTGCGATCTGCTCGATAATTATTGTCTGAGTGTATCCCGCATATTCCTTTGCCGACACCGTAATGGTGGTTGTCCTGTTGTCTGCACCCGGTGCAAGCTCGGTAAATGTCACTGTAACAGCAGCATTGCCTGTTCCCTCTGCAGGAGAAACGGTTGCCCATGAGTCGGCAGACGAAGCTGTCCATGCAACATTTGATGTCACATCGAACGAAACCGATGTTCCTTCTGCACGAAGAGTGTTTGAAGACACTGCAAGTTCAGGGACGAATCCGCCGCCTTCATTAGAAACAGAGATCTTCGGTCCATAAGCGACTGCTTCTTCCACTTTCTCAACCCATGGATGATCAGTTCCACCGATGAGTCGCATAGACGTTCCTTGTGGCTTGCTCACAGTTTTAGTTGCACTTCCTGTCCATGCATGCGTTGCATCGACACTGCGCACTCTTATGATGACCTCCAGATCCTGAACGCCCTGCTGCATCTGATATGTTCCCTTATAATGGTTCGGCTTCTTGTTTCCCGACATCAGGACAGAGTTTCCTGTCTGACCATTATTTGGAGATGTCTCTGTATTACCTGTATCAAACGACTCCCAGGTTGTTCCTCCATCAAGGCTGATCTCTGAATTCCAGATTCTTGGAGCATTGGATCCTCCCTGTGCCAATCCGTACTCAAACGTAATCGTTGCACCATAATCCAGTTTCTTCACAGGGATGTGGAACTCGAAGGCGTCATCTGTCCAGGTGTAATTCGCTGTATAAGCTCCGTCAGCCGGCATGATAAATTTAAGTTCGCTTCCGAATCCTCCGGTAGGGGCATCATAGTACTGCATGTAAAGGTCCTTGTTGTCAAGATGGCTATATGACTGAGCCCTACCTGTACCCTTTGAATCTGCTGTCGATCCTGTCGAACCTGGAGAAATGTATTCTGCATTGTTTGCAACATTCCAGCTCTGCTGGCTGCAGTTGAACAATACAGGAGTTTCATAAAGATCAATGAAGTTGAGAAGAACCGGCTCATTCTGAGTAAGTTCAACGACAGCTGAAAGTCCTTCTGAATTCTTGGCTGCAACGGTAATCTGTGCCTTACGGCTTCCTGCACCCGGCATGAGCGGTGACAATGTAATTGTAACGGTCGCATTGCCTGTTCCCTCTGCAGGAGAAACGGTTGCCCATGATTCTGAAGAAACGACAGTCCAGTCGACATTTGCATTTACATCAAATGTAACTTCATTCTTGCTGGTTGCAAGAGACTCGACAGATGTCGTAATGAACTCATTGCTCTGATTTACCGTAAGGACAGCTGTAGCTGTACTGTTGGTGAATGTTACTGTTGCTGAACGTTCAGAACCTGTATTGTTTCCTTTCACGGAAACAGTAACCTCAGTTTCTCCGATCTCGCCTTCCTTCTTGTCAACTGTAACCCATTCCTCGCTGCAGGTTGCTGTCCACGGAGCATTCGAAGTAACAACGACCTTCGGATCGCTGATCGTTCCGATACTTGATGCCGAAAGTTCGCTGACAGAAAGACTTACTTCCGGTACGAACTTCTTGTGAACAATCTTCACTACCTTAGGAGCAGCAGCGCCATAATCAAAACTGATTGTTCCTTCCTTGTCATCTCCCTCGTTTATCGCCTTAGGAACAACAGTGATGGTCGCAGACCTGTCTTTAACACCCTCAAGAGGAGATACTGTAGCCCATGACATACCGTCAAGGGTAGCTGTCCAATCCCTGTTGGAAGATACATTGAACACAGATCCTTCCACATTGAGAGCTTCAATGTAGAATGCATCTCCTTCTGTTCCGCTCAGATTGAATACAGGATCCACTTCACCGGCAGCCTGTGTAAGGGTAACCGTACGTGACACGGAACCAGCCCTGAGCACGAATGTTCCCTGACGGGATTCGAAATCCTTGTTGACATCAGGAGAGATTGTCACAACCGTCGTCTCATTCCTACCAAGACCTCTTGACGGAGAAATTGAAACCCAGTCAAGATTCTCCATGGAAATCGACCACTCTACATTCGATGTTATGCTGAAGGTAACATCTCCTGTAGGGACTGCCGTAAACTCGATTGTCTCGGCAAGTCCTTCTATTGTAACCGACTCTTCCTCCTCCAGCTCATTCCTGTCGCAGGAAACCGCAAATGCCACAATAAGTGGCAATGCGAGAAGCGAAGTTATAAATCGTTTCATAATACTAGTTTTAAGGTTATCCTATGTTGATTATTTTTTCTTTTCCGTGCAATAAGGAATTGGCTTGCACCATTCTTCCGACATATCATATGGCATCTGGAACACCTGACCGTCCTTTGTGTAGAAATATAATCTGCTTGGAGAAAGTGTATCAGGATTACCATCTGACCAATAAGCATAAAAGCCTTCGTTGGCATTCAGAGGACGGCGTACATATCCGTGGTTTCTCTCGCTTCCCGAAGTTATCGTTCCCGCTCTCTTCCACGTTTTACCTTCATTCTTGCTCACCCAACGCACGATTTCTCCACCTGATCCAAGAGGCTGAGGACCCTCGTCCGAAGGAATGATAACAGTCCATTCCTTGTCGTTTTCAGTCCAGATGCTTCCGCTGTCGTATGAATGTGTAGAAGTTGTGAACTGACTCTCGATCCACTCCTTTCCATTCCAATGAAGAGTATGCCATTTGCGGATTCCTCCTTCCGGTCCAGGAAGATGGTTGTCTGATGTCAGATAAAGAATCACAGGATTGCCATCCTTGTCGAAATTCACATCCTTGATGTAGCAGTTGCGTCCCATGCTCTGGTAGTCACGCACAAGAGCATCGTTGTAAAGCGTTGTCAACGGAAGCTCAATAGGCTTGCCGTCTACTGTGGTCCATGTCTGGCCCCAGTCTTCGGACTGGATGAAATAGATGTTCGTACGTCCATCGCACTTGCCGTTAGGATGACGGTTGAACGCACTCACGACCTTCTGACCGCGGCAGTTTGTGATCTGATAATGACCGGACTGCTTGTCGCCTTCCTCCTTGATTGAGGCAATCTGCTGATGCTTCGTCCACTTCTTGCCATCCTTGCTGGTCTGATAGAAAAGCTGACGCTTTCCGTCGTAACGGGTGAAGAACAGGAAAAATCCCTTTTCAGGATTGTAGTGGACCTGCGGATATGCCATGATGCCTTCGTTGATATACTTGAACGAAGTTATATCGTAAGGCTTCGTACTGCGGAATCTCACACCGTTTCGATGGTTTCCACGTCCTGCAACAAACACCCAGATATGACCATCCTTGTCGATCTGAATCGTCGGATTGTCATGAGGGTCATTCACGCCGTTCTGTCCCTTGTCAAACACAAGACGAGGTTTCTGAAGCATGCCTGTGTTGTGGTCGTAACAGCCGACCATACACTGAAGATAGCGCTCGCCATCCTGAGGGGTTCCGCCATAAACGAAGAATGTCTTGTTGACTTCCTCTGCATATGCCGCCATCGGAATGTGCTTCATCGTGTACGAGCCCAGACCTCCGGAATACTTGTCGCCATATTTCTTCATCTGTCCCAGAGTGAACCAGATTCCCCTGTAGCCATCCACGGTCTGGTTAACATGAGGCAACGACTTCGGTTTCTGTGCAACAGCAGTGACTGCTATCAACAAAACCATCATAGTGTTAAATAACTTTTTCATGTGGCATTTATTATTTTTTACAAAAATCGTCAATATCACGCAAACCTCAATAAAACGGTCGGAGCAATAATAGAACGATTAAACCACAAATTTCTTTTATCTGCGATTTAATTTATATTTGTTTTATAAAAACAAAACGGAAATGAAATCTATTTTACACTATGTTTTTCCTCTTTTAGTGCTGGCATTCTTCAGCTGCACACCGGAGGAGAACCCTGCAGGCGACAACGGCTTTGACGTCCGACTTGACATTCCTGCTGAAATTATTGTTGAAGCAGACGCTTCATCCATTGAGTTCGCCGTTCTGGAAGGCAAGGCTCCGAAGCAAAGCGACATAATGATTCTTGAAGGCCTTGCCGGTCAGAAGTTCTGCAAGATACTCTCTGTGACTACTTCTTCCGTAAAAGCAGAACTTTACGACGGCCTGAAAGCCGGTCAGCACAAGATTTCCATCCAGAGAGGTCTGGAAGTTAAATATCTTGGATCGACAAAAATATCTCTGAAAGAATTGGCGGACGATGAACTTGTAAGGCCTGGCGCCGGAAGCACTATATACGGCAAGGTTCAGTGCAACGGTAAGGGAATCGAAGGTGTTGTAGTTTCCGACGGAATAGAAGTAACGGTCACCGACAAGAACGGTGTGTACCAGCTCGCATCCAAAAAGAAGTACGGATACGTATTCGTTTCCGTACCAAGTGGCTACAACGTACCGACAGATACCTCTTTACCACAATTCTACAAATACACTGCGAAGAGTGCATCTGCTCCTGAAAGGCATGACTTCGAACTGACTACCTCCCGTGACCAGACAGCTTTCAACCTTCTGGTATTCGGAGATATTCATCTTGCGAGAAGACACAATGACCTTGCACAGTTCCCTCGTTTTGCTGATGACATAAACAAATACATATCCGAACATCAAAGCGAAGTGTTCTACGCTGTAACCCTCGGTGACATGGTACACGACCAGTTCTGGATTCCAAACAACTTCGGATTCCTGGAGTATAAGGAAGAATTGAAGCGTCTTAACGGCCTTCCTGTCTTCCAGACCATCGGAAATCATGACCATAGCATAGCATACAACACGGAAGAAGGAGCAGTCATAGAATACAGGGAGAATCTCGGCCCTAACTACTTTTCTTTCAATATAGGAAATGTGCATTTAGTTTGTCTTGACAACATTGCCTGTATAACCACAGCCAATGTGGGCAGCTTCAACACCCACAAATACGAGGTCAAACTTGGCACAGAGCAGATGGAATGGCTGAAAAAGGATCTTTCCTATGTGTCTAAAGACAAGGTCGTCTTCGCATTTATGCATTCTGTATGGCATAACAATCCTGGAACAAAGAGCTACTCCAGCGGATTCAACATGGACGATGGCGAGGAACTGCACACCCTTCTTAATGCATATAAGGAAGCGCATGTATTCAGCGCCCACTCACATCTCATGTGGAATGTCAAGGATGAAAACACCTATGAACACAATGCAGGAGCCGTGTGCGCAGCATGGTGGGTCAGCGGATATCTTTCTCCAGGAATCCATATTGCGAAAGACGGTGCACCGGGAGGATATCACGTTGTGAAAGTCAACGGCAAGGATGTAACATGGCAATATAAAGGCGTCGATCTTCCTATCACGACCCAGTTCCGTACATATGACAGGAACATGATCGACCTGAGTCCGGAAACACAGGTTCCTAACGCAACACAAAAGCATAAGGATGAATATATCGCATCTGCTCAGTACTGGCTTACACCAGGTGTTGAAAATGAGGTATATATCAATGTCTGGAACGCGGACTATGACTGGAATGTAGAGGTGAAGGAAAACGGATTTGCACTTAAGGTTGAGCGTCTCAAATGTACCGACCCTCTCTACCTGCACACGGCTTTAGCAAAGAGGCAGAACAGCAACACCAGCTCAGATGGAGCACACAACTATCATATGTACAAAGTTGTCGCAAGCTCTCCTAACTCGACTCTTGACATCACTGTAACCGACCGTTTCGGGAATGTCTATACAGAGCAGATGAAACGACCTCGTCCTTTCAGCATTGAAGAATATAGAACTTATTGATAATCATATGAAAAGACTTCTTTTAATTTTTTCTGCGCTTGCAGTTTTTCTTGTTGGATGCACTCCGGAAGAAAACCCTCAGGCCGGTTCCGGTTTTGATGTCAGGCTTGATATTCCTTCTGAAATAACTATAGAAGAAGATGCCAAAAGCATTGAATTCGGAGTTGTCGAAGGTAAAGCACCGTTAAAGACAGACCTTATCATTCTTGATGGTCCTGCGGGACAGAAATTCTGCAAGATTCTTTCAGTAACGTCTGCAAAAGTGACGGTAGAGCTTTACAGTGGAGCCAAGGAAGGACAGCACAAGGTATCAGTTCAGCGAGGATTGGAAGTACTAAGCCTTGGAACAACCAAGCTGACTTTCAATGTAAAGGACGATGGTATTCATCCGGAAGGAGGCAGTTCTGTCTACGGAAGGGTTGCCTGCGGGGACAAAGGCATTGAGGGTGTTGTGGTTTCTGATGGTGTAGAGACCGCTGTTACAGACAAGAACGGAGTCTACCAGCTGAGTTCCAAAAAGAAACATGGTTATGTATTCGTTTCTGTCCCAAGGGGCTATGAAGTGCCACTGAATGTCGTGTTCCCTCAGATACACAAGTATCTCACAAAGAGCGCCAGCGCTGCTGAAAGAGTGGATTTCGAGCTGAAGGAGGTGCAGAATCCGGACAACTACACAATGCTGATCTGCGGAGACATCCACCTTGCCAACCGATTCAATGACAGGGAACAGTTCAGTCACTTCCTGGAAGACGTCAAAGACTTTGTAACGGCCAATGGCGGAAACATCTATGGCCTGACACTCGGAGACATGGTCTGGGACAGATACTGGGTGGATAACAACTACAGTTTCCCAGAGTACATAGAGGAGATGAAGCCACTTACCGGACTGCCTTTCTTCCAGACACCGGGAAACCACGACCATGACCTTTGGGAAAGCGGAGACTTCGCTACAATGGCGAAATACAAACAGAACATCGGTCCAAGTTATTATTCATATAATCTTGGAAAGGTCCATGGCGTTGTCCTTGACGACATCGATTGCGCAAATCCGGGTACGGGAAAGAATGCGACCTACACCAACAATCTCGTTCAGGAGCAGCTTGACTGGCTGAAAAAGGATCTTTCGCACGTGTCTAAAGACACCCCTATCATTGTCAGCATGCACGCGCAGATGTTCGCGAACCCAGGAACAGGGAAGACTCCGAACTATGCAATGATGGCATCCAGCGCTTCACAGCTTGAAGATATCCTTGACGATTTCACTACAGTCCATATCTTCACAGGACACACACACCAGATGTATACAATAGACAACACTTTGACAAAGAACAGCATTTATGAACATAATGCAGGAGCTGTATGCGCATGCTGGTGGGTTACAGGAGTATATAATATTGAGGCAAACATTGCTTCAGACGGCGTTCCCGGCGGATACACCGTACTGAAAGTGAATGGAAACGACATCAAATGGCAATATAAAGGTACCAAGTTCAACATCAACAGACAGTTCTATTCATACGACAGGAACCAGATAAACCTCAGCAGGGAGAAACTCCTTCCTAGTCTCAACGAAGCAGACAGCAAGGAGTGGGATGCACGTACCAAGACCTGGTCAGGAGAGAGCACGGCAAACGAGGTATACCTCAACGTATGGAACTATGACTACAACTGGAAGGTGGAAGTGTTCGAAAACGGCACTCCTTTAACCGTGACAAAAGTCGCTGATTACGACCCTCTTCATATGCTTGCATACACTTACGAGAGGTATAGAAGGGGAGAAGATGCCGGTCATCTTACACATGTTACCTGGCATATGTTCAAAGCTACTGCATCTTCTCCGACATCCACCCTGGAAATCAAGGTAACCGACTGCCACGGAAACGTTTACACAGAAAGTATGAAGCGCCCTAAGGCTTTCAAGACATTGGATTACGGCTGGAACAAGATGCAATAAAACACTTATAGATTTCACCGTTTCCGGCCATCGCCGGACATAAAAAATGACGTGTCACCAAAGAGCGACACGTCATTTTTATTATAGATTTACTCTGCTTATTTGAGCTTCGGTGAATCACCTGTGAGATCCCAGGCCTCGTTTGAGCCCCAGCCAAGCTTTGTGGCAATCTGAGTTGCTGTCAGATCCTCCTCGACGATTGAATTTGTTCCCTCTTCTGTAACAGCTGTTCCGCCAGCACAGATAGCTGTTGCACCTGAACCCGCATATGTACAGTCCTTGACAGTTGTTGTTGCCGCTGTATTATAACCAATTATACCACCTGGGAATGTTGCGTCCATGCTACAATCTGCATAGCAGTTTTCTATGATCGTCGATCCTGCTTTCGTACATCCAAGGACTCCTCCTACATAGCCCTTCTTGGTTGAGCCGACCAAAGTAGTTACAGCAAAGCTGTTCTTGATGGATGTGCTGTTACCTGCTGCAATATAGCCGACCAGGCCTCCGATGTTTGTTTCATTTGAACCAGTAGGCGCAACTTTTCCCTCTATTGTACTTCCTGTATAATAACAGTTCTCCATCACAACTGAAGCGGAAGCCTTATTTACCAGACCCAAGAGACCGCCTGTCTGCCTTTCGCATATAATGGAACCTGTTGCGTAGCAATTCTTGAAATGCAAGGCATCTACTGTCTTTAATTCTCCGAACAATCCTCCTACAGGGTATTTTCCATCTATATTTCCTGTAGAAAAGCAGTTCTCAAACACAATCTTGCCCTCTTCACCTGTAATATAATTGCTCTCTGAAGTACCACCACAAAAGCCGGAAACTCTACGATAAGAGCTTGATACATCACCTGACGCGCTGCAATTTCTGAAGGTCACCGCTCCATTAGCCTGAGCGGCAAATCCACCTGCATAATATTCAGAACCCGCAGGGATTGTAGCATCTGCTGCAGCGGTACTGTTGGTGATTGTTGAAGAGACGACAACTCCTCCAAATCCTCCGACAACCTTAAGTCCGGTCACAGAACCGGCAACATGGACGTTATCAACTGTTGCAGAGAGCTTGGCGGTTCCATCGTAATATCCGATATATGAAGCAAGAATTGCTGTATGTGACACTTCCGGGAAGTTTATCACAGCATCTGTTACCGTGAGGTCCTTGCAAGAACCGACGATGACACCGAAGAGAGAAGGAAGACCGGTTACTGTTGTAGGAGCAAAATTGCTGATAGTCTTATTGTTACCGTCAATATGAATCTCAGCTATCTGGTCTGCTGCCGCAACACTGTTCACAGCCTCCCATGCAGTAACACCTGCCATATCAATGTTGTCTCCTATCTTGAAATAAGTAGGAGCAGTCAGATCTGTCAGATCCTTCATATCCACCATATCCTGAGCAGTCATGATGACATAAGGGCTTGCCTCTGTACCAAGACCTGAGATGCCAAAGGACTTACCTGTTACAATCTTTGCACGGCCGACAGCGATTCCGCTTTCATCTTTAGGATTAGCCACGCGGACAACTTTTCTACCGTCATTCTTGTATGAAGTTACAGTAAAACCTGCAGTAAAGCTCTGAGGAAGAACTGCAAAATAATAGTCTCCCGGTTCAAATACCGATCCTGAAGCCGGAGTCATCACAACAGCTGTCGCTGTCGAGCCTTCTGCCGGCGCATATGTCGGTTCACCTTCTGAAACAGTAATATTTACCGGACCTGCTACGATTTCTCCAGAATTTCCCTTGAACTCAATGCTTGTGACATTGTCTGAAGCAATATTCACCTTGACAAGACCACAGACATTCTTGAAAGTCATGTTTGTTCCGGTTGAAGAAGCGACTGCAAGATGAGTTGTGAAGCTTCCCTTCACTCCTGTCTGATTTACAGGGAGTTCTGTACTTACAACAGCTCCTGAAACTGTTGCTGCTTCATTGTAAGGATAGACTGCATAATATACCTCTGCTGTTCCTGCCGACTGTCCTTCCGGTACCAGAGTTGTAGATTGTCCTGCAGATGCAGCCTTATACAGATAGTTACCTTCTCCGGCAAATATGCTCACCTTATCCCCTGCAAGCCACTCAACAGAAGCGGTCTTTTCCTGCGGTACGAGCACCGTCTTGACTGGTGTCTCATCATTAAAATCCGCAACAAAACATTTTTCATCTCCATTCGGAAGAACCTGAAGATTACTTCCATCCTGAACAGGATTTTCCTTTGTACATGCTGCAGCCATCATCGATACGACTAAAGCTGCCGATAACATTTTCTTCATAGCTTTCCGTTTAAAATGAATCTTCTTCGTCAAATGTAAAATCATCGAATCCACCAGTCTTGCCATCTCCAAGACTCTGACACAATACGCCTTCGCATTGAATCTCGTGATAAATCACTACAGGTGACTCATACACGATGTGTCCCATTAAATCATTTGTTTTCATATTATTGTATTTAAAGTTTGCCGTTATATCTGAGAAGTGCCTCAAGGAAGTAGTAGTCAGCGTAGGTCAAAGGTACATTGACTTCCGTGTCGCTTGGATATGAGCCTACGCTATGCTTGAGGAGGAAGAATCCGTTTCTACCCTTTTCTGCGAGATACTCAGGTGAAGCAAGGGTGCGGATCTGTGTCTCAGCCATTTCCATAAGCACCTTTGAGAGGGCCTTGTCCTGAGTGTAGCCCGCGAGCTCGATAAAGCTTGACGCCATGATGGCTCCTGCGGAAGCATCGCGCTGGGCATCAGGGATGTCTGGAGAATCGAAATCCCAATATGGAATACCATCTTCAGGCAGCCTGTCAAGAAGCATTCTTGCAATATTCTCTGCCAGAGCGAGATAAGCCTCGTCACCGACTTCACGGAACATCATTGTGTAGCCGTACACAGCCCATGCCTGACCTCTTGACCATGCAGAGTCGTCCGAATAACCCTGGTGTGTCACCTTCATTCTGATGTCACCTGTCTCCGGATCATAATCCACGACATGCCATGTTGTATAGTCCGGACGGAAATGGTTCTTCATCGTTGTATTTGCATGAGTAACGGCTACCGTGAGAAGAGAATCGATGCCGCTCATCTTGTGAGCCTGGGTAAGAAGCTCAAGATTCATCATATTGTCAATGATCACCGGAAACTTCCATTGTTTGCGTGAAGGAGTGATATTCCAGCTCTGTGTCAGTCCTACTGTAGGATTGAAGCGGGTGGTCAGAAGTTTCGCCGCGTTGATGTAAGGCTCGCGATATTTCTCGTCTCCGGTAATACGGAGCGCGTTACCGTAGCTGCAGTTGACCATGAAACCGATGTCATGACTGCGGACTCTCTGGGTCTCGATGTAGAGTTTCTCTGTGTTTTTCTCAGCAAGAACCTTTGTGTTCTCGTTGCCGGTGTACATATACACATACCAGAGACTGCCCGGATAGAAACCGGATGTCCAGCTCTTGGTCTCTGAAGGGACAAGCACTCCGAATCTGGTCGACTTTGGAACGTTTGTATCCGTAAGAGTCTTATCCATTTCAGTGAACTGGTATTCAGCTACTTCGAAAACACGGTCTGTAAGCTGCTTCATGGATTCCTGACAAGAAACCGCCAGAACAGCAGCAAACAATAGGATTAATGGTTTTTTCATAATTATGTGATTTTGATATGATATCTGCATGTTCTAGCAAATATATTAATATTTGCCGAACCTCCACATTTTTGATAAAAATGCGATATTTTTGACACAAATGTCGTATCAACAAAGATCCCCGGTCAAGCCGGGGATGACTATTTCGAGTCGGGGATGACTATTTCGAGCTGGGGATGACTATTTCAAGCCGGGGATGACTATTTCGAGCCGGGGATGACTATTTCGAGCCGGGGATGACAGGAAGAGTACATCTTTCAACGTCATTGCCGGCTTGACCGGCAATCTCTCCGGAAAGACTATCTGATAAAATTGGTCATTACTGGCTTTTCCTTTACCGGAGGCTCGACACCTGCATTGCGGCCTGCTTCTATGCAGCGCAACAGCCAGACCATGTTGCGTCCCAGTTCCCTCATGACCTGCATTCCCTCCTCATCCTGACGCACCTGGTCCGGAGTGTTTCCATGGACCATGTTCCAGTATTTTGATGACACGACCGGCATAGACGATATGGTGAAATACTTGTTTACCTGATCAAATGCAGCCGTAGAACCACCTCTGCGACAGCTTACGATGCCGGCGGCAGGCTTATAACGGAAGATTTTGCCCTTGCCGTAGAATGCACGGTCCATAAAAGATGACAGAGCTCCTGAAATCGCAGCATAATGGACCGGACTGCCGAAAATGAATCCGTCAGCAGCCTCGGCCTTGTCAAGAAATTCATTCACGACGTCATTGATGACACACCTGAGAGTTGGCCTTTCGCCGTTCGGACCCTTCTTTATGCACTGGGCACAGGCTAGGCATCCGGAAACCGGCCTTACCCCTAGCCAGAAAATCTCTGTCTCGATTCCCGCACTGTTCAACTCCTGCTCGACTTCTTTCAAGGCTGTATATGTGCATCCCTCCTTATGAGGGCTTCCGTTCACAAGTATTACTTTCATATCCTTTATATTATAATCATTATGGTCTGAGGCCGCTTCCTCCCTGAAGGGTGATTGTCTCTCCTGTCACGTACGAGGCGTCGTCAGAAGCAAGGAATACACAAACGCGTCCTATATCCTCCATAGGATCTGCAAAACGTCCGAGAGGGATGCCCTGGATCGTCTTTGCGAAAAGATCCGGATAATTTTCCTTCCACTGCTGAAGGCTTTCGGTCATGGCAAGCGGACAAACGACATTGACTCTGACGCCGTCCGGGCCCCATTCTGCCGCTGCAACCCTGGACATACCACGAATGCCCTCCTTTGCTGCTGCATATGAACTCTGTCCGAGCTTGCCGAACAGGCCGGCTCCAGATGCGAAATTGATGACAGAGCCCTTGGACTCCTTAAGATAAGGGAAGCATTCCCTCATATAGAAGAAAGCCGCATACAGGCCCGAATTGATGGCCAGATCGAAATCCTCCCTTGTATGCTCTACCAACGGAAGACCTGACTTCGACACCTGAGCATTGTTAACCAGCGTCGTTATCTTGCCGAAACGTTCGATCGTCTTTGCCACGACATTCTTTATCGCAGCCTCGTCTGCTCCGTCTGCAACAATAGGCAGTACATTCACACCATATTCCTTTTCCAACCTTTCCTTGGCTGCCACAAGCCTTGATTCTGTCCTTCCTGTAAGCACCAGATCAGAGCCCTCGCGGGCAAAAGCCTGAGCCAGTCCGAAACCGATGCCTTTTCCGCCACCCGTGATGACGGTCACATTCCCTTTCAATCTTTCCATACCACTAATTATTTATTAATCTTTACATCAACATATAAAGGAAGATGGTCGGAAGCCGTTTCCACATTTCCTGTCTTGAAAGCTGTATATACCTTTGCATCCACAACATCTACCTTGCATACGCCCTCACGTACAAACACATAATCTATACACTTTTTAGGAGTGATAGCCGGATATGTCATCTGAACCGGGGATATCATCTTCCAGGACTTGAGCATTTCGTTTATCGGAGCACTTTCAGGCACACAATTGAAATCACCGCAGAGGAATACAGGTTTTGCACCGTTTCCGAAAGCCTTGTCCATATAAGCATTTATGACTTCTATCTGACCGAGCTGAGCATCTGCCGTCTTATAATCAAGATGACAGGTGGAAAATACAAAATCTTCAAATTCAACGACAGCAAGGGCTCTAGGCTCTGTACCTGTCAGCTTAGGCAGAGCCACCTTGTCGGTCCTTACGACCTTGAGCTTGGGATTATAGCTTATTCCTATTCCATAGGCGCCGCCTTTGTAAGGCATTGCCGAAGCATACCAGCAGCCCCAGTCTCCCATCTTTTTCGACAAGTCTGCCAACTGGTCGACAAGGCCGGTCCTTGTCGTACAACTGTCCACCTCGTTGACAGAAACCACATCCGCTCTTATCTCAGACATCATGGCTGCAATCACATCAGTGGAACTGCTCTCGGTCTTATTGAACACACCGACATTATAATGTGCCAACTTCAAGGCTACCGGCTTCGGCTGGTCTACTCGTGCCTGATTGCAGGAAAACAGCGCCACAAATGCTGCTGTAAAGAGGAAAAATCTTAAGAATTTCATATCAGAATAAGGTTAAAACACCTTACAAAATTAGAAATTCTCACAATTTTTTGCAATATCCCCTACTTATCCCTCACAATTATCTGACTGTCCTTGACATCGACGAGTATTTCGGATTCGCGGTGGACATGTCCATCAAGAATCGACTTTGCAAGAAGATTCACAAGTTCCTTCTGCATGAGACGCTTGATAGGACGGGCACCATAGGCTGGTTCATAACCTTTCGTACTCATGTAATCCTCAAACTCCCTGGTGAATCCGATGTTTACACCATTCTCGGCCAGCTTTCCCCGAAGATCCTCCATCTGCATCCGGAGGATATCACGGATATCTGTCTGAGAAAGCGGCTCAAACATGATTACCTCATCGATTCTGTTGAGGAATTCCGGACGGACTGTGCGCTTCAGGACCTCCAGCACCTCATCCCTGCAGTCCGCAAGCATTTTCTGTCTTTCCCCGCCATCGGCAGGCAGATGTTCCATGAAGCCCTGAATAATATCAGCACCGACATTGGATGTCATTATAAGAATCGTATTTTTGAAATCCACCGTACGGCCTTTGTTGTCAGTCAGACGTCCGTCGTCCAATACCTGAAGAAGAATGTTGAATACATCAGGATGCGCCTTCTCGATCTCATCAAGAAGCACTACGGAATATGGTTTCCTCCTGACAGCTTCCGTAAGCTGACCGCCCTCATCATAGCCGACATAACCCGGAGGCGCTCCGACCAGACGGCTGACTGAGTGACGCTCCTGATACTCGCTCATATCTATTCGCGTCATCATGTTCTCGTCATTGAACAGGAACTCCGCCAAAGCCTTTGCAAGCTCTGTCTTTCCCACACCGGTAGTTCCCATGAAAAGGAAGGAACCGATAGGACGTTTCTCATTCTGAAGACCTGCACGAGAACGGCGCACAGCATCAGAAACAGCTTCGATAGCCGCATTCTGACCGACCACCCTCTTATGAAGTTCCGTCTCCATTCTCAGCAGCTTCTCCCTTTCGCTCTCGAGCATCCTCTTGACCGGTATACCCGTCCACTTCGCCACGACCTCAGCTATATCCTCTGGCGTAACTGCTTCTGTGATAATAGGATCCTGTATTCCTGCCTGTCTTGCCTGAAGCTCCTCAATACGCTTCTGTGCTTCCGCCATCTTTCCGTAACGGATCTCAGCGACCTTGCCATAATCACCCGACCTCTCGGCATTATGAGCCTCGATCTTATAATCCTCAATCTTCTGGCGGGCCGACTGGAGTTCCGACAGAATACTCTTCTCCTCTTCCCATCGCTTTCCGAGATCCTTCCTCTGCTCCGTCAGTTCCTTAAGTTCAGATTTGATCTTATCGGTCTTCAGGGACACACCCTCACGCTTTACCGCCTCCTTCTCGATTTCCAGCTGGCGGATACGGCTGTCCAGCTCCGCGATAGGCTCCGGAACGGAATTCATCTCAAGCCGGAGCTTTGATGCAGCCTCATCCACAAGGTCAATAGCCTTGTCAGGCAGGAATCGGTTTGTAATATACCTGTGCGAGAGTTCTACTGCAGAAATCAGAGCATCATCTTCGATACGCACCTTATGATGATTCTCATACCTTTCCTTCAAGCCTCTCATTATCGATATGGATGCCGCAGGCGACGGTTCCTCAACCATCACCATCTGGAAACGTCTCTCCAGAGCCTTGTCTGCCTCGAAATACTTCTGATATTCGTCAAGAGTGGTGGAGCCGATTGTCCTGAGTTCTCCCCTTGCCAGAGCCGGCTTGAGGATATTCGACGCATCCATAGCTCCGGAAGAGCGTCCCGCTCCTACAAGGGTGTGGATTTCATCAATGAAAAGTATCACTTCTCCGTCGCTGTCCACAACCTCCTTGACGACTCCCTTCAATCTCTCCTCGAACTCTCCCTGATACTTCGCTCCCGCAATCAAAGCTCCAAGGTCCAATGAATATATCTTTCTGCTTTTCAGATTTTCCGGAACGTCACCATCAACGATCTTCTGTGCGATGCCCTCCGATATGGCGGTCTTGCCGACTCCCGGCTCACCAACCAGAATCGGATTGTTCTTTGTCCTTCTGCTTAGAATCTGCAGGACTCTTCTGATTTCTTCATCGCGTCCGATTACCGGATCGAGCTTTCCCTGCGCTGCCCTCTCATTAAGGTTGACAGCGAACCTGCTCAGATTTTCAAACTTGTTTTCTGCCATTTTCCTTTCCTCCGTTTTTATTAAGCCTCGGATCCCGAAGCAGCTCACTCATGATAATACACCTATAGCCGCCCGCTCCAAGGAACAGACGGCTATCAGTCAAATTATATTCCAAAAGCCTGTTACTGACAATTTGTCAGTCGGCGAAGTCTCAATTACTCAGCAGTTGCTTCAGTTGAAGGTGCCTCGGCAGGAAGTTCCGGATTAGGGAACTCTGGAGCCGGTGCCTCCATTTCAATCTGCTCGGTGAAATCAACCTGCTCAGTCTTGGTGTTGAGAGTGAACACATTGATAAGGATAGCGACAGCACCTACAAATGCTACAAGACCCCAAGTGATCTTCTCAAGGATGTCTGTTGTCTGACGCACACCGAATGTCTGGTTGCCTGCTACGAAATTGCTTGCAAGTCCGCCACCCTTTCCGTTCTGAAGGAGAACGATAAGTGTCAGAAGACCGCTTGCGATGAGTACGAGTACTGTCAAGATTGTAAATAGTACGTTCATAGTATACTAACTGTTAATTTCCTCTAGTTTTTGAATAAGGGCTGCAAAGTAAGCATTTTTTTCCGGATATGCCAAAATTAGTTTTGAATATATCTCTTTTGCCTGCTCGAAATAGCCCTGCTCCGCATAGATCTGAGCCAATGTTTCCGTATAAAGATCAAATGTTCCAGAACCATCTCCGGAAGCTGCCGGACTTTCCTTTTTTGCCTTTGCCGCATATCTGGAGAAGACATTATCCTCAGTGCGGCGCACCTGATCATAGGCTTCCTGAGAGAAATAATCCCCTCCTACAACAAAGACCTTCCTTTCCGGCACATCCGACGATGCACCTTGAGATTCAGCGAGATATGCCTTAAGAAGTCCCTCGACATCAGCATCTTTCCAATTCTCCTTCCCAGCCTTTCTCCTTATATCTGACAGTATGGAAGGAGAAGCCACATACATAGCAGCTTCGGCAAACTGGGCCTCACTCCAACCCTCACCCATACGGATCATTCTCTCGCACAGCTCCTTTCTGGCGCTGCCGAACCATGGGTAGAGATTCACGACCCCGACCAGCTCGTCAAGATTAAGTTTCCTGATATCTATATAATTTTCCATACTTATGCCGTTACCAGTTTGCCACTGTTCCGTTGAAGATATCCTCGCATAGCTTTTCCACGATTTCCTCACAAAGTGTCGACTCTACCGCATCCAGAGTCTGCATTGCATCAAAATCCGCATAAGCGGAGAATGATTTGTCGTCAAAGTTATCCTCCGGATACTTCCTGTTCATAAAGCTGACCTTCACTGTCACCGTGAGACGGTTCTGCGCAGCCTGCTCGGAAGCCGTAATAGCCGTCGCCCTTACATCGTATCCTGTCACGGCTCCGATGATTTCCATATCTCCCTCATCATCAACAAGCTCCAATCGCGTAAGACGGATGAATTTTTCCTGAAGAGCTTCCGTGATCTGATTACTGAGGGCAGGGTTGACCTTCAAGGCCTTATATTCAAAGTACGGAATTGTCACAGTCTTCACATCAGGCTGGATGGATGTTCCTGTAAACGAGTAAATGCCACAAGAGTGCACGATGAACATGGTTATTACCAATGCCGCAACCGTGCATGCCGCAGTCAATATCTTTTTATGTCCTGCCATTATTCTATATTAAATTGCTTGATCTTACGATATAATGTCCTTTCCGATATATCCAGCTCGGCAGCTGCGGCCTTTCTGTTGCCCTCATGCTTGCGGAGTGCCTTTTCTATCAGCTCCTTGTTTGCATTCTTGATCGACATCGCCTTGCTGTCGGTAAGATTCTCCTGCTCCTCAGGGTCTTCTTGGTCCTCCAGTTCAGAACCGCAATCCCAATTCTGCTGTGTTTCCGGAACCACTGGAATGTCAGGCGGAGCTATCGCCGGACCGGAGGACGGAAGATGAACTCCCGCTTTTGCCACCACATCCTTAAGATAATCCACATCCTGCTTCAGTTGGAAAAGCATCCTTATTATAGCCTCGCGTTCTCCCGGATTCTCGCTGTCACCCCATGACGAGACCTTGGCTGGAAGAAGATTCGGTTCCTCCTTAGGAATATATCTGGACAAGGTCTCTACATCAATCTCACACTTGTCAGAAAATCCTGACAGGCGGACAGACTCAAGTGCAGAGATGGTTTCCGCGACATTCTTGAGCTGACGTATATTGCCCGGCCAGCGGTACTTCCTTAGCAGAATCGACGCATCTTCCGTCAGAGAGACCTTGCACACCCCGTATTTGGCTGAAAAGTCAGACGCGAACTTACGGAAAAGTACATTGATATCACCCGGGCGCTCCCTCAGAGCGGGCATTGATATCGAAACGGCATTCAGACGGTAATACAGATCCTCACGGAATTTTCCTTTGGACACAGCATGAAGCAGGTTCACATTTGTCGCCGCTATCACCCTTACATCTGTCATAAGGACCTTGGAAGAACCGACCCTGATGAATTCTCCCGACTGAAGCACCCTGAGAAGCTTGGCCTGAGATGCCAAAGGAAGTTCTGCTATCTCATCCAGAAAAATCGTACCTCCGTTTGCCTCCTCGAAATAGCCTTTGCGCATCTCGTTTGCGCCGGTAAACGAACCCTTCTCATGACCGAAGAGTTCTGAATCTATCGTTCCTTCCGGTATTGCACCGCAGTTGATTGCAAAATATTTTCCGTTTTTCCGGCGGCTGTTCTGATGAATTATCCTCGGAATATTCTCTTTTCCGACTCCGCTTTCTCCGGAAACCAGCACTGTAATATCAGTAGGAGCTACAGCTACAGCTATCTCCAGAGCCCTGTTTAGGGCCGGATCATTGCCGATTATATCGAATTTATTCTTTAAATTCTGTAATTCCTGATTTTTCATGACGGTACAAAGTTAAGAAAAGGATGGAAAATATAAAAATATAGATTATCTTTGCACGGATTAGGCATCAGAATGTACCAAAAAGTCTAATGAACAATATACAAACCATTTAACTAATACAAAAACAATGAAAAAAGGTATCAAATTTTTGTCTGCGGCCGTTCTCGGTCTTGCTGCAATCGCATGTAGCTCACCTGAGAAGATGGCAGAAATGGCAGAGAACGTAACTGTAAAGTGCGTACCTGCAGTTCTTGAAGTAGTCGGCGGAGAGATCGACGCTGAGGTTTCAGTAACTTATCCAGAGGACTATTTCCATCCAAAGGCTATCCTCGAGGTAACTCCGGTTATCGTTTACGAAGGTGGCGAGGCTAAGATGGAGCCTTACATGTTCCAGGGTGAGAAGGTTCAGGACAACTATGAAGTAGTTCCTTCTGCTGGTACAACCGTTACAAAGAAAGTTCACTTCGAGTACGCTCCAGGTATGGAGAAGTGCTACCTCGAGCTTCGTGGTGTAGTTCGCTACAAGGCTAAGTCAACTGACCTCCCTACAAAGAAGGTTGCTGACGGTGCAAACACTACTTACATGCTCGTATGCCAGAAGGGCAAGCTCGATCTTAAGGATGACAACTATCAGGAGATCATCAAGCAGACTGCTGAGGGTCAGATTCTTTATCAGATCAACAGCTCAACTGTAAGAAACAAAGAGCTCAAATCACAGTCAATCAAGGACTTCCAGGCCGCTCTCGAGGAGATCAAGGCTAACGAGCGCAAGAACCTCGTAAGCACTGACGTTGTTGCTTATGCTTCACCAGACGGAAAGGAGGATCAGAATGCAAAGCTTTCTGACAACCGTTCAAAGTCAGCTGAGAAGGCATTCAACAAGGTTACCAAGAAGAATCCTGTTGAGGGTCCGGTTAATGTGACAAGTGTTG
>JAFQGK010000017.1 GCA_017398335.1 Bacteroidales bacterium | reverse complement strand
CAATTTTCTTCTCACCGTGTCGGCGACAAAGGTTATCCACTCGCTGCACGAAGTACTCAAACTTGGCAGCAATTCCTCAAAGGTTCTCTCTTCAAAACTGATGATGTTCATTGTTGTCAATATTTATAGTTACACATATTTTTCGTTGTTCACACTGCAAATAAAAGCAGTAAAATGCACACTGCAATGGGTGTGTCTATACGTGTCATAGACTGACATACCGTTACATATTCGGTGCGATAAATCACTCCACTAAATCCTATCATATTCATCGTTACAATCATTTTTCTTTTCGCTGTTATTTCGTTTTGTTGGTGCAAAGAAATATAAGAGTTGTTACACTTCAATGACTCATTTGGTCTGTTGCAGTATATGGCACAGTTCGTGGCACTTTAACCGCCTATTCCAATGGCTATACTTATATATTAGGTATAGTCATCACACCTATACACTTAGTTTTATTAAAGCGATTGCCCGTATCGGATCTTGTCCGTAGCATTGACGTTTGTCAGACCGATGCTTATCCGTCTGCTAAACTTTTGCCCCAAACAGCCGAAACGGACAGCCTCTAATCAGCTATAACAGGATGGCCGACATACCGACTCCCGAAGTCTCGGTAATCCGTATGTCCTCCATCGAAATTAAGGTCTTAATTGCTTCAAATTAAGCTTTTATTCCTGATTTCTTCCCAACCCAAATATTGGAAGAATTGGGCATTCGTCACCGTTCGTTCACCTTCCTAATGAGCAGAACTATACTTAATTGCCTAATGCAATCCATTCGTTTCACTCCCCGAATTATACACACTTATTTTGCTCACAACAATTGGTCAATGTGCGCACAGAGACCTGAGTGATAACCAAAAAAATTGCAAATATGAAAAAGACTGAATCAATTGAAAAAACGCTTCGGCTGAAATGTTTAGTCCAAGCGTATCGCCATCGGCAGCGAGAGATGCCGAAGTTAAAAAGAGTGTTGAAATGGCATTGCAGGATTTTACGCCCAAGAATCGTATTGCCGACTCTGTAATCGATGAGGAGGCAGTAGCCGAGCCACAATCCATTATGGAATTTTCAACCGCTATTGAGGAACCGCCCACCATCCAACGCAGGGTAAGCAGTAAGCAACGCAAGCTCTCATTGGAGGAGTACCGCAATGCTTATCTGAAAGTACCCGTCATTATCGATTGCAAGCCTGTATTTGTCAGTTGCGCGGTAAGGGATAGGCTTGAGGATTATGTTCGCAAACTCGGAGGTCGTCAGATGAGTGTTTCGGGCTTGCTTGAGAACATCGCCCGTCAGCACCTTGACACTTATGATGCCGATTTTGAGCAGTGGAGAAAATTGTAATGCAGGGCTGCATGCCGGCCTGCGATATGGCGAGAATCCGAGAGTGCGAGAAGTCGAAAGCATGGAATAATGGAAGCAACCGATATACCGCTCACGGTACCATTATCAGCGACTGAAAAAGGCACTCTCTGCCATCGAAAACCACCAATTACGGTGGAAACAGCAAGACCTCAGTCTTGGGGTGTAGCGAGGTTATCTTTCGGGATGCCGAAAAATGTCGGATGAGCCGCCATTGGTGTTATGAGTTTGATCTCTACTAATTCTCAGAAGGATAGAGATATGTTGGCAATGAAAAAGAATGGCCTTTGGAATGATAAGACACGTAGAATACTTGGTAATCCGGAGAAACCTGTGCTAAGGCAATTGTATTTGAATACTGATGATGATAAAATATACTCTATTTTAGATAAGTATTTTTATTCTGTTAAAGTAATTTTATGGGATAAGGCGACTTCTGATAGCGTAATTCTAAAAACGATAGGCATATCTGTATTGTTTGATATCTTAAAATCTATTCTTGAGAAAGATGGTATTCAAGATTCCTATGATTCATACATTAATTCAATAAAAGATGTAAATTACAGTAGTCACTATTTTGCATTGTCAGGTGGTGGAAAAACGAAATTAAGGCGAATTCTAAAATTTAAGTTGGGATTCATATCGGAACTTGAATTGCAAGATTCTGACAAAGAATTCCTAAGTGGAAAAATTATATAGTTTCTTAGACTTGACTACAATTAGGGGTTTAGTGAAATTAGATCATTTTTTTTTACTTTTTTTACACTTTTTTGAATTTAAGTTGGTAAATCGGTTGGTAAACTTTGTAACAAATTGATAATCAGGCTTTATGTAACCCACTGGGAGAGCACAAACGGAGTTCAGAAATGAACTCCGTTTTCTTTTATGTTCCAAGTTTTATTTTATTCCGTATTTCCTGAAGATCTTCAGAAGCGGCTTCTGGATGGATCTGGCCCAGAGGGTGTATCCGTAATCTGATGGATGTGTGCCGTCCGTGGAGGTTTCGTGAAGTTTGTCTGTGGCATTTGTCTGTATGAAATAGACATTGTCATATTTCTTGCAGGCTTCTTTCATGAGTCTTGCGGCAACTTCCTGTTTCTCTGCCTCATAGGCTTCTGTAGCGCAGTCGAAATTCCTCCTCTCCCGATATATCGTCTGCTGGAATACAAGAGGAATGTCCGGATGTGACTTCTGGATCTTCTCAATGAAAGGGAAAAGTCTTTCTTCAATCAGCTGGACATTCGGATTTGAGAACATGTCAAAGACCAATGCATCCACATCGGCATCGCACAGAACCGTTGCGTAATAGGACTGTAATTTTCCTACCCCGCTGCATCCGAGATTGAGGAACTGAAGGCCGGTCCATCTCATCAGCTGCATCGGATAGCTCATGCCAGGACGTGTCGCGCTTGCTCCATGGGTGAAACTTGATCCGAATATGCCGATCCTGTGGCGGAAAGGAGACTCCAGGGCCTCGATGTAGGCTCCTTCCTGAATACCGATCTTGACCGAATACATTTCGGAATTCATCGGAAGATAGAGCATGCACTCCTTTTCTTTGCCGTCCATGTTCTTGATGAGCACGCGGTTGGCATTCTTCTTATTTTCTTCATTCACACCGGACGCGGCGTACTTCCAGTCCTTGCCATCCTTGATATACAGATCAAAACCCTGGCTCGCAATCCTCGTATTTGCCGTTGGAGTGTTACATTCTCCATATACGCTTTTTACTGAAATTGTGGTAGAATTGGTCTTGAACAGTACAGCCAGTCCTGCCGAATATCTCACCTTCCGGTTCTCTCCTTTAGTGAATCCTTTGTATCTGACAGTGTCTACCCTATGATATGGGTTAGGGGTTCCCTCTATGATCTTGCCGATGACATTGAGATCAGAGGCCTCGGTGAAGACATATCTGACGTTTTTCGGAGTCTGGGCACTTATTACGACCGCAACCAGACCAAGCGCAATGATGGTGATTACTCTTTTCATTTCTTATTCTATATCCTCAATTGTAATTTTATTGTCCTTGCATGATACCTTCATAGTTCTGCTGAATTTCCAGCCCATATCCAAGGCGGTATAGACATACCGGTCTCCATCAGCTTTCACATCCAGTATCGTGGTCCTGCCGTCAGATTCAGGATTTGCATCCTGCTGTCCGCTCCTGAAAAGCCAGATCGCATATGCGGTTTCAGCAGTGTCGTACGGATATGCAGCCTGAAGTTTTTCCAATAATGCAGGCGAACAATATCTCTTGAGGAATCCGTAATCCTCATAAAGCCTTTCATTATACATTCTGACAATGAATTCCTGTACCAGTTCAGCTTCACGTCTGAAAATCAATACCGGCTTTTTCCCTACGATCAGCCCTGCAATGACCCCGCCCTCTGTCGAATAATCCATGTCGAGCCTGTCAAGTACGAAACCATTGAACACAATCTTGTCGTATGGATAATTCCGAATCTTCCTGAACAGTTCCTGGTGCTTCTTCGTGTCAAGCTTCCCGCCATCGTAGCACCATGTCCACATGAAGGAATATCCAAGAAACTTCTTTCCGAATCTCTCTCTGTCCTTCCTGCCGGCAGATATGTATTCCGTGGTCTGCAGCTTCATGGCCCGCAATTCCTCCGGGACATCTATATAGAGGGTGTCTGCTGTTCCGTTTTGAGCGCTTACGGAACAACAGATCAATGCTGCAAGTATTGTTATGAGCAATTTCATTGATCCCATAGTTACTTCTTGACAGGTGTAACCTTATAGCCGGCCTCACGCAGGAGATTGATCATTCCGTATTCCCCTGGCAGATGACCTGCTCCGACCACAAATATCGTGGTCTGCTTAGGAAGAAGTTCCTTCATCTGCTTCTCCCAGTTGAGATTACGGACCTTGATTGTCGCATCATATTCATAATTGGTCATCGATTCCTTGAAAAGTTCCCACAGTCTGTCGAGATCCTGAGATTTATATGTTTCAGTCAGTTCTATAAGAAGCTCCCTGCTGTTGCCTTTGTCGATTATTTCCAGAAGAGCGTCGGCCTGTTCCTCCAGACTGTAGCCATACAGGAGTGTCAACTGGTAATCGGCTGTCTCCAACTCTCCGACGGCTTTACCCTCATATTTACCAAGCGTCTGCATATATTTGTCAATCTGCGTCATAGTGGCAAGTTCAGGCATCATTTCCATGAGCATCTTGTTCTGGACTGTAACTATTATCGTCATCGGCTTCATCATTGAAAGATTTTCCAGGCTTGCACCCATTTCTTTATTGAGCCATGCGTTGACTTTTACAGTCTCTTCTTCACTGAAGAGTGAGAGCAGGGAGGTATCAGACGGCATCATCATCATTGCCTGCATCTTCTGCATCCTTTCCGGAGTCATTTGTGCAAATTCGAGCATGTTGATTTCACCAATTACATTATCAACCTTGTCAAAGGCTTTCATCAGGCCCGGAATGCTGTCGCAGTAGCTGGAAGGGCATCCGTGGTGGGATCCAAGAATGTACGATGGCTTCTTAATGCCGTTTCCGCTGATCTTCCATAAAAGCTGCGCGTTGGAAGTGAGGCACAAAAGTGAAAGTGCCAGAATTGTCAGAATTCGTTTCATATTAGGATATTAATTAAAATGTCATAAAACCGATGGTTTCTTCTGCCCAGCGTTCCCAATCCACAAAGAAAGGGAACTCCGTACCGCCGTGACCGGCACCCTCATATATGGATAATTTCTTGTTTATACCTTCCGGTAGAGCATTGTATATTTTCTCTGACATCCAGAGAGGCGTCCTGTTATCCTCGCTTCCTACTACAAGGAGGATATCTTTTCTGAATTTCGGAGCTATGAGGGAGGGCATCTTTCTACGCGGGAAATCATCCGGAACAAGCAGGTTCGCTTCTGTCTTTCCCTTCGGATGTACTTTCACAAGATGGGGGATTGCATCTTCAAATGAAGATGGGGTGCCGCTCAGGATACATCCCTTGACAGCCTTGTTATTATGCGCCGCTATCATGGTCAGATATGCTCCGGTGGACCATCCCATGGTGTATATCTGCTTCTTGTCCACAACCTTCTCCTTGCATACGGCCTTTATGACAGCATCATAGTCCGTCAGCATTTCAGTGTAGCACAGATAGTCAGTATCCATTTCAAACTCAGAACTTTCCCCGAATCCTCTCCAGTCGAAAGTGACGACGTTGAATCCGTTTGCAGCATAGAGATATGCAAGAGAAATCTGCTGATATGACATGTTGCCGGCGTCACCGTTGCATATGATCAGGGTCGGCCTCCTGCTGTCGTCAAGTGTCTTGTATGGAAGCATTTCAGCCTGTGCTGCGCTCTGCTCCGGAACCGGTTGGGCAGGGTAGAACCATGTCTCTATCCTGTAGCCGTCCTTTGTGACTACATCGAGTTCCTTATATATCATTCCCACTTCCTGTGGCAGGCGCACGTATTTCCTGTCCGGGATGATTGCAACGGAGTTGAAACAGAGCAACAAGCCGATGATTATAAGAATTTGCTTCATGGACCTTGATTATTTCTGTACGGAAATCCCGTCGACGAGATATTTCTTGTCACCGATCTCGAAGTATACCTTCTCTCCTTTGCCTGTCAGGTAGAAGAGGTATTTCGTCTTTGTCCTGGTGTTCATGAAATTGCCGTAATGCTTCTTTCCGATGCTGGTGCCTCCGATGCGTATGATGTTATGAGCAGTTTCCTCCGGAACCGGAAAATAATGTGCGCCGGTCATGTCGATGACCTTCTTGCCGATCATGCACTTCACGGTAAGTTTATTGTCTTCAAGCCTGTTCTCCATCGGGACAGTTCCAAAAACCAGTAAGATAGCACCAGCAGTTATCAGAATTGCGGCAAGTGTCGAAATACCCATAATCCTTTTCATGTTTAGATTGTTAAGTTTCCGAAATATACAGATTATAATTCAAACTGCATTCAAATTTGTCAGCTATCTTCTGAAAACCTACTCTGGCTGATACTCCAGAATGTCACCAGGCTGACAGTCAAGGGCCTTGCAGAGGGCGGACAGGGTAGAGAAGCGCACGGCCTTCGCCTTGCCTGTCTTGAGGATGGACAGGTTCGCCTGAGTGATTCCGACCTTATCCGCCAGTTCTCCGGAAGACATCTTCCTCTTTGCCAGCATTACGTCTACATTTACTATTATCGGCATGATTGTTTTCGGTTAGATTGTCAGGTTGTTTTCTTCACTGGCTTCTACTGCAAGTTTATGCAGGAGGCCAAGGATGATTATCAAAAGGGGATATATGCACATGTCGGTGTCAATGGAATGTACATATCGTCCGGTTGCAGCATTCATGGCTGTATATGCGTAGAAAGAATTGAGTGCATAAATGACTGCTCCTGCATATATCACAATGGTGTTGCATCTGCTGAATATGACCCCTTTCTTCAATCCTCTGAATATGTTTATGATAAAAGTCACCATGACAGCCACAAGGAGGTATGTCGTAGCTATATGGCTGACGATTATTCTGCGCTGCCAGCCGATGATTTCTTCATTCCATTCCACATTCTGCCACCTTTCGCTCCAGAAGTAGGTCTCCAGGCATGTTACGATCGCTATCATTACGAGGACGGCGATAGATATGCCCTTGATGGTCTTGATTGTCTTTTCTTTCATGGTATGGGGAGATTATATGGTGAGACTGTTTTCTTCTGCAATCATTCCGGCGATCTTGTAGACTATCGCGAAAATGCATATGAAGGTTGTGATGAGAAGTTCGTCGTATCCAAGGTCCAATGTTATAGACCTTCTGGCGTCGAACAGTATAGGCATGTTCTGGGTGGCAATCTTATAGAGGAGGTGTGCACCCGCACAGCCGAATAGTATTCCGACATTCGAAGCGGGGAAGAGTGTGCCAGCCTTAAGTTTCTTTGTGGAATTGATGGTGAATGTAAGCATGAGAACGTTGAATGCAATGCCGGTGAACCACCATATGGACAATACGGTGCATTGCAGCCCTTCGTGGCCTTCAATCCATTTCACCGGCTCGGGGCCGATATTTATCCAGCCGATATAAAACATTGCACGGACCGTCAGAAGGACGATGTAAATGCAGCAATAGATACTGACTGCTACAGTCAGACCTTTCAGCCATCTAAGTGGTCTGCTAGAGTTTGCTTCCATAATTCGATAATTATTTATTGTTATTCGATATGCAAATATATACCTTTTTATTGAAAAACAATAATTTTTTATCAAAATTAACAAAATTCAACAGATTCGTATCCGTCCGCGATGATGCTTGCCGATACCTTGTGAATTTCCGGTTATAAGAGTTTTCATAATTTACTATCTTTGCATCCGCTATGAAATGGATATTGACAATTTTAGGTCTTCTGGCTCTCGGGCTTGGCATACTGGGAATATTCCTCCCGGTCCTTCCGACGACTCCATTGCTTCTTCTGGCAGCAGCGCTTTTCCTGAGAAGCAACAGGGGACTTTACGACTGGCTTCTGAATCATCCCAGGCTCGGGCCCTATATCCGCAACTTTATGGAGTATAAGGCTATACCGTTGAAAATCAAGGTGCTGTCGGTGACCCTGGTCTGGATCACTCTTCTGAACTGTGCCATCTTTGTGGCTGACCATTGGGCATTACGACTCTTCTTCATCGTTCTGGCTGCTGCTATCACAGCCCATATCCTATCCTATAAGACATTGAAATAAACCAGCAGGGATTTTCGGTTGAGACAGAGATCTCTCGACTCCCTGCGGTCGCTCGAGATGACAGAAATTATATCGGTCGCTCGAGATGACATCTGGTTACTCGAGATGACAGGAAATATGTTCGGATCAACGTAAAATTCCGGTTGCTTACATATACCCTCATAGCTTGTACCATTTTCGGCTCAAACTGGCACCAGCTATATTGTTTTTCGCGTCAAACTGCAGATTTTGGAGATAGCTTGTGCTGAAATCGTTAAAAAATGGCACCAGCTCTGCGTCGGTGGCACAAAGTAAGCTGCGCGAGCGACGCCAATGGGCTCGCTCCGCCTGCTTTGTGCCATCCTGTCCACAGAAACAGCCCTTTTTGTGGATAGAAGTCTCCATTTCTTAGTTCTATCCATGAAAAGGAGGCTTACGTTGAGCTCTGGTTCCTGAGTAACGCCTTCTTATTTTTGGATTATCACTCATTAGATGAAACCGTTTTCATCTAATTTATGTAAGTGTATGAATATAACCAAGTTACAACGGTTTTACCAACCGTTTTTGTCAATTATATCGGAAATATGTTCTGGGTAATAAATGAAAAAAGGGTAAGCTGATTACATCGCACCGCTACGACCTCCTACCCTTGCTGCGGTCAAGCCCTGGGGGAATTCAGAGGGAGCTGGTCGTGTAAGACTTACCCAGCGCAAAGGTAAGGACAAAATTTGATTTTCAAAAATATTTCGATACTTCTTTATTGTCAGAGCGACTTCAGCCTGCGGATTGCCGGAGCGCTTACGCTGAACTTTCTCAGTCCGAGATCGAGCAGCAGGGAAGTTGCAGACGGTTCGGAGGCATATTCTCCACACATACTGACCTCTATCCCAGCTCTTCCGGCCGCCAGTATCACCATCCGTATAGCTTTTGTCACTGCTTCTGACGCAGGATCATATAGGGAAGCGACCTTTGAATTACCCCTGTCTGCAGCCATTATATATTGTGTCAGGTCGTTAGTACCTATGCTGAAGAAATCAGCCATTTCAGCGAACTCATCAGCAAGCAGCACTGAAGCCGGAGTCTCTATCATCATGCCTACAAGCATTTCCTTGTCGAATGTCTTGCCTTCCGCCTCTAACTCCTCCATGCATTCGCTGACCAGCTTCCTTGCCTTTACAAGCTCTTCAATGGTGGCTATCATAGGAAACATCATCCTTACATTTCCATGGGCTCCAGCCCTCAGGATTGCCCTGATCTGGGTCTTGAACTGAGAAACCATATCCATTGATATCCTTATAGCCCTGTAGCCGAGGAAAGGATTTTCCTCCTTTTCGAGATCCAGATACGGCAGAGCCTTGTCGCCTCCTATGTCGAGAGTACGTATTGTCAGCGGCCTTTCTCCGCATATCTCAGCAGCTTCAGCGTAAGTCTTGTACTGGCTTTCTTCGTCAGGAAAGTCCTCGCTTTCCATATACAGGAACTCGCTTCTGAACAGGCCGATGCCTTCCGCGCCGCACTCTACGGCAGTTCTTACGTCCTCGACGTTGCCGGCATTCCCGAGAATCCAGATTCTTTCCCCATCTGCCGTGTACACTTCTCTTGAAGGATCGTATTCCTTGCCGGCAGCCTCTTCTGCAAGAGCTCTGTATCTGTCAAGGGTGCCTTTGTCCGGATTGACAATCACGCTGCCGCTCATTCCGTCCATTATAAGGCAGTCTCCGGTCATTATCTCAGACGTACATCCGGCGATGCCGACCATTGCCTGCAGCCCCTTGCTCCTGGCTATGATGCAGACATGACTTGTGGTGCTGCCCTTTTCAGTTATGAAACCGCAGATTCTGCTGAAGTCCATCTTCGTCGTGTCAGAGGGTGCCAGTTCCTCTGCGACGATGATGCTTCCGGCTTCCAGTCCTGCAAATCCATCGGCGTCGCATTTTCCGCTGATTTTATCTGCAATTCTTCTGCACACATCCTTCACGTCATCCTTTCTTGCCTTGAGGTATTCGTCATCAATCTCATCGAACATGGCACAGAGTGCCTCGGAAGTACTTTTGATGGCTGAATATGCGTCCATTCCTTCTTCGATGAACATGATTGCCTGCTCCTCCAGCATAGGGTCGTCAGCCATTTCATAGTGGGCGGCGAAGATGTCCTCAGAGGCGGCGAGAACGGAAAGTTCGTTCTTCACTGCTTCAAGTGCAGACCTGAATGCTTCGGTTTCAGCTTCAGCACCCATGAATTCGACGGATGAAGGCTCAACGGATGTCGGCCTGTAAACAAAAGCATTACCGATGGTAATCTCACCGGTAATGATTCCTGTCTCTAGATTCTTCATTCAGTTATGAAAAATTGTTTATGAAATCCACGACTGATGCCAGTGCAGCCTCTTCGTCTCCGCCTTCGACATTTACTGTCACTTCCGTACCTGTCTTCAAACCAAGTGAAAGCAATGACAACATGCTTCCGGCGTTCACTGTCTTAATTTCCGTCGCAATTGTTACCTTAGCCGGTGCAAGGCCTTTTACCAGTTTTACAAGTTCTCCAGCCGGTCTTGCGTGCATACCCTCGACTGCATTTATCGTTGCCTTTCCTGTTACCATGTCTTTATCTTGATTATTTCTTGCTCTGACCGTAATAAGCGTTCGCTCCGTGCTTGCGTTCGTAATGCTTTTCGATCAGGTCTTCATTCATCTTAATACCCGGATTCAGGGCCACTGAAATGGATGCCATCTTTGCCACTTCCTCGAGGACTACTGCATTGTGTACGGCGTCGTCTGCGTTCTTTCCCCATGTGAACGGGCCGTGGTGACGTACCAGAACTGCAGGTGTGTGCATAGGGTCCATGCCCTTGAATGCGTCGGCTATCACTGTGCCGGTCTCTGCCTCATATGCCGATGTGATCTGTTCCTTCGTCATTTCTTCCGTGCATGGAATGTCGCAGTGGAATGTGTCAGCGTGCGTTGTGCCAATATTCGGAATAGGAAGTGCTGCCTGTGCCCATGCTGTTGCGTATGTGGAATGTGTATGGACCACACCGCCGGTTTCAGGGAAATTGCGGTATATTGCAAGGTGGGTAGGTGTGTCGGAAGATGGACGCAGGTCACCATCTACTACATTGCCGTCAAGGTCGACGACAACCATATCCTCGACTTTCATGTCGTCGTATGATACGCCGCTAGGCTTGATGACTACCAGACCGGTCTCACGGTCGATGGCTGATACATTCCCCCATGTCAGAATCACAAGATTATGGCGAACCAGGTCGAGGTTTGCCTTTAGTACCTGTTCTTTAAGTTTCTCGAGCATATTATCTTTATTTGTTTAGTGTCTGATAAATTTCTTCAGCTGTCGCGTTTTGGGATAATCTTTCCAGAACCTCCTCATCTTCAAGAGCTTCGCTCACCTTTGCAAGAATTTCGAGGTGTGCATCTCCGACGCCCGCAATTCCGATGATCAGATGCGCCTTCTCACCCTCGAAGTCCACGCCCTCCGGATATTGCAGAACGACAATGCCGGATTTCTTTACGGCAGCCTTGGCCTCTGAAGTTCCGTGAGGTATTGCCAGTCCCATTCCCATATATGTGGTTGTCAGATTCTCCCTGGCAATCATTGCATCAATATATTCAGCGTCTACATATCCGCTTTCGTGGAGAATCTTTCCGGCTCTTCTGATGGCCTCCTCCTTGCTTTCAGGAGCAAGTCCTGTCCTTATGTTCTCCAGTCTCAGCAGACCCTCCTCCTTGCCTCCCTTCTCCTCTTCCTTGCCAACCATTTCCCTGTCCTTGCCAACCATTTCCCCGTCATTGCCGGCCATTTCTTCGTCATTGCCGGCCTGACCGGCAATCTCCCCAGACCCCTCAGCCTCCATCCTGATCAGCCTCTCCAGTAACCTGTCCAGAGCCGGATCTGAAAGGAAATTATCGATTATGACCACCTCCTTGTCCGGATTGCTGTCCTTAACGCGCTCGGCAAGTCCTCTCTGGCATACAATAAGGTCTGTCACATCAGGGACCTGATCTACGGCGCAGTTCCTGACCTTGACCTCAAGGCCGGCCAGTGATGTGCGCTTGCGGAATCGTGTCGCACCAAGAGCGCTTGAACCCATTCCGGCATCGCATGCGAACATTATGAGATTGATGAATCCAGCCCTGCTTTCATCAATGTGCAGGTCTTCCTCGACACTCTTTTCCTTGCCCCTCATGAATGGGATGCTGACAAGGAATGACACTGCTGCCGCAATCAGGATACCTCCAAGAATAATAAGTGTCTGACCCTTAGGCGCCATCACAGGCAGGGTTATGAAGTTTCCTGGAGATGCTGGAGCTACGAGACCGGCGTCGGTCAACTGATAGAATCCCAAGGCCGCAGCACTGCCGGCAATCGCTCCGAGAAGCAGACCCGGTCTTGCAAGTATGTAAGGGAAATATATTTCGTGGATTCCGCCGAGCGACTGGATGATGATAGCTCCGGGAGCAGACTGTCTGGTCGCGCCTTTTCCGAATGCCCAGCATGCGAGAAGTACTCCCAGACCCGGGCCAGGGTTGGTCTCGAAGAGGAACATGACTGATTTACCCAGTTCGTTCGCCTGCTCAATTCCGATAGGGGAGAATATGCCATGATTAATGGCGTTGTTCAGGAACATCACTTTTGCCGGTTCAACAACCAGAGCGACCAGTGGAAGGAGGTGATGGTCAATAAGTACCACAGTAAGCTTGCTGAGAGTCTTGGTAAGCCATATCACGATGTCGCCGACAAACATGTATCCGAAGATCGCCAGAAGTAGACCGATGATTCCGATGGAGAAATTGTTTATCAGCATCTCGAATCCGTCCTTTACCTTGCCCTCAGTCCATTTGTCGAACTTCTTGATGCACCATCCTCCGAGCGGACCCATCATCATCGCTCCGATGAACATAGGTATGCTGCTGCCGATGACCACACCCATTGTGGCTATGGCTCCGGTAACGCCTCCTCTGTCGCCTGCAATGTTCTTACCTGCAGTATAACCGATCAGGATCGGAAGCAGGTACTTGAGCATAGGGTCTACAAGTTTGCCGAGGTATTCGTTCGGGCACCATCCTGTCGGAATGAAAAGGGCTGTGAGAAGTCCCCAGGCAATGAATGCGCCGATGTTGGGCATGATCATTCCGCTGAGACTTCTGCCGAATTTCTGTACCTTCTGCTGTATATTTGTTTTTTTCATGTTGTTTCAGATCCTGAATTGTCTTTTGGTTTGTGAGATTTCTCCACGCGCTCCGCTTGGTCGAAATGACAGTGTGTCGTGATTCGGTCGAAATGACAGTGTGTCGTGACTTGGTCGGGATGACAATGTGTCGTGACTCGGTCGAAATGACAATGTGTCGTGACTTGGTCGGGATGACAGTGTGTTGTCATATCGAGCGACCGATGGGAGTCGAGATATCTATATGCTGTCGAATATCAGCGGAAGGAGGTCATCGACCTTCTCAAACTTCCAAATTTTTTTGGCTCCCACCAGAATGACCGCCATTGGCCTTCCGCTCTTGGTCTGGTACTGTGCCATGACCTGTCGGCAGGCTCCGCATGGAGTGGCAGGGGAGTCACAGAGCTTTCCCTCCTGTCCCGCGGCAATAGCAAGAATCTTCATTGCTTTGTCCGGACGACTGGCGCTTGCATAGAAGAGTGCCGTCCTTTCTGCGCACAGCCCTGAAGGATATGCGGCATTCTCCTGATTGGCTCCTTTGACGATTTCACCGTCCTCAAACATCACTGCTGCGCCTACGTTGAATCTGGAATAAGGTGCATATGACAGTGAGATGGCTTCGACAGCAGCGTCAGCTGTTTTTCTGTCGTCGGCATCGAGCTGGTCAAGGGACTCGTACTCGATATAGGCGATTTTAATCTCTTTGTTTGTCATAACAGAACAATTAAATTATCTTTGCATTACTGCAAAACATACAAATATACTCATTTTTTGTTATAAAAGACTATTAACCACTTACCATTTGCGTTCCAGATATGAATAATAGTGATATCAAAGTGTGCGTCGGTCTTTCCGGCGGTGTTGATTCGAGCGTCGCGGCACTGCTTCTGAAGCAGCAGGGATATGATGTCTTTGCCTTGTTCATGCAGAACTGGCACGATGCATCAACGACTCTTCATGGCGACTGTGAATGGGAAGAGGACCGTTTTGTGGCGGAGATGGTGGCACGGAAGATAGGCATTCCGTTCTACTTCGTAGACTTGAGCGAAGAATACAGGAAGAGGGTAGTGGACTATATGTTCGATGAATATGAAAAGGGCCGTACACCTAATCCGGACGTTCTGTGCAACAGGGAGATAAAGTTCGATGCTTTCCTGAAATGTGCTCTGAAGATGGGAGCGGATATGGTCGCTACCGGCCATTACTGCCGCAAGGTCGTGGAAGAAGGAAAGGATGGCAAGCCTGTATACAGGATACTTGCAGGAGCCGATCCAAACAAGGACCAGAGCTATTTCCTGTGCCAGCTGACCCAGGACCAGCTCTCGAAGGCAATGTTCCCGATCGGGGACATACCTAAGCCGGAGGTACGTCGTCTTGCTGCTGAGGCTGACCTGCCGTCCGCAGATAAGAAGGATTCGCAGGGAATATGTTTCGTGGGAAAGGTGGACCTACCTACATTCCTTCAGCAGAAGCTCAAGTCTTGCGAAGGCGATGTCGTGGAGGTGTATGATGCCTATTATGCTGACAATGAACAATATCGCTTCGTGCATGATACACTTCAGTCGCTGCTAGCCGATTCGTTCTCGGATGTAAAGATGATAACTGATTATATTTCAGAGGATAAGGCTATGCCAGTCTCAGCATCTAAGGATGGCTGCCCATGGAATATGAAGGCTCTTGAATCACTGTCGGACGAGCAGCTTTTCAGACTTTCCCAGCCCGTGGCATATGACATCAGGTTCGAGACAGAGACCTACCGCAGCGGCAGGAAGCATATAAAGAAGACCCGTTACAAGGAAAACCCATACGGAAAGATAGTCGGCAGGCATGACGGAGCCCAGTTCTATACTATCGGCCAACGTAAGGGACTGAATATAGGCGGTCATAAGGATTCGGTCTTTGTGATCGAGACAGACATACCGCGCAATATCATCTACGTGGGTGAGGGTCATACACATAAGGGACTTTCGCGCAGCTGTCTCAGAATAGCCCCTGAAGAAATCCACTGGATCAGGGAAGACCTCCGCATGAAGGAAGGTGAAATCCGCAGATACCGTGTGCGTATCCGCTATCGTCAGCCTCTTCAGGACGCGACCCTCATCATGCGCCGGAACGGTCTCTACATCCTCTTTGATACTCCTCAACGCGGTATCACAGCCGGTCAGTTCGCTGTCTGGTACGAACCGTTGCAGGATTCAGCAGATGATGCCTCCACATCATTCGGTGAGAAAAGACATCCGGACACCAACACTGAAATGCTGGGATCCGGAGTCATATGATCAGGATGATTGTCGCTTAAAGATTATATCCAGTAACAATCAGTTCCGGCTTGTTTCCGCGCGAGTCGGCGTCGTACCATTTCAGTGACACGCTCTTGCGCTCGCCGGGCATAAGGCTGAAATAATTGTCTTCATAGAATATAGGAAGAATCTGTTCGCCATCCTGCTTGCCAACAACATTGAGGCGTATCATTACAGCAGGAACATTGCTCATGTTTTCCAATGTCACGGTTCCTCTCCACTCGTCGCCATGGATTTCAGAACCGTCAGTTACCATTTCATAATCGGTACGAACCTTCACATCCGCCATTGGCATTGAAGACATAGCCTGATGATTGCCGTATTCTGTACCGTTGATATAGAAGTTGTCTGAAACTGCATTTCCTTCGGTATCAGTAAGATATAGCTTGATGAAATGCGTCGGACTCACATCTGACGGGAATTCGACTGCAAAGCATTTTACAGTAGTGTCCTCTTTGCTGTCGAAGCAGCCGGAAGACTCCCATACAATCCTTCCATCCATATTCATCACAAGTGCCCTTGCTGTAAGTCCGTTGTGGAAACCTGCATTGTAATTGACAATCTCAACATTGTTATCAGTAGGATTCCACTGTATATGCAATGGTTCCGATCCTTTCTTGCATCCGAAATATGCTGCTGTCGGTTCGAAATACCAGTCATATGTCTGCCATGTCATTGAAGGCCACGCCGGATGACTCATCCATAGAAGTAGTCCCTTTCTATTAAAGCTTCTTGACTCGAACATTGCCCTGTATCCGTCGTAATTGATGAACTGACCACGGTCTGCAAATTCTTTGGCACTTGAAGGCTCGCCGTATCCCTTTGCTATGAGCTCGTTGAAAGTGGCTCCGGCCTGTGCTCCGCTTAAAGTGAAATCGTGTTGTCCCCACTGCTTGTTCTGAGGCCAGAGTGCATCCGGAGAATATGTCCTGAGCATTGATTCATAGGTCATTACTGCAGGCATTCCTCTCTCGCTGTGGAATCTGTCATTTCCTGAAGGAAGATTGAAGTATTCTTTAGGAGTCAGTGCGCGGTATGGGCCGTGACCACTTACGCAACCGTCTGCAGAACTTGAAATGTAATGCAATCCAGGGTGATAGTCCCTAACGAGTGAACGCAGGCCTTCGTCAATCACCTTTGGCGGGAAACCTTCATTTCTACCGCAGTATAGGACTAATGAAGGGTGGCTTCTGTGATGTCTGAGATAATCTTCTGCGTTGGCGAGGAATATTTCAGAGTCATCAGGGTCAGGTCCGTCCGCCGGATTTGCAAGCCAGAAATCCTGCCATATCATTATTCCATGCCTGTCGCAGGCTTCGTAGAGCTCAACGTCTCCTGTCTGACCCACCCAGTTGCGCATGATCGTGAAATTCATGTCCGCGTGGTAATCGACAGCTATGTCATATTCTCTCGAACGATAGTTCAGATTGTTCTCACTGAATCCCCAGTTGCCTCCACGGCCGATGAATCGACGGCCGTTGACATAAAGATGCAGGACACCGCCTTCTTCGTCAGCATCTATTTGCCTGATGCCGACCTTGAAGGTTATTCTGTCAGATAGATTGCCGGTCTCAGCAGGAAATGAAGGATTGATTATAAATTCGAATCCTGCATCATACAGGTGTTGCTCACCATAGCCGTTCGGCCACCAGAGACGAGGATTCTCAATCATAAGCTGTGGATACGAAATCATGTCGAATCTCACAAGCCTTTCCTCTCCGGCTTCAAGAGCAACCTCCTGTTCAAATTGAACATCACCTACAAAACCCTTAAGTACCCCGCATACAGGTTTGCCGTCATTATTCCTTACATATACCTCAGGTGTGATGACGGCTGAGGTTGTGTCAGGAAGAGGCAGTGCTACATTCACGAAAGGGTCCTTCAGACTTACTGCACCCTCTGTGACTATCCGGACATCATTCCATATGCCGATGTTTCTGCCTCGTATGGTGGATATCCAGTCCCAGCCTATGCTGGCGTGGAAGGTAGGATTGTCTGCACCCAGAATTCCACCATTGATTCCGGTATTCTCTTCATTCTTCTCCTTTACTGCTCCGATATGAGCATTCTTTATGATCTTTACAGCCAATGTATTGACTCCGTCTTCCACAACCTTGGTGATATCGAAGCGTCCTCTTGTGAAACCGCCTTCGATGCATCCCAGAAACTCGCCGTTGAAATAGACTTCCGCTTTCCAGTTGATTCCGTCAAATTCCAGAAACATCTGTTTTCCGTCAGGCCTCCTAATCTGCAGTTCTTTTCTGTACCAGAAATCCGAGTTGAAATATGAATCTGAGATATGAAGAAGATTGTCTGCATGATTCGGGTCAGGAACGGCGCCGATGTTTACATAGGACGTAAGTACCGTGCCGGGAACAGTTGCTGCAAGCCATCCGGAGTCATCGAAATCATCAGATGATATCGCATCACCCTGAACATCCAGCTCAGCAGCACGCTTAAGTTTCCAGCTTCCTCCTGAAAGTATGATCCTGTTGCCTTCGTTCGCAGGTTCTTCTTTGGCTTCTGCCTTCATTCCTCCTTTGCCCCATATTTCAATCTCGCTGAGCATCAATGGCTTGCCGTCTGCAGAGCCGTCCATGAGGACTCGTACATAACGTCCTTTGCCTCTTGCTTCCACTGTGTCTGCCTCCTGTAATTCCACAAGGTCCGTCCACACGAAACCATCCTTGGAAACCTGTATCATGCCTCCCGAAGGTCTGTTAAGCCAGTGCAGGACTATTTTGTCGAACTCTGCCTCTGCTCCCAGGTCTACATAAACCCATTCCTGCTCTGTCCCCAAGCTCATCCATGTACTGCAGAAATATTGCGATGAGAGAAGATCTACCAGCTTGCCTTCATGGTAAAAGTCGCAGTTCACCAATGTCCATTCCTGCGCCCCTCGCATATGAAGCCATGCCTTCAGCTTCGAATATTCCTTATTCTTGCATGAAGCAGGAGTCAAGTCCAGATTCAAGTCCAGATTCAGGTCAATCAGTCTTCTTGGCAGGAGCCTGTCTCCGAGAGCTGCAGATTTGTCAGGGTCGGAATGCCTGCGAGGAGACAGTTGCCTTCCAGGAAATTCATCTCCACTCTTCCAGCCGAGTATGATGCCCTCACTGTAACCATCTATGACTGTTGCCATTTCGTCATCGCTTCCTTCGAATTGGATGCAATAACCTCCTGTCGCTTCTTCCTCAAGATAGCTGACATATCCGAGCATCTTCACATGGTCTACCTTTTCTGTCCAACCGTTCTCAAGTTCGAAAAGAATCTCCACATGCGTACCATCCAATGTCATTCTTGTGTAATCTCCACGATCCACAAGCCATTCCCTCTCACGGCGCGGAACACTGCCTCCAGAAGTGCTTACTTTCAGGAATTTTGGCGTTTCCGATGCAACGATGCCGTCCGTAACAAGCTGAGCTGTAAGATTATAGTCGTAGCTGGATGATGCGTACGAAGCCCTATGAAGGGCAATGTTCCTGTACGAATCATCCTGTACCATTACAGGTGCTGAGTTTTCATCAGGATTGCCCGGATATACGCCAATCCCGAGATTATATTTGTCGCTCTTTTGCGAACATCCGAAACTGATTATAGTCGCAACGGCAGCCAGACAGAATAGTTTCTTCATTCCAGTGTCTTTATTTTGATGTTAGTGTTCTCGCGGCAGAGGAACCTGCAAGATATCCTGTTGAGAATGCAATCTGGAGATTGTAACCTCCTGTATCTCCGTCCAGATCAAGTATCTCGCCCGCAAAGTACAGTCCTGGGACAAGGCGTGACTCCAAAGTCTTTGGAGTAATCTCGTCCTGACTTACTCCTCCGGCAGTAACGACACATCTCTCATATCCCACATATCCTTCCATATCCATCTTCCAGCCCTTCAATGCCTTTGCAAGACTTTTATGGTCGGCATTAGGGTTCATCTTCACAAATCCTGGAATCAGCTGCAGAGGAAGAACCTTTGTAAGAAGAATCTTGAATCTGTCCTTATAAAGCTTGTTTGCACTCCTTTTGTCTTTTGCTATTTCATTCCATAAGGTTGCAATGCGGACCTGAAGGTCTTCTATCTCAACTGCCGGCTTCATGTCTATTATGGCCTGGACTTTGGATCCGTTCATCAATGCATTCACGCATTTTCGGCTCACTTTGAATCCGATCGGACCCTCAAGTCCTCCGTCTGTGAAATCGAGGTCACCGAATTCTTCGGCAGCAGTGTTGCCGTCAATGATTATGCTCAGTCCAACATTCTTGAGCTGATTGCCGCATAACATGTTTCCTGTCTCAGAAAGGGGAGTGCTTCTGTCTATATGACCCTTGCCTACTTCCGAACCCTTATCTGAAATTGTGATGTCTTTATATCCTTTGGGGACGATTGCGGTCAGTGAAGGGAAAAGCGGTCTTATCGAGTGTCCCATTTCCTCTCCCCACTTATAGCCGTCACCAGTAGAACCTGTCTTCGGGTAAGACAGCCCTCCTGTGCATATGATGATTTTACAGCAGGTATATATACTTGAATCTGAACATTTTACAGTGAAATGCTCCTGACCGTCGTCATTGCGTCTGATCTCCTTGACCTCTTTACCGCATAAAACCTGTGCTCCGGACTTTCCGGCGGCTTTCAGCAGTCCATCTACAACATCTGAGGCAAGGTGAGAGGCCGGGAATGCCCTGTCACCACGTTCGACGACACACTCCACTCCGTGTCCCTGCAGAAAATCTACCATCTTTTCCGAATTCAGGTTGTAGAAAGCCGGCTTCAAGAAATTGGGCTTGGGATGGATATGACCGGAAAATTCATTCCACGGCTTGACATTGGTGAAATTACATCTTCCTTTTCCGGTAATCATTATTTTCCTGCCGGGCCTTGGCATTTTCTCCAGAACCAGCACCTTGCTGGCGCCTTCTGCAGAAGCAAGCTGCTTTGCAGCAGCCACTGCTGCCATAAGGCCAGCAGCGCCTCCCCCGATAATAATGATGTCTGCCGCTGTCTCGTTCATAGGGATACCAGTTTTAATTAAAATCTTACAAATTTATAAAAATATATCTATATTTGCAGTCCCTATAGGTTTAACCTACAGGAGTCAGGTTGCCACTTTAGCTTAGTCGGTAGAGCATCGCATTCGTAACGCGAAGGTCGTGGGTTCGATTCCCATAGGTGGCTCACAAAAAACAGGATAACTGAAAGACCTTTGCAGTCTGATAGTTATCCTGTTCGTTTTATATGGCAGTGAGACTATTTGCCGAGCAGCATAGAGTCGATCTGCTTCTTGAAATCATCCTTGCTGCGTCCTCCAACTGTCATTTTCGACTCTCCTTTGAGCGGGATGAAGAGCACGGCAGGTATGGACCTGATGCCGAATGCCTTGGCTATTTCCGGAGAAGCGTCCACGTCTACCTTATAGATGACGATCTTGTCTCCATATTCAGCTGCAAGTTCGTCCAGAATAGGACTGATAGCCCTGCAAGGGCCGCACCACGAAGCATAGAAGTCAACGATTGCCGGTTTGCTGCCCAGATATTTCTGTTCTTTCTGGGAAATGTCGTAAACCTTTGTCTTGAAATCCTTTGATGAAAGGGTGACAACACCTTTCTTAGTCTGCGCGTCTGCTGTAGTGCAGGTCGCTGCTGCAATTGTCAGAGTGCACAGAACAGCAATGATTGCATAAATCCTTTTCATGTCTTATCGGGTTTTAAGATTCAGGATATTCCAAAGCCTATGCCTAGAATGTATCGTTAAGAACCTTGGCGAGGCGGAGACCGGCTCTGCGAACCATGTCGAGAGCTACGTCGCTCACCTGATGGCAGTATTCCTTACCTACTGCAGTACCTGGCTCAACAGGCCATACAGTCTTTACGCGGTCAGCGATATCCTGTCCCCAGTCATAAAGACCGCCTGCCTGGATTTCCTTGATCTCTTTTCTGCTGGCATTGTCAACAGCTGCTGCAAGTTCCATCACACTTCCTTCGCAGATGTGGTCGATGACCATAGAATCCCATACAGTATGCATCGAGGTCTTCTTTCCGAAGAATGTCACCTCATACTTGCCCTGTCCGGGACCGTCTCCGGCTCTTCCGTCAGGGAATTTCACGTGACCAGGGCAGTGAATGTCACCTACGAGATGGATGATACACTGCATGGCGCCGAGTCTCATCTTGGGATCTGCATTTTTCCAGTCCTTGAGAAGCTCCATGCTCTCTCCGATGATGTCAAGGGCTTCCTGATGGTCTTGAGCGAATACCTTGCAGTTCTCGTCAACCTTGAATGAATGAGGAATGTTGCGCGGGTATACGACGCCGTTCTCAGTGTAGGTAATCTGCATTTCAGCTCTGTAGTAATCCAGCCATGATGCATAATAAGCCATTGTCTTTCCTTCGAGGATCTCGTCTACAGCCTTCTTGGCCCTAGGAGTGAGATGCTGTTCTGCAATATATGCGATGGTTGCGTGAACCCGGCGTCCCCATCCGAATGACGGGATTGTTATGAGTGCCATTGCTGCAATGACAATCAGATTTCTGAAAATGTTCTTCATATCAATAATATCTTAAAATTTATATTCTTTACCATTAACAAACACAGACTCTATGATGCCTTTGAGGGTCTCACCTTCGTATGGCGTCCATCCGCATTTGCTCAACTGATCTTCTGCCTTGACTTCGAAATATCTTTCATTGTCAAAAATAACGATATCTGCATAATATCCTTCCCTGATCTTTCCTCTTCGGAGTCCGTAGACCTCGGATGCCTTTTCTGAGAAGACCGAGGCAATGCGGGTGAGCGGAATGTCTTCCTGTTCGGCTACTGTGAGAAGGACCGGAAGTGTCTGCTGGATAGAAGGCAGACCTGACGGCGCCTGGCAATATGGGGCATCCTTTTCGGAAAGCAGGTGCGGGGCATGATCGGAACCGATGATGTCGATAAGTCCGTCGCGCAGACCGTTTCTGAGTGACTGCCTGTCTGAATATGCCTTGACAGAGGGGTTGCATTTGACTCTGCTTCCAAGTCTAGAATACGCTTCGTCGCTGAACCACAGGTAGTTGCAGGAGGTTTCCGTGACTATGTCAGGGTTGGTCAGCTTTGCTGCACGTGCCATTTCAATTTCTTCCATGGTTGAAATGTGGCACAGAACCAGTCTTGTCTGATGCTCCATTGCAAGTTCCAAAGCCTTTATTGTCGACTTTATGCATGCCATCCGGCTTCTGATGTTCCTATGCTCTTCAAAAGGAATGTTGTCTCCGTATTTCTTTTTTGCCTCGTCCAGATTTCTGCGTATTGTTTCTTCGTCTTCGCAATGGACAAGCACAGGCTTCTCTCTTATCGAGAACAGTTCATTAAGAGAATCATTGTCGCTTACAAGCATGTTTCCCGTAGAAGAACCCATGAAGACCTTGATTCCTGCTATGTCCTCTGCAGTGATACCTTCCTCCGGACAGCCATGGCGTGCCATATAGGCAAGCTCGTGGTGATTTGAGTTGGTGGCTCCGATGTGGAAGTATATGTTTCCGGCACATCTGCCCTCCGCCAGAACTATCTTTTCTTTCAGAGTCTTTGCGTCAGTTGTGGCCGGCTTGGTGTTAGGCATGTCCATAACTGTGGTTACGCCACCTGCGAGAGCCGCTCTAGACTCGGTCGCCATGTCAGCTTTGTGTGTGAGGCCTGGCTCCCTGAAATGTACATGTGGGTCAATACCTCCGGCAATGATATGCTTGCCTGTAAGATCGCGCCTTTCCGCTTCCGGGGCAATCTTTGAAATACGGTATCCGTAATCTCCTGAATCTTCCCAGAAGATACCGGAAATCATGTCGTCGTCAATAAGTACGGCCCCTTTCCCTTCTTTGGCTGATGTGACGATAGTGGCGTTCTGAAGCAGTATCATTTCTGTTTGATTTTTCTGAATTTAAGCTTCATTACACCCCAGAATGCTTCTCCGAATATTCCACTGCTCATTTTGGAAGTACCTTCAGTCCTGTCGACAAATATGATAGGCACTTCTTTGATCTTGAATCCAAGCTTGTAGGTGGAATATTTCATTTCTATCTGAAATCCGTATCCCTTCATCTTTACCTTGTCCAGATCTATGGTCTCAAGTACTCTACGTCTGTAGCACTTGAAACCGGCTGTGGTGTCGTATACTTTCATTCCAAGCACCGTACGTACATAAACTGATGCGTAATAGGACATTATCACCCTGCCTATAGGCCAGTTTATGACGCTGATACCGTTGCAGTAGCGTGAACCGATTGCAAGATCGGCTCCTTCATTGGCGCAGGTTTCATACAGGCGCGGAAGGTCCTTCGGATTGTGTGAGAAGTCGGCGTCCATTTCAAAGATATAGTCATATTTCTTCTCGACTGACCATTTGAATCCTGTTATATACGCTGTCCCCAGACCTAACTTGCCTTTCCTCTCGATCATGAACAACCTGTCGGGAAATTCCTCCTGAAGTCTCTTTACTATTGCTGCCGTGCCGTCAGGCGAACCGTCTTCGATTACGAGTACATGAAAACCTCCGTCCAATGAAAATACGGCTCTGATTATGTTTTCTATGTTCTCCTTCTCGTTGTAGGTCGGAATAATTACAATTTTACTATCCATATCGGTATCAATGCTTGCGAATCCACAAATTTAACAAAAAAATCCATAAATGATTTTCCGGAACGATGAAAATTGTTGATTGGCATACGAAATGCAATTGTGCTGGCGGTTAGTATGCCGGTTGCCGGCTTAAGTGATAGTGTTATGAAACGTCTAGTTCTATTTGTTTTAGCGTCTGCCTTGATTGTCACATCCTGTGGCGGCAGACAGGAGTCGGATCTGAAGAACGTCGATCCGAGGGTCGATTCCCTTCTGAATATAATGACCCTTGATGAAAAGATAGGTCAGATGGTCCTGTTTACAAGCGACTGGGATGTGACAGGTCCGACAATACGTGAAGGATATCTGGATGATATCAGAAGTGGAAGATGTGGAAATGTGTTCAATGCCTATACAGTCGATTATATCCGTGAACTTCAGAGGGTTGCGGTGGAAGAGTCCCGTCTCGGGATCCCTCTGATGTTCGGATATGACGTAGTGCATGGCCATAAAACCATATTCCCGATAGCGCTTGGTGAGAGTTGTTCTTGGGATCTGGATCTGATGAGGAGGTCTGCTGCCGCTTCCGCTGCAGAGGCAGCTGCTTCCGGACTAAACTGGACATTCGCTCCGATGGTTGACATTTCTGTGGACCCGCGTTGGGGACGTGTGAGCGAAGGGGCTGGTGAAGACCCATATCTGGGAAGTCTGATTGCTGAAGCACGCGTGAAAGGATTCCAGGGTGACGATCTCGCAGATCCGCTCACGGTTCTGGCCTGTGTCAAGCATTTTGCCGCCTATGGAGCCCCGGTCGCCGGCAGGGATTACAATACAGTGGATATGTCCGAGAGGCAGTTCCGGGAGTTTTATCTCCCTCCATACAAGGCTGGAGTCAATGCAGGTGCCTTGAGTGTGATGACGGCCTTCAATGAATATGACGGTGTCCCTGCAACGGGCAATGCATATCTGCTTAAGGATATTCTCAAGGGAGAATGGAATTTCCAGGGCTTTGTAGTCACAGACTATACTTCAATAAATGAAATGGTTCATCACGGATATGCAAGGAATGATGCTGAGGCAGGTGTGAAGGCAGTCAATGCAGGTGTGGATATGGATCTTCAGGGCGAGGTGTATTTCACCTATCTGAGAGGACTGGTAGAGTCTGGAATAGTGAGTGAAAGGACTATAGACGAGGCTGTAAGAAGGATTCTGAATGTAAAGGAAAAGCTTGGTCTCTTCGATAATCCGTATCTGTATTGTGATTCCGCCAGAGAAAAGGAAGTGGTATCTGATCCTGAGATAAAGGCCCTGTCGCGTGAGGTCGCCAGAAAAAGCATGGTGCTTCTCAAGAATAACGGATGTCTGCCTTTTGACCGCGGGGACAGGATTGCCGTGATCGGCGAACTGGCGGCTTCCCGTCGCGACCTTCTTGGTTCGTGGAAGGCTGCCGGTGAGTGGGATGACATGAGTTCGATACTGGATGCAGTGAGGGCTTATAACGGACCTGCCAATGTCATATATGCGGAAGGCTGCAGGAAGATGGGTGATGACAGAAGTGGGTATGCAGCTGCCATGGATGCCGTCAATAAGGCGGATAAGGTGCTGATGGTCATCGGGGAAGACTGGGACTGGAGCGGTGAAGCTGCCAGCAGGACGGATATCGGGGTGCCGGGAGTGCAGAGCGAACTGCTGAGGCTGATTGCATCCACGGGCAAACCGGTAGCAGTGGTCCTCCTGAACGGAAGACCTCTTGTTCTTGAAGAGGAAAGCAAGGATGCAGATGCGATTCTTGAAGCATGGTATCCTGGAACAATGGGTGCCGAGGCAGTGACTGATGTCATCTTCGGTCTGTATAATCCGTCAGGCAAGCTTACAATGACTTTCCCTAGAAATGTAGGACAGGTTCCGATATTCTATTATGAAAAGAATACAGGACGTCCGATATATCTGCCGAGTGAAAAATACAAATCCAGATACCTTGACAGCCCGAATGACCCTCTTTATCCGTTCGGATATGGCTTGAGCTACACTCAGTTCAAATATTCGGACCTTACCTTATCATCTTCAGAAATGAAGAAGGGAAGCACTATCGAGGCTCAGGTGACTGTGACTAATACAGGTAAGTGGGCTGGAGAAGAAACCGTACAGCTTTATATCCGTGACATGGTCGGAAGCGTGACACGTCCGGTGAAGCTGCTCAAAGGCTTCGAGAAGGTTATTCTGGCGCCAGGGGAGTCAAGGAAGATAAAATTTGTGATTGATGAAGATATGCTCGCTTTCTGGAGACATGACATGACCTTCGGAACAGAAGACGGGGATTTCAGGGTCATGGTCGGCGGCTCGTCTTCAGACCTTCTTCAGACAGCCTTCTCCCTTGTGCCTTGATTAATGATTATTTGTGAAACAAGAAGGAAAATATGAAACGGACTTTATTCATTATATTTTTATCTTTCATCTGTCTTTCATCCCGTGCTGAGGATGTGACAGTCAGAGGAAAGGTTACAGATGCCGATGGAGAACCTCTTCCGGGAGTGTTCGTGCTGCACAAGGACAGCAACCGTGGAACTACCACAGATGCGGAAGGTGAATATTCCATAGATGTTCCCAAGGATGCATCGCTTCTTTTTACCTGTATCGGCTTCAAGGAGCAGATGATCCCGGTGCAAGGGCGGAGCAGGATCGATGTCGTGATGGATTCAGATGCGCAGATGCTGGAGGAAACGATCGTTGTAGGATACGGAACGCAGAAATCCAAGGACCTTACAGCTCCGATAGTAAATATCAAGGGTGAAGAACTCAGCAGGAATCTGTCTCCGAACCCCTTGGCAGCCGTGCAAGGACGTGTTGCGGGTGTGCAGGTGATCGGCAGTGGCGTGCCTGGCTCTTCTCCTACGGTCAAGATCAGGGGAATGGGATCAATCGGTGATTATGCGCAGCCTCTTTATATCGTTGACGGGGTCTTTGTCGATAATCTGGACTTCATATCTCCGAACGACATTCAGGATATGACTGTGTTGAAAGATGCCTCGGCATCAGCTATATACGGTGTCCGTGCTGCCAACGGAGTGGTGATTATAACGACAAAAAGAGGTGTGGCTGGCAGGACAAGCATCACATATGACGGCTATGCCGGCGTGCAGGTGCCTGTCAATGTGATGAAACTTGCCGACAGGAATCAATATGTGGAAATGCTTAATGAGGCGAACGCTTCTGTAGGTGGATATGTGCCGAAAGATCCGTCTCAGTTTCCGGCAAGTACTGACTGGTATTCCATATTGTTGCGTAATGCGTTGATTCATAATCATTCACTTGATGTCTCCGGTGCCACTGACAGGACAAATTATTCTTTGGGAATGTCATATTTCAATCAGGAAGGCATTCTTGCGGCTGAAAACGGATATGACCGACTCAATTTCAGGGCACGTCTGGACCAGACGGTCACTACGTGGCTGGATGTCGGGGTCAATGCTCTTGTGTCGCGCTATACGAGAACAAGTTCGGACAATAATGCATTCTTCCAGGCATTCGTCAATCCTCCGGTGTATGATGTCTATAATGATTCAAACAAGTCGGCCTACCCGGTGAAGTATGATTCACCGCAACTCTATGGTTTCGGCAACTCTTATGCAAATCCATATGCTGTGGCTCAATATGTCGATAATAAGGAGAAGGGCACGAATCTTATATTCTCAACTTATGCACAGTTGAACTTCCTGGGAGATAAGCTGAATGTGAAGTCGTCCTATAATCTTGATTTCCAGACCTATAGGACTCAGGGGTATGTGCCTGAGTACTTTGTCGGAGGCTCTCAGGGTGTGTCGGTCTCGTCGCTTACGAAGATATTCGGCCAGCGCGACAGGCATATTCTTGACAATACTGTAACATATGCCGACAAGATCGGCAATCATAATTTTACTGCTATGCTCGGACAGTCTGTAAGGATAGAACGCTTTACTGCGATGAACGGATCTGCCGTAAGCGTCCCAGGCTATGACAGTCAGGCCATGTATATTTCCAACGGTTCGTCAGCCAATCAGTCCATAACCGACACAAGCCCTGCTCCATATCTTTATCATGGCGTCTCCTTCTTTACAAGGGGTACATATAATTATGCGGACCGCTACCTGGCAACGTTTACATTCAGGGCGGATGGTAGTTCCAAGTATAACAGGAAATGGGGATTTTTCCCGTCTGTGGGACTTGGCTGGGTCTTGACATCCGAACCGTTCATGTCCGGTCAAAGCATTGTGGACTACCTTAAGCTGCGTGCAAGCTGGGGTCAGCTTGGCAATGATTCAGTCCCTGCCAATTCGACCGTAATACTCGGAAGCACAGGTACGGCTGTATCCGGAGTCTTCGGAGATAGTCTTGTGGACGGTATCGGAGCCCAGACTGTGCTTCAGAACTTCCTGAGGTGGGAGGTTGTGAGCGAGTATGATGTCGGACTGGATTTTACCTTTCTTGGCAGCCGGCTCAGCGGTGAGGTCGATTATTACCACAGGACAACTGACAATGTGGTCTTTTATGTTCCTATAGCGACTGGTGGAGGTGTGGCGGAACTCCTCAGTAACAACGGAAATGTCAGAAATTCCGGAGTGGAACTTTCCTTGAGATGGCAGGATATGGCGGGCGAAGATTTTTCATATAGCTTAGGCATGAATCTGACGACTGTTTCAAATAAGGTACTGAATCTTGACGGAAGGGATTATATCCCGGGAGCAAGCGTCAGGGGCAGCTATTCGACCAGGACTTTGGAAGGCTATCCTATCGGATCCTTCTGGGGATATGAAATAGACGGAGTCTTTGCTTCGGATGCGGAAGCAGAAGCATATCCGGTGCAGCAGGAGGTGAAAGGCCCTGGATATTTCAAGTATAGGGATATAGATGGTAATGGTGTCATCAATGAGGAGGACAAGACTTATCTTGGAAGTCCTGTCCCTTGGCTGACCGGCGGATTCGACTTCGGGTTTATATGGAAGAACCTCGATTTCTCGATATCATTTCAGGGACAGCTCGGAAACAAGGTGCTGAATGCCAAGAGAATGAACAGGGATGTCTACACGGATGGCAATTATGATCTTGATTTCTACCGCAATGCGTGGAGACCGGACCGTCCGTCCGATACGTATCCTTCCGCAGCTGCATATAATTCAGCCTATGTCCAGCAGGCGAATTCGTTTTTTGTTGAGGATGCCTCATATATAAGGATACAGAATGTGCAGGTTGGATATACTTTTCGTAATGTGCGGTGGATGAGCGGTTTACGTGTATCCTTGACAGCACAGCGCCCTTATACGTATTTCCGCTACAACGGCTTTACTCCTGAAATAAGCGGCTCACCGATAGCTACGGGTGTGGATACATCCACTTATCCGATGCAGGCAATATATACTCTCGGACTTAAAATGTCGTTCTAAAATCAATGTGACAGTTATGAAACGGTATATTTTTATTCTACTCACTTTAATTGCAACGTCCTGCTCCGATTTCCTGAATATCAGACCGGAGGGAACGACCCCGGCCGAGGGTATAGACTATTCCAAGGCAGAAAACATATTCAAGCCTGTGAGTGCGGCATACGCCAGTCTCAGGTCGGGAAATGCACATTCCTTTCCGTATATATGTATGTTTGAAATTACGTCGGACAATGCAGACAAGGGGTCTTCGCCGGAGGACAATCCTTCAGCCCAGGCCATTGACAATTTTACTTACGATGCGTCGAATTATATCGTAAATGATTTATGGACAGGATATTATTCGATAATAAGTGCAGCCAATAATGCCATATCCCAGATGCCTCTTTTCCGTGAGGCTATTCAGAATGCGGAAACCCGTGTCAATATAGACCGGTGTGAAGGTGAGGCAAGGACCATACGTGCTTATGCGTATTTCAATCTGGTCAGGGCATTCGGAAGGGTGCCGTTGGTGGATGCTGTGCTTTCATCGGAAGAACTTGCGTCGTTGAAGCAGGCGGAAGCGGCTGAAATATATGATTTCATTGCCGAAGACCTGGATTATGCTGTATCCGTGTTGCCTGTCTCCTATCCTAAGTCTGATGCAGGAAGGATTACGGTCTATACTGCTAAAGCATTGAAAGCCAAGGCAATGATGTATGCCGGACAGTGGAATGAGGTGGCTGCGCTTGCAGATGACATCATCACTTCCGGCCGTTTCGGTCTGTTGGCGGACTTTCGTGAAGTTTTCTCCATTGACGGCGAAAACAGCAAGGAATCCTTGTTCGAGATCCAGAGTTCGACACTTGGCAACATAATGGGTGACGCTCCTTATCTGGAATATGCCTATGTACAGGGACCACGCGGCAACTCTCCAGCCAACCTGCAGGGATGGGGATTCTGTACTCCTAGTGAGGATCTGATAGCTTTTTATCGCTTGCGTAATGAAGTTGTCCGTCCGGCAACTACCCTTTTGTATCGTGGTACGATAACTCCTGAAGGTGATGAGATACTTTCGACATGCACGAATCCTGTTTATAACGGCAAATGCTACACTCCTTCTTATTATAATAACTGGAGTTATAACGGCTACGGATTTGATCATAATGTGAGGATACTCAGGTACTCAGATGTCCTACTTATGTACGCTGAAGCTCTTCTGAACGGGGCAGTTCCGGGGAAAAGCGGACTTTCTGCTGCAGATGCAGTGAATATCGTGCGTGACAGGGCTCAGCTTCAGAGGCTTTCCGGAGTGACTCTTCAGGACGTATGGGATGAACGCAGGGCCGAATTCGCTATGGAGGAGGACCGTTTCTTCGACCTGGTCCGTACGGGGCAGGCGGCCTCCGTGCTTGCCGGCAAGGGATATGTCGAGGGGAAGAACAATCTCTTCCCGATTCCTGCCAACCAGCGGCAGCTGAATCCGAATCTGGAACAGAATCCGGGCTATTAAAATCTATGATATGAAACGTCTGTTTTTTATTCTTATCACATCTGCAGTGTTCAGCTCCTGCAAATGTTCCTGTGTAGACGCAGTAGGCCAATCTGTGTGTGGCTTGACTTATATGACTGATGCTGAGCTTCTTACCCTTGTACAAGAGAAGACGTTCGGATATTTCTGGGATTATGCCCATCCGGTTTCCGGTCTTGCAAGGGAACGTACCGGTTCGGGGGATATCGTTACGACCGGAGGTTCCGGTTTCGGTGTCATGACATTTCCGGTTGCGGTCGAACGTGGATTTGTTACGCGCCAGCAGGCTGCAGAGAGGTTGCTGAAAATCGTGACTTTTCTTGGAGATAAGGCCGAAAGATTTCATGGAGCCTTTCCTCATTGGATGGACGGGAATACAGGCGAGGCATTGGCATTCAGCCCGAAAGATAATGGTGGCGATATTGTCGAGACTGCTCTGCTCCTGCAGGGACTTCTTGCCGTAAGACAGTATTTCGATTCTTCCGATCCTGTGGAGACTGCGATCAGGAATGGAATAGGGAATATCTGGAAGACTGTCGAGTGGAACTGGTATACCAACGGCAAGGATGTTCTGTATTGGCATTGGTCGCCGGATTTCGGGTGGGAGATGGACCTTCCGGTCAGTGGCTGGAATGAGGGACTGATCGTCTATGTCCTGGCCGCCTCCTCTCCTACATATCCGATCGATAGGGAAGTATATAACAGAGGATGGGCACGCGACGGAGCTATGGCTAATGGCAGTAAATACTTTAATCTGGAATTGCCGCTCGGGCCTGATTATGGCGGACCTCTGTTCTTCGCCCAATATTCTTTCCTCGGGCTTGATCCTAGAGGACTTTCTGATTCATATGCCGATTATTGGAAGCAGAATGTTGCTCAGACAAAGATCAATTATAAGTATTGTGTGGAAAATCCGAAAGGGTGGTCAGGGTATGGCCGGAATGTATGGGGACTTACTGCGAGTGATATCCCAGGAGGATATGCTGCATCTTCTCCGACCGAGGATTATGGAACAATTGCGCCGACAGCTGCTTTGTCTTCTTTTCCGTATACCCCGGCAGAGAGTATGAATGCTCTCCATTACTATTATTATATATTAGGGGACAGGATGTTTGGTGAATATGGCTTCCATGATGCATTCAACCTCAGCGAGGAATGGTTCTCGACTTCATACCTTGCCATTGACCAGGGACCGATTGTAATCATGATCGAGAATTATCGTACAGGTCTTCTTTGGAATCTTTTTATGAAAAATCAGGAAATTCATGACGGACTGGATATGCTTGGGTTCAAATTCAGGATATCTCGATAAATTTCATGAAAAATGCTTAGAATTTGTTAAGAATATATTTCTTTGAGGATCAGCTGATTATGAATTTCGGCTGATTTTTTCGTTAAAAAAGTTGTAAAAAAAAGTTGTAAAAAAAGTTGAGAAAAATTTGGAGGTAAAGAAAAAAGTCGTACCTTTGCAATCCCAAACGAAAAACGGGGTACAACAAACCTCAAGTTTGGCAAGACAAGTTCATTGAAAAGACTGTTTTACTGTACAAGAAGCAAGTACCGAGAAAAACAATTTATCGAGAAGCGTTGATTCTTTTGAAAGAATTGAGAGTGTCAGAGACAAGCTAAGAATTATATTATAATATACAATGAAGAGTT
>JAFQGK010000016.1 GCA_017398335.1 Bacteroidales bacterium | reverse complement strand
GTCAACATGTTCCGCAACGAAAGCGTGAACAAGCCTATTCTCGGACTCGTGGAAAACATGGCATGGTTCACTCCGGCAGAGCATCCTGACGAAAAATACTATCTTTTCGGAAAGGATGGCGGCAGCAGAATGGCAGAGAAGTATCAGATTCCTCTTCTGGGACAGATCCCTATCGTACAGAGCATACGCGAAGGAGGAGACAGCGGCGAACCGGCTGCCCTTTCCAGCCGTCCGGACGGACTGGCATTCATTTCCCTGGCAGAAAAGCTGGCAGGAATTACTGCTTAAGACTTGTTTTTACACAGATATACCCTTCAGCACAAGAATGGTGACTGCCTCCTTTCTGTGCTGGAGGTATTCTTTTCTTGCGTTTGAATCGCACTCGCCTCTTGCATAGCCCATAGGGGCGACAATAAATGTCGAAAGACACAAAGACATGATGTCGAGAAGCAGATCGATCGCCTGAACATTACGTATTCTGCCGGCCTCGACTTCTTCCTCGACCATCTTCTCGAATTTGACGAACGCCCGGCTGCGGCTTTCGCTGCGCAGGAACCGTTCGCGAAAGAATTCCCAACGGGAAGGCGACATGATGAGTTCGTTGACAATGAAAGGTGCAAGACGCTCGTCAAGCTCCAGCATTCCGAAATAGAAATCTATGATGTTGGTGATTCTCTCGAAAAAATCGGCGCCATTGTCAAGAGGGGCATCCAGATACTCCACGACCTGCTCCATCTTCGGAGCAAAGATGTCCCAGAAAAGTTTTTCCTTGGTTCTGAAGTAATAATGAATCAAGGCCTGGTTGCATCCCACAGCCTTTGCGATCTCCGTAGTAGAAGTGCCGCTGAACCCCTTTTCCAGAAAAAGGCGTTCAGCGACCCATAATATACGTTTTTCGATATTGTTGTTTCGTTCCATCGTGCAGAGCTAATCTGCACAAATATAGATAAATTAATTATCTAACCAAAGCCATAGACGCCACATAAGCCAGCCCCAGGCGATAAAAAGGACGACATGCACCCACACAGGGACTGTGGTCCGAAAGGCGTCCTCATCAACGATCTTCTCGAACTCCGGAATATCCACATAATAATATGCTCCACCACCGAAGTCATAACCTTCAATCAATCCAAGGCGATTGATCATGATATATGCGGCTATAATGATGACAGTCACCATCATGATGACAGTGACTGTCTTGTATAATATCTTTTTATTGAATTTCATTATCAGTTACCTGAAGATGCCTGAGCATTCTCGACTGCTTTCCCGGCTTCCACAAAATCTACTGCCGGTTCTGCAGGCTGCTGCACTGGAGCTGCCATCTCTTTCTTTGCCTTTATCTTCTCTTCCTTATCGGTAAAGGTCTTGATGTCAGGCTGAGGGAATATCTTTCCTGAAAGAAGAAGCCATACTACGGCAAACGTAAGAATAATGTTGAATGTCTGACCGATGATGTACAGCCAAAGGACTTTTCCTCCCTGCATGCTCTTCGCGATCTTCTTGAAATTGGTGTCAAGACCGATGGAAGTAAACGCAAGAACAAATGCCCAATCCTTATACTGGCCCAAGGCCTTGTTTACTGCACTTGTCTTTTCTGCTCCAAACACTGGAACAAAGACAATGGATGCAATAATAGAAGCGATCATGAAGCCAAGGATGAATTTAGGGAAACGGTGCCAGATCTCCGATGCTCCTACCTCTGATTTACCGCTCTTGTCCACTTTTCTTGCGAAGAATATTGCTACAAAGAAAGCGATGAATCCGATCAGAATATTCTGAATCATCTTTACAAGAGATGCTACCTGCTCTGCTTCAGGACCTAGTGCACTACCCGCAAGCACAACGGCTCCAGTAGAATCTACCGTACCACCGATCAAAGCGCCACCCATGATCTGACCCATGCCGGTCCACTCGATTATCATAGGCTCGAAAACCATCATCAAAATGGTAAAGATGATGGAGATGGAGATTGCTACTGACAGGTCTTCCTTCTTTGCTCCGGAAGCGGCACCAGTTGCAATTGCAGCAGAGGTTCCGCAGACAGAAGTGGCAGCTGATAGTGTTATCAGCAAAGGCTTGTTGGTGATCTTGAGCACTTTATTACCGAACCACCACATGAAGATGATTACGATCGGGGTGACGCCCCATGCGATTCCAAGACCATAAAGGCCAAACTTGGCAATATTGGAGAAAAGCACGGAGAAACCGAAAATCACAAGACCGGTCTTGATGTAGAATTCTGTCCTGATAGCCGGCTTAAGCCATTTCGGAACACCGACAGTGTTAGCAATAACAAGACCTATCAACAGAGCCCAGAAAGCCCACTCCAGATAACGCTTGAGCGTGAACTCCGCACTGACCATGCGGACAACGACAGCTATGACAAAAAGCATAAGAAAAGCCGGGATGAAGTTCCTGAGCTTTTCGCCCTGAAGTTTGACGCCGATTCCAAAGAGCAGTCCCAGAGCGATTATTGTCTTGAAACATCTTACCCAGAATCCCCATGATCCCAACTGTTCCATTAAAGGAACAACCTTTGCGGCATCTTTGTCAGAAAGCGCCTCTCCGACTGTCCAGGTCTTGAAACTTAATGCTGACACATCAAACCAGCCTGTAAGCACTGCAACCGAACATACGATTATCACAATTGCACCGATCCACACCGAAAGCCAGTCTTCCTTGCGGATGAGGTTGGAAAATCTGCTGTTATTTGACATAAGGTTTAGATTTAGTTAGTATCAAATTGATTATTTAATAGCCTATTAAAGCAATACAAAGGAAATCATTTTATTCCAAAAAAGCAAAAAGGCAGCAAACTGTTCAAAGTCGCTGCCTTCCTGAAATATACATTTAAACTTATCAGAGTCTTTCAAGCTTGACCGTGAAGTGCCTCATCAGCTCAGTCTCCCATACGATCCTGACACCGCGCGTGATCTCATGACGACGGTCAAAGACGTTCTTGAGAGCAACAGCTATCACATCCATATGGTTATTGGTGTACACACGGCGGGCGATGCACAGACGCAGAAGGTCAAGACCGCCGAAGCGGTTTTCTCTGGTGACAGGGTCGCGGTCGGCAAGAATATATCCGATCTCGCAACCACGTATACCAGCCTCCAGATAAAGTTCGATGGCAAGAGTCTGAGCCGGGAACTCCTCTTTAGGAATCTGGTCAAGCACCTTGTCGGCATCAACGAAAATCGCATGTCCTCCTACCGGACGCTGGTAAGGTATTCCGAACTCGTCGAGACGGGCTGCAAGATACTGAACCTGACGTATGCGCGTCTCTATATTGTCCAGCTCGGTGTTTTCATCAAGTCCCACAGCGAGAGCCGCCATGTCACGTCCGTTCATACCGCCATATGTAAGATAGCCCTCGAAAGGTATGCAGAACCTCTTGGCACCCTCATACCAGTCTTCGTGCCTGGTGGCGATGAAACCTCCCATATTGACGAGACCGTCCTTCTTGGAAGACATGGTCATGCCGTCAGCATAAGAGAACATCTCCTTGCATATCTCCTTGATGGTCTTGTCTGCATAGCCTTCTTCGCGGGTCCTGATGAAATACGCATTCTCGACAAAACGCGCAGAGTCATAGATGACCCTCTTGCCATATTTGTCTGCGATCGCACGGACCTGACGGAGATTCTCCATAGAAACCGGCTGTCCTCCGGCTGTGTTGTTGGTGATGGTCACTATGATGAACGGCACCTTGTCTGCATTTTCTGCAAGCACCTTTTCCAACTTGACCGGATCTACATTTCCCTTGAACGGCACCTCAAGCTGGGTGTCCTTGGCCTCGTCGACAGTACAGTCCACGGCAAAAGCCTTGCGGCTTTCAATATGTCCTTTCGTGGTGTCGAAGTGAGAATTTCCAGGCACAATCGAGCCGGCTGAGACCAGATGGCTGAAAAGCACGTTTTCTGCTGCGCGACCCTGATGTGTAGGAATAACATATTCAAATCCGGTGATACGGTTGATCGTGTCCTTGAGCATGAAGAAAGAGGATGAGCCCGCATAACTCTCGTCTCCCATCATCATCGCAGCCCACTGGCGGTCACTCATTGCACCGGTACCGGAATCCGTCAGACAGTCGATGTAGACCTGATCGGATTTCAGCTGAAAGAGATTGTAGTCTGCCTCGCGGATCCACTGCTCACGCTCCTCGCGTGTACTCTTGCGCAGAGGCTCCACCATCTTGATTTTCCAGGATTCTGCAAAAGGTAATTCCATATATGTTAAAATTTAATTTCTACTACCGGATGCTTGTCAACACCGTACCACATGTTCTCTACAGTGATCCTGACCGTGTTTGTCTTGGCTGTGATGGTTGTGAACGGGTCAAGCCAGACCACATTTCCACCACCGATACGGAACGCAAACGGAATCGACGTCGTGTTGGTTATTGAGAAGATCTGACGGTCCTTGTAATCCTTCATTATAGGTTCGAACTTCACTGATGCAAGGAAGAAGTCCTTAAGAAGCTGCTCGTCACCAGCAAGATTTCCGAAAGCATATGAAAGAGTACGGCAAGCTTCAAGAGCCTCACGCATTGCAGGAAGAGTCTTTTCCTTAGCAAAGATGAAAGTCATGTTTCGGCCGCCTTCAACGCCTTCATAATCCATTGCGGTTGTTCCGTGGATATCGGTGTTTGCCGACACGAAAAGTCCGAGTTCCTTTGCACGCTCGATTGCCTTTGGATAGAACTCGCTACCGTTCATGGTCTCGATTCCGTCGATGAGACCTTCACCATAAGCCTGAACCTCAAACTCAGGCATGTCAAGGCTCTTTCTTGTCCAACCCGGATGATTGTGCTGAACGAGAGCGCCCTGAGCCTTCGCATTGCGGAGAGCCTGGAGAGGATCCGGATCATAAATCGTATTGTTGTCTGTTGTGAAGAGAGCATTGTAGTGTCCGATCTGCTGAGGCTGACGTGTGATCTCAGTACCAGGGATTATAAGAAGTCCATAGGGCTCCGCCGCTTTCTGAGAAAGTTCCACAGCATAATTGAGATCTACCCTGATGCCTCTCTTGTCAGCCGGTTCAGTTATGATGTTATGATTTGCAATCTCTTCACCTTTCTTTGCATAGTCCTCAAGGTACTCAAGCATCTTTGTTTCCTGTCTTCTGTACTCTATGTGCTCGGTAACAGCCATGGCATCAAGACCATCTGCCCAAGCTTCCTTGACTCTGTATTCAGGAAGGACACTTCCATCAGAGAAAACAGAATGAGTATGAAGATCTACCTTGTAGATGTTGTATCCGTTCACCTGAGGGAGAATGATCTCAGTACGACCTGCTCTGGTTGAACGCATTGAATGACGGATCATATCCTTATTTGCATTGTCAGGATATGTAATCTGTGCCGATGCACTGAATGCTGCCGCAAATGAAAGGGCAACCATAAGAATCTTTTTCATTGTGTCTTTATTTTGTGGTTAATTTTACACGTTATAATCTGATGCTGAAGGTCATATATATCACATGGTCATCATATGTCCTCCTCGCATATCTTCCTTTCCGGTTATGGTAGGCCTGACAGATGTATTGAGGAGAGACGGTCAGGTGGTCGGTGACCTTGATGTTGAATCCCCCATACCAACGTGCCTTCTGAAACCATGCAAATCCATTCTTCACCGCACTTCCGAAATCACACCAGTAAGGTTCGAAAGCGAAATGCATAGACAGCGGAGTCTTCGGAATCCTGTAGTCTACCTTTGCCCTCGAACGCAGTACCGTCGAATTCGTACCTGCCTTCACCTTCCACGAAGTCATGACCCTCTGCCTGTAGGCAAATGTAAAGTCTCCGACCTGATGAGAGAAGGTCACCTCCGGAATGAACCTCCACTGAAATCCTGACGACGGGTAAGCTGCCAGGTCCATCTGGTACTGCAGCTTCAGCCACGGCTTCACCTTGCAGGATACTGACGGACGTACAAAATACTGAGCAGTCTGCGACACCCCTTCGTGGATATTGTGACGGTACTCATGCATGAGACCAACGCTCCATTTCTTATCCTGTCCGAAAGACTTGTTTATGGTCATCGTACTCCAGAAAGCAAGAACATCTTCCTGCGCGCGAACTTTCACAAGCGGCAGCAGGAGCATCAGAACAAATATAAATAATTTCTGCCTCATATTCCAAATTGTTCCTTCATATTCCTCAGCAGGTCGAATGCCTGAAGAGGTGTCATATTGTTGAGGTCTGCCTTGTCGAGCTCCTCCTTGAGCGCAAAAGGTAATTCCATGATTATTTCTTTGTAATGATGGCCACCCATCCTCCGCCAGGAGCCATGTGAATATTTACCTTGCCTGGAGTGAAGTCGCTGACAGTACGTTTGTAGTCGCGTGCAGCACGATCGGCATTGATTCCGTCCTGGAATATCTCGATCTGATAGTTGCCCGCAGGAAGGAATGAAAGATCCACTTCCATATCGCGTGCTGTCCAGTCAGTCATTGCTCCTACATACCAGGTCTCTCCGCTGCGGCGAGCCATCACGACATAGTCACTGACCTTACCGTCAAGAGCCTTTGTTTCATCCCATACCTCCGGAATCTCAGCAATAAACCTGGTGCACTCCGGCTCCGACATATAGTTGGAAGGTGAGTCACACAACATGCTGAACGGAGAATCAAAGATTACGAACTCAGCAAGCTGACGGCAGCGTGTTCCCTGGCTCATAGCCTCTGTGTTCACCGGACGATAGTTCCTCTTTGTTGCATTGCGCATTGCTCCCTGAGTGTAGTCGAAAGGACCTGCCACCATGCGGATGAAAGGAATAGTGACGTCATAGGTGACCTGATCTGTTTCAGGAGTATCCCACTTCATCTGCTCAAGACCGTGCACACCCTCGTAATTCACCACATTTGGATAAGTCCTGTGGAGACCTGTAGGTTTATATGTACCATGGAAGTCCACCATCATATTGTACTTCGCGCACATTTCAGCAGCTCTGCGGTGGAAATCAACCATATACTGGTCATCTCTATCCATGAAGTCCACCTTGAAGCCCTTTATACCCATCTTGCTGTAGTGCTCGCAGACCTTCTCCATGTCGCGGTCGAAAGCCCAGTAACCAGCCCACAGGATGAGACCTACGTTACGTTCTGCCGCATAGTCGGCAAGCATCTGAAGGTCGATTTCAGGAATCACCTGGAAAAGGTCTGCCTTCTTGTTCACCGCCCACCCCTCATCAAGAATCACATACTCGATTCCGTTCTTTGACGCAAAATCGATGTAGTACTTGTAAGTGTCGTTATTGATACCTGCGCGGAAGTCCACACCATATAGATTCCAGGCATTCCACCAGTCCCAAGCTACCTTTCCCGGCTTCACCCAGCTCCAGTCCTTTGCAGGATCAGCAGGAGTAGCGAGTTTCCAGACCATGTCGTTGTCAGTCATCTGGGCATCGTTCTCGGATATGGTGATCACCCTCCAAGGGAAAGAACAGCCGCTGTCGAACTCCGCTATGTAATCTTCATATTCCTGAACCACCATCTGAAGTTCATTATGACCACCCTGCTTTACAGTCTTCGGTACAGGAGCAAAGATATTCTCAATCTTGCTGTCTCCGTCTGTGTTGCAGAGAAGCATTCCCGGATAGTTCATCAGATCAGCCTCAGTAATGACGATTTTCTTGCCGTTGGGACCGTCAGCCATAAAAGGAAGGAATACGAGTTCCTTGCTGTCCCACCTAGATACCGGAAGATAGTTATATGTGTTCTCGAAAGAACTCCAGAAACGACCTACATCGGTCTTTGTGCGTGAGTCCACATAAGGTACCCAGCAATTCCACTCCTGAGCGAAGTTGAACTCCGCAAGCTCGTCCATGACCTTGAACGGCTCAGTCGCATGCGAGATGAAACGGTAAGCCACACCTTCATCATACGCACGGAACACGACCGAATAGTCCTTATATTTGAGAGTCATTTCATTGTAGCGGTCTACGATCTCCGACTTCTTGTACAGCACCGGAACATGTTTCTGGTCTACCGACTTCATTGAAACTTTCGGATTCTTCTTCTGAGCGCCGCCATAGACTGTTCCATCAGCCAGGACCATCTGGATCTCGGACTTATCGACGATAAGATCCTCACCATGATAAAGAGTATAAGTCAGATTCTCTCCCGTTTCTACAGAAACTGTGATCTTGCCGTTCGGCGAAAAAAGTCCGTAAGTCTTAGGCGCAGCCATGGCAAAGACAGTCATCACCGCCAACGCGCAAATGGTAATAAGTTTCTTCATATCGATTGTGTTATTAATCAGATTCCCAACTGTTCCTTCATATTCCTCAGCAGGTCGAATGCCTGAAGAGGTGTCATATTGTTGAGGTCAGCCTTGTCGAGTTCTTCCTTGAGCGAAGACAGAAGAGGGTCTTCAAGCTGGAAGAAAGAAAGCTGAAGAGAGCCGTCACTCTCGATCCTTCCCTCACGCACATTGTGCGGTTTCACGGTGTGAGGCTTCTTGGAGGCTGATTTTACCACAACCTGAGGATTTCCTTTCTCCAATGATTCAAGAGTCTTTTCCGCCGATTCGAGCACCTGCTTAGGCATGCCGGCCATCCTCGCGACATGAAGACCGAAGCTGTGCGCAACTCCGCCTTCCATCAGTTTGCGCAGGAAGATCACGTTCTTGCCGACTTCCTTGACTGCTATATGGAAATTCTTTACCCTCGCATAAATGTCTTCGAGGTCATTCAGCTCGTGGTAGTGGGTGGCGAAAAGAGTCTTGGCTCCATCGCCCCATTCGTGAATATATTCGACAATCGCACGTGCTATGGACATACCGTCATAAGTCGATGTTCCTCGTCCTATCTCATCGAGAAGCACCAGCGAACGAGAGGACAGATTATGAAGGATCATCGAAGTCTCCAGCATCTCGACCATAAAGGTAGATTCGCCGCGCGATATATTGTCAGATGCTCCCACGCGGGTGAATATCTTGTCGCAGAAGCCTATTTCTGCGGCTGCTGCAGGCACGAAAGAGCCCACCTGAGCCATAAGCACTATAAGCGCCGTCTGCCTCAGCAGAGCCGATTTTCCGGCCATATTTGGACCGGTAAGGATTATCACCTGCTGTTTTTCATTGTCAAGATATATGTCATTTGGAACGAATTCCTCGCCAGCCTGCATCATGGTCTCGATGACCGGATGACGTCCCTGCATGATGTCAATGACCTTGCTGTCATTCATCTTCGGACGGCAATAATTGTTGCTTACCGCCAGGTCGGCAAAGCCGGAAAGCACGTCCAGACGCGCAAGGATGCGGCAGTTCTTCTGAATCATCGAAATATTCGCCTGAATCCTTGCCACAAGCTCTGAATATATCTGAGCCTCAAGGGCATATATCCTTTCTTCCGCTCCCAGAATCTTCTGCTCGTACTCCTTCAGTTCCTCTGTGATATAACGTTCCGCGTTGACAAGGGTCTGCTTCCTTATCCATTCCTCAGGAACACTGTCCTTGTATGTGTTGCGCACCTCGAGGTAATATCCGAAGACATTGTTGAAGCCTATCTTGAGAGAGGATATTCCGGTACGCTCGATCTCACGCTGCTGCACTTCGAGGAGATATTCCTTTCCATGGCGCGCGATCTTTCTCAATTCATCAAGCTCTTCATTGACTCCTGAAGCGATCACATCTCCCTTTCCGAGAGCAGCAGCCGTCTCAGGGTGCATCGTACGTCCCAGATATTCAAGGAGTTCTGCACAGTCTCCCATCTTTGCGATAAGTTCATCAAGAGCCTCGACTCCCCTTCCTCTACATAGTCTGATTATAGGTTCTGTCTGGCTGAGTCCGCGACGGAGCTGCATCACCTCGCGCGGCATTATCTTTCCCGCCGCAGCCCTGGATATTATTCTTTCAAGGTCACCGATGTCCCCTATCATGGTCTGCAGACGCATCAGGTCATCCTGAGAGTCAACAAAATGCTGGACTACGGCATATCTGTCCTCCAGCTCCCTCAGGTCCATCACTGGCATCGCGAGCCATGTGCGGAGAAGACGGGCGCCCATTGGAGAAGAACATTTATCCATCACCTCGACAAGAGATGTTCCCTCCTTTCCTGCAGTAGAAGCAAATATCTCGAGATTGCGGAAAGTGAAACGGTCCATCCAGACGAAGTCGCCTTCATCGATTCTGGAAATAGAACAGATATTCGTCAGTTCCTTGTGCTGGGTCTGCTCCAGATAGACAAGGAGGGCACCGGCAGAAGTAACTCCTAGAGGGAAACTGTCGATTGCAAAACCCTTGAGGGAATCCACCCTGAGCTGCCTTTTGAGCCTTTCGACTGAGCTTTCATATACAAATGCCCACTCTTCAAGTGTAGAGATATAGAATCCGTCCCCGTAACGCTCTCTGACGCCTTTCTCATACCCGCGCGGCACAAGAAGTTCCTTCGGCGCAAAAGAGCTGAGAAGGGTTCCTATATAGTCGAGGCTTCCCTCCGCCACCTGAAAGGTTCCGGTGGAAACATCAAGGAATGCTGCACCGCATCTGTCTTTATGGAAGGTAAGGCCGGCGATGTAATTATGCTCCTTCTGCTCGAGCAGCTGCTCGTTGAAAGCCACACCCGGGGTCACAAGTTCGGTGATGCCACGCTTGACTATCTTCTTTGTAAGCTTAGGGTCTTCCAGCTGGTCGCAGACCGCAACCTTATAACCGGCGCGGACAAGCCTCGGGAGATAAGTTTCAAGTGAATGATAAGGGAATCCGGCCATCGGTATCGCCCCCGGAGTGGCACTGGAGCGCTTTGTAAGCACGATTCCCAGCACCTTGCTTGCCGTCAGGGCGTCATCTCCGTAAGTTTCGTAAAAGTCGCCGCACCTGAACAGAAGCACAGCCTCCGGATGCTCCGCCTTCACGGCGAAGAACTGCTTCATCATCGGGGTTTCGGTCGGTTTCTTCTCTGCCATATAAATTCTGTTTTCCTGCGTTGGCTTACCTGCACACGCAATCTGCAAATTTATCAAATTCCGCCGATTTCCGAAAATTTTGAAACTGAAACGTTCTCGACCTGACAGAAATTCTGCAGACCAGGAGTGTCACCAATCTTTAAGCTGGTCGGGAACAGCGACCGAAACATGCACCTGCTACAGACAGAAGCAGCAGGAGAATAAGGAATATCGAGCTGGCGCGGGAGATGTTCTCGCCGACCTGATATGAATCCGGCTCGAAACGCATGATGAGTTCGCCTTCGCCCTCCGGAACGATAGCTCCTCTGAGCATCCAGTCCGCACGGAAGAGCTCAAGCGGCCGGGCATCCGGTGTCGGTACATAATGTCCGTTCTTTACCTCACCATATGTTCCCACCGGCTCTATCCACGCCTTCCAGCCTTTCGGATAATAGATTTCGCTGAAGACTGCAGCCCTTTCGCGAGCCGTGCTGAAAGTATAACGAAGTTCGTTCGGAGCATAACTGTTAAGGAATATGGCGTCCTGACGGAAGCCGGGACCTCTCTCCGGATAATTTTCAGACTCCTCCGGCCTTTGTGCTTCAAAGACACCTGATTCATATGCCCAGGCGAAGTCCTCGCCGATGACAGCCGTAGTGCGGAGATCAGTGTCGGCAAGCAGACCGATCTCATCATCAGGAGTAGCAGCAATCCTGACCGAATCCACGAACCAGCAGTTACCCATAGCGTACGGATTGGAAACAGGCGGATACTCGCCTCCAAGAATCACATATTTACCGTTCAGAGCGGATACAACCTTCATATACGGCATATTGTCCTCCACCTCCTGCACGGTCGCCGCATTGCCGACAACATCGTATAACTGTCTGATTTCCTTAGTGATATATCTATCTATGAGGTCCTGATATCTCTGCATCTTGACAGGGCTGTAACCTCCGATGGTCTTGTGATGATAGCTGGTGATGGCATCGTTGAATGTGTTGACGCTGATGTCGAGGACGCGGAAATCAGGGTCATCGTCTTCGAAAAGGATTTCGTCCACAGGACGTGGGTCATAAGCGGCCGAGAAGTCCTTTGGGGTCACGAAATGTTCCTTGTTGAGATATCTTTTGCCTACCGGTACAAGGTCCAGGAAGACAAGAAGAACAACGGCAGCGCCTGTAATCATCATTCTCCCCTTGCGCACAAAGGAGCCCTGAGGTCCTACTGCGTCGATCTTAGGTGTCTGGAAAGCCCAGAAAAGAAGGGCGAAGATTATGGTTATGAACGCGCATGACCTCCATGCATCCTTTATCATGATATCCTGCCTGTCAGCGACAAGGGCGTCAACAAGTACATCCGGCTGACCGGCGTCCACGCTTCCCGTAAACGTTCCTGCAACTCCTGGCATTATGGCCGAAATAAGACAGAATCCTGCCGTCACCGCCCATGCGATACCGCCAGCCTTGAGAAAATCCTTACGCGAATATTTCTCCTTCATCACTCTGTCCAGAACATAGAAGCCGAGCATCGGAACAGTCACCTGCAGCACGATCAGCGCCATCGATACCGTTCGGAACTTATTGTAAAGCGGAGCATAATCAAACCACAGCTTTGTGAACCACATGAAATGATTTCCCCACGAAAGCAGAACTGCGATGACCGTAGCTGCAAGAATCCACCATTTCTCACGTCCCCTGCACAGAATCAGTCCAAGGACGAAAAGGAAGATGGAAATGGCTCCCATATACATTGGACCGGCAGTGAATGGCTGCGGACCCCAGTAGAGAGGCATGTGCTTGAGGGTCTGGCGCAGGTTCGGCTGACCAGCTCTTTTCAGAAGCTTTCCGGTCTCTGAATCCATGTCGAGTGGACCAGATGACGAACCTCCGTTGAAGTTCGGAATCAGAAGATTAGGCATTTCCTCTATTCCATACGACCATGCCGTAGCATAGTCAAGGTCAAGTCCTTTGGCATTATGACTCTCGCTGTCGGCTGACAGTTCGGAACCGCCACGCATGGTGTAAGGAGTATATTCGTATGTAGGAATAAGCTTATTGGCATTCGTGGCTATACCTACGCAGCCTATTACAAGCAGCAAGGCCGAAGCAGCCATGAATCTCCCGATTCCGGCACGGCGCGCCTTATCGACGCAAAGGCTTATGAACAGGCCGATGGCATAGGTAAATATGACTATGGCAAGGTAATATGTGATCTGGACATGGTTTGCCTTGATCTGCATACTCAAGGCCAGGGCAAACAAGGTCGCACCCAGAACAGTCTTAGGCAACCATTTTTTCAATGGGGATTTCTCCACTTCGGTCGAAATGACATCCTTATCATCCTGAGTGCCCTTTTTGTCATCCCGAGCGCTCATTTTGTCATCCCGAGCGGAGCCGAGGGATCCCATTGCCGCCCTGTAAGTGAATATCACACCTGCCAAAACCCACGGGAAGAATGCGATAGCCTGCATCTTGGTGTTGTGACCGACCTGGATTATCTGCATATTATATGAACAGAACGCCATTGCAATGGCTCCAGCGACTGCGATAAGCTTGCTGGTTCCAAGGGACAGCATCAGCAGAAAAGCACCGACCAAGGTCACCAGAAGGTAGCTTGCCGGCCTTTTGCCAGACATCAGGAAGCTATAGATCTGCTTGGTCCAGTCTCCGTCAAAATCATCGATGAAAGCCGTGGTAGGCATTCCTCCGAACATAGAATTCGTCCATGCCGTAGGGTCGTCAGGATTTGCCTTGTTATGGCTTATCGCCTCATTTGCCATCCCCTTCCACGCGGATATATCACTCTGATTCACAATCTTTCCGTCAAGCACCTGGGGCACAAAGCCGTAGGCCAGCACGGCAAAGAACAGGATGATTCCTGCATATATTCCGATATTCTTCAAAAGAGTCTTATTCATATATTTCATTTTGCATTCACTTGTTAAATCCATCTGCAGACGATCAGTCTTTTTGGGTGGTCACCCGATCAAAAAGTGCCGCCATCCTGCGGGTCAATTCCTTCCTTGTAAACTGGGTAAGATCGGCATCCTCAACTGTCAGCTCACCTTTGAGATGTCTCTGCCAACACAACTCGATGAAACGGGCGATTGACATCTCATCATTCCAATCCAGCACGAGCCCGGTCTTGGTTGTGTTGAGGATTATGGACATTGCCCCATCTGTCTGACCTATACCGAGAACCGGCCTCCAAGATGCCAGATATTCAAAAAGCTTTCCCGGAAGGACCGCTTTGTACTCCGGTTCCTTCCTCAAAGGAAGAATCAGCAAAGATGCAGCTCTCTGCTCCTCCACGGCGACAGCATGAGGCTGATAGCCGAGATTTATTACGTTGTCACTGAGGCCGGCTGCCTCCAAAGAGCCTGTAATCTGACTGTCCGTCTTGCCTACAAGCTTGATTTTCAAATGATTCCTAAAGCTGTCATCTGCCTTGCATTTATCTGCAAGCACCTTCCAGAGAACTGTCGGATTGCCATCGGCGGCAAAAAGTCCTGTATGGGTTATCACGAAATCCTTATCCGGGCCTCCGGCCGCTTCCTCGGCTCTTCCCTCAGGGAAATCACACTCGTCAAAGCCATTGGTTATAAGTTCTACAGAAGTCTGGGTCATTGCCTGAAACTCCTGCTGTACAAGAGGAGACACCGCCACTACTGCAGACGCGTCATCCAAGACCTTCTTTTCCATTCTCTGATGCCATTTCTGAGTCGAAGGCATCATGGACAAATGCTTGAAATAAAATATTTTGGTCCATGGATCACGGAAATCCGCTATCCAAGGAAGCCCGGTCTCAAGCGAAAGCCTGCGACCTATCATATGCATTGACTGAGGGGGGCCCGTACTGACTATCAGGTCCACAGGATGGTCTTTCAGATAATTCTTCAGAAATCTTACGGAAGGACCTATCCACAGGCAGCGCGGATCCGGTCGGAAAAGGTTGCCTCTGACCCACATAGCAGACTTCTGAAGCAAGGATTTGTTCTGAGCATTCACAGGATTTACCTCAACCGCCGCCTCTCCATGTCCTGACTTTCTCAGAAACTTCCTGTAAAGCTCGTAAGGCTCGATTATTCGAGTCTTCACAATCTCTGCTTCAGCCGGTACCTCTGCCTCAAGAGACGCATCTACGGCAAGCTGCTCAGGATTTTCCGGCGTATATATCACCGGCTGCCACCCCTCCTGAGGAAGATATTTTGCAAACTTCACCCAACGCTGAACTCCGGACCCACCGGTAGGTGGCCAATAATAAGATATGATGAGTACCCTTTTCACAACAGATTGGATATAAATATAATCAGTATTGCCAATGGCGCCACAAAGCGTAAGACTGGCCAGACAAGACGGAATAGGCGTGCATTGCCGGTCAATGTTCCTCCATTGGTAAACTCATCGAACACGTCCTGGCGCTTCATCTTCCAGCCTACAAATATCACTATCAGCAAGCTTCCGAGGGTCATCAGATAGTTTGCCGACAGCTTGTCCAGGAAGTCAAAGAAGATATTTCCGAGTATCTTCATATCCGAGAGCGGACCGAAGGAAAGCGAACAGATTACACCGATCGGCCATGCGACGGAAAATATTATTGCAACAGCCTTCTTGCGTGACATATTCTTTTCCTCAACCAGATAGGCTACGCCTACTTCGTAGAGAGATATGGCGGAAGTAAGGGCAGCGACAAGGAGGGCAAGAAAGAACAATATAGCCACAAGGCCTCCCAGCGGCATTTTTGAGAATATATAAGGAAGGGTTTCGAACACAAGTCCCGGACCCCCCTGAGTATTAAGTCCGAATGCGAACACTGCCGGCATTATGGCACAGCTTGCGATAAGGGAAAATATCAGGTCCGAAACGGCTATTGTGGTCGAGGAAGTGGCGATATTCTCCTTCTTGCTTACATATGAGGCATAAGTAAGCATTGTTCCGTAACCGAGAGAAAGGGAGAAGAAAGATTGTCCCAGAGCGGCAGCGCATACTGATGCATCGATCTTAGACAAATCCGGTTTGAACAGGAATGTAAATCCTTCAGATGCTCCCGGAAGAGTTGCAGTCCAGACTGCTATCGAAAGAACCAACAGATAAAGCAAAGGCATCATCACCTTTCCGAAGCGTTCTATTCCTCCTTTTACGCCGCCCACAAGAATCAGTGCTGTTGTTAAAAGGAATAGAGTATGTCCCAGAAGTGGAGCCCACGTAGAGGAAATGAATCCGGCAAACATGGTGTCCAGATATTCCTGAGTGATTCTTTCAGTAAATCCGAATGTACATGCCTTGAAAAGATACTGGATCGACCAGCCTCCGATGACGCTGTAATATGAAAGTATCGTGAGCGGAGCAACAACCGCAAAGAGTCCGACCCATTTCCATCCTGTACCCGGAGCAAGCTTCTGAAAGGCTCCGAACGCATTGCTCTGACTACGTCGTCCGACAATGAATTCCGCAAAGAAAATAGGCATACACAGGCAGAATACGCATAATATATATACTAATATAAAGGCTGCGCCTCCATGCTCGCTCACCATATAAGGAAAGCGCCACATATTTCCCAATCCCACTGCAGACCCTACCATTGCCATAAGGACACCGAACCTGCTGCCGAAGTTTTCTCTTTTCATATTTTAATTTCTGTCAGTCCGTTTATATTCAACAAATTCAAATGTATAACCTGTTTCCGGGTCCGTCATCAGTTCCGAGCGGGTGTCTGCTTCCCATATCTGAGGGTCGATCTGCGGAAAGAATGTGTCAGCATCCTCGATGACCGTATGCACATGAGTAATTATCAGGCGGTCCACTAAAGGTAGAGCCTGAGCATAGATCTGACCTCCGCCCATTATGAAACAGCGGACAGGGGACTTGCCGGCCTCGTCCGAAGTTACAGAATGGGTGCTCGAAGCAGCAAGAGAAAAGGCTTCTTCAAGAGAATGTGCGAGCAAAGTGCCTTCCGGAGAGGATGATCCACGTGAAATGACGATATTCACTCTTTTGGGAAGAGGTCGTCCGATGGACTCGTATGTCTTTCTTCCCATTATTACAGGAGAGCCGGTCGTGGTCTTCCTGAAGAACTTCATGTCTTCGGAAATATGCCACAGGAGGGCGTTGTCCCTGCCTATGGCATTATTGTCCGCTATTGCTACTATTATACATTTTTCCATAAATTCATCATTAGATCCCCGATCAGGTCGGGGATGACGATTTGTCAGGTCAAGGATGACGGATTATCAGGTCAGAGATGACGGTTTGTCTGGTCGGGGATGTTCGTCTGGTCAGGGATGTTCGTCTGGTCAGGGATGAAGGATCAGACGGCAACGACACCGGCAATGTGAGGATGCGGATCATAGTCCACGAGTTCGAAGTCCTCGTACTTGAAATCGAATATGCTCTTCACTTCCGGATTTATCTTCATCTTAGGCAGCTTGCGAGGCTCGCGTGAAAGCTGAAGCTCCACCTGCTCAAAATGATTAGTATAAATATGAGTGTCGCCTGTCGTATGAACGAATTCACCCGGCTTCAGGCCGCAGACCTGGGCCACCATCATTGTCAGAAGGGCATAAGATGCGATATTGAACGGCACTCCGAGGAACACGTCAGCGCTTCGTTGATAAAGCTGGCACGAAAGCTTTCCGTCTGCCACATAGAACTGGAAAAGAGAGTGGCAAGGAGGCAGGGCCATCTTATGAACCTCGGCCACATTCCATGCCGAAACAATCATTCTACGAGAATCCGGTGTATTCTTTATCTGATCTATCACATTGGAAAGCTGGTCGATGGTGCCTCCGTCAGGAGTCGGCCAACTACGCCACTGGTGTCCGTAAACAGGTCCCAGATCACCATTTTCATCAGCCCATTCATTCCATATCCTGACTCCGTGCTCCTGAAGATACTTTACGTTTGTGTCTCCTGCGATGAACCACAGCAGTTCATAAATGATGGACTTCAGATGCAGTTTCTTTGTTGTAAGGAGTGGGAATCCTTCGCTCAGATCAAAGCGCATCTGGTGTCCGAACACACTCTGGGTGCCGGTTCCTGTACGGTCGCTTTTCATTGTTCCGCTCTGGCGGATATGACGGAGGAGGTCTAGATATTGTTTCATGGTCTTTGGTTTTTAGATTCCCGATCAGGTCGGGAATGACAATTTAATCAGGTCGGGAATGACTATTTTATCTGGTAGGGAATGACTATTTAATCTGGTCAAAAATGACTATTTAATCAAGTTGGGAATGTCAATTTAATCAGGTCGGGAACGATAAGATTATCTGGTCAGGAATGACATTATAGTCAAATCTGGGATGATAAGGTTATCAATTCCGGGATGGTTGTGTTACTGATCAACGGATTCCGAAGGCGAAGATGATTGCCTGTTCGTAGACTTCCCCTGGACGAAGCACCGCTGACGGATATTCTTCCTTGTTTGGAGCATCCGGGAAATTCTGGCATTCTATGGCCACACCTTCATAATCCTCATATACATGTCCGTTCTTGCCTGCAGGGCATCCTGAAAGCCAGTTTCCTGTGTATACCTGCACTCCAGGCTGGGTTGTATATATATTCAGGACTCGTCCGCATTCAGGAGCATAAAGTTCCGCAGCCTCCTGAATCTGACCAGGTTCGGCACCATCGATAACCCAGCAGTTATCATATCCCTTACCATAGTTCAAAGCCGGGAAGTCCGCCTTGATTTCTGCTCCGATCATCTTTTCTGTTACAAAGTCCATCGGGGTTCCGGCAACAGGAGCGCTTTCACCAAGAGGAATGAGCGAATCGCTTGTCGGTAGATATTCCGATGCATTCAGACGAAGAGTGTGTCCGAGAATGTTGCCGTTGCCTTCTCCGTTAAGATTGAAATATGTGTGATTGGTCAGATTCACCACTGTAGGAGCGTCAGACTCTGCTGTGAGGGTCAGGCGAAGCTCGTTCTCCTCAGTCCACTCATAGCGGGCAACTGCCTTCAAGGCACCTGGATAGCCCATTTCTCCATCCTCCGAATAATAGAGGAACTCTACTCCACCTTCATTCTCACGGCTCTCCCACACCTTGTTCTGGAAACCGTCAGGACCACCATGAAGATGATTCGGGCCATTGTTTACCGGAAGTTCATACTCCTTGCCGTCAAGAGTAAATTTACCGAGCGCAATACGGTTGGCATATCTTCCTGGTATCTTTCCGGCACATGGGCCATCTCCGAAATAGCTCATCGGGTCGGGGTATCCGAGCACAACATCAGCCAGCTTTCCCTCCTTGTCAGGAACGACAGCCGACACAAGACCGGCTCCGATGCTTGAAAGCTGCACATAAGCACCGCCGGAATTCTTTAGAGTATAAAGATATATCTCTTTTCCACAGGCAGATTTGCCCCATAATTCTTTGGTAAGTTCCATAATCTTCAAATTTATTGTTTTTTCTCGGATTTAACAAGAGCGAGATTCAAATCATCATAGCTGGGGACAGGGTCATCGGTAAAGATATATTCAATGATTCCATTTCTACATATATAGACTCTCGGAACAAGTGATGCGGCAAACATCTCATATATTTTCCTGTCATTCTGAGCAGAGAAAGGCATGGTAAGGCCTTGCTCCTGCCAGAACGACGAAACGCTGTCCTGCGCTTCCGCACGGCTTATAAGTGCAAACCTGACACCTCTGGAAGCATATTCGTCATATATTTTCTGAAGAACCGGCAATGTCTTCCTGCAATCCGGGCATGACGTATGAAAGAAGACTATCACCGATACAGACTGTCTGAGAGCGGCCCCTGTGACAACACTTCCGTCATTCATTGTAATGGAGAAATCAGGAATTCTGTCACCAACCTTAAGATCGGCTCCGGTTTCCGGACCGTCGTTTATGCATGCAAAGAGAACAACGGCAGACAAGACTAATGATATTACCTTACGGATATCCATCACCTGGCATTCTGATTTATGAATGACATCACCTTTTCTGTCACAGCATCCTTCATTACAACAGTCTTATCCTTATCAAGAATATACAGGGACGGTATCGCCCTTACATTATACAGAACGTCGGTACGTATGACAGAATCAGGATCAAACCCATTATACCACTCCTCGGGATATATGGGCATATAAGACCTCCATGCAGCAATATCTTCATCTATATATATATTCAGAACTGCCAATCTTCCTGAGGTTATCATATCTGAAATCTGAGGCATGTTTTTCAAAGCCGTAATAATCTCCATACAAGCCTCGCATCCAGGATTGCTGAAAAACAGCACAATATGGTCTGCATCAATATCATACAACCTCCTGACACGCCCGTTCCTGTCTTCGAAACGAAAATCCGCAGCCTTGGTACCTACTCTGTTGAGAGAGCACATCTCTGCATCACGGGCATATGCCGCCCTCATTCCTTCTGAAACAAATTCACATTTTGAAAGACACTCCGCATAAGGACCATATAAATCCTCGTTTCTCAATGGAGAATTAGGATCATACAGATACTTCTCCATAAGTCCGGTAAATGTCTCGAAAACATTGGACGATGTATCATGACGCTCGACACCGACAGCCCTGTCATACAAGCGTCTTACTGCCTTGGTAGCGACACTCTGACTGGAAACCGACAGCACGCTTGTCCAATTGGCGAATTTCTGCTCTACGTCGTCCTTTGAGACCCCATTGACAAGCATGGAGTCGCTGGGATAAATGGTTTCTGTATCTGTAAACCTGTCCCACCAGTGCTCTGCCATATATTCCGCCCTATCCTGCGTATCCACAAGCATACCCGGGAGCTGTACATCAGGAAAAGGCAGAGCCTGAAACTGCTCTGCCTTTCTTGTTCCACAGCCCAGGACGATGAACGCAAGGGCCGAGAGAATAATATTGTTAATTCTCATATTCATACTTACCGACTACAGCCTGAGAAATATTGATAAGGAAGTCTCCTATCTTCTCAAGTTCTGAAAGTACATCCATAAAGTATACGCCTGTCAGATAATTGTAGCTGTTGCTCTCAATATTGACAATATGCTCTTCTCTAAGATGATTTCTGCATTCATTGATATTGTATTCGCAATTCTCTGCATTGGCAATCTCCTTGAGATTGTTATTCTTGAGATTTTCAATCATCACGTCATATCCCTTCTGCACGAGGTCCATCATCTTGTTCAGACGGTCGAGTATGGTCTTGTCGAATACTTTTCCATGAACATTCTTTCTCTTGAGGATACGTCCGATAGCTTCTCCTGAGTCACCGAGAGATTCCATCTCGCCGATGATCTTATACATTGCCTTTATCTGCTCGGTCGCCTCCTGACTTATTTCATTCTTTGAAATCTCATTGAGATAAGTGGCTATTTCATATTCGATCCTGTCGGTAATCTCTTCATATTTGATAAGTTTATCGTTAAGCTTATCAAATTTATCAGGATCCTGCTCGTTTACCGCATCACGGACATAGCCGAAACCATTGCGGCAGATCTCCGCAAAATGAATGAGTTCCTGCTGAGCCTCCTGAAGAGAAAGTTCTGCAGTGCTGAGAGGACCACCGGAGATATACTTGAGTCTGAATACCTCTGTCTCACCCTTCGGCTCCTTGACAAGCCAGCATACAGCCTTTTCAATAAGAGGTGTGAACCATATCAGGACTAGAGTGTTGGTTACATTGAAGAGAGTATGCAGCATTGAGATACCATAAAGAAGGGAGTTCTTGTAAACTTCAACATCACCTGCCGTTGCCGCAACTTCACCGTTAGCAATACGTGCAAGCTGTGAGCTGGCCTCAACCGGATTATAGAAATTCAGGCCTTCCATGACTGTGCAGATAAGCTTCACTACCGGTCCGAACAGACAAAGCACCCAGATGACTCCGATAATATTGAATATCGTATGAGCACGTGCCGCTCTCTTGGCAGATGTATTGGCTACGGCTGCAGCTATGTTTGCTGTGATTGTTGTTCCGATGTTCTCTCCGAGCACCATTGCCACTGCAAGCTTGAAGTCAATAAGACCGGAAGCCGCAAGAAGCATAGTGATGGCCATAGTTGCGCTTGAAGCCTGAAGAACGATGGTAAGTACCGCTCCAGCGATGAGGAAAAGAAGAACAGATCCGAAACCGAAGCCGTTGATGCTTCCGAAGAAGCTCATCATTCCGGTGTTATACTGACCGAGAACAGCATTCGAGCAATCCTTCATGAATGTAAGACCCACATACATCACAGCAAATCCCATCAGGAACTGACCGACATTCTTGAGGGTGGCCTTCTTTGAACAATGCATCAGATAACCGAAGCCCATCATCGGAACGGCGAAGAGAGCGATGTTCACTGAGAATCCGAGAGAAGTGATCCATGCCGTGAGAGTCGTACCGATGTTAGCACCCATGATCACTCCGATGGCATTGCCTAGGGTGAGAAGTCCTGCATTCACAAAGCTGACAACCATGATGGTTGTTGCAGAAGAAGACTGTACGAGACAGGTTACTACGGTTCCGGTAAGTACACGTTTGAATGAATTCGAAGTCATTTTGGCCATAAAAGCCCTGAGACGGTCTCCTGCAGATTTCTGGAGACCTTCACTCATAAGAGCCATTCCGTAGAGGAACATTGCAAGTCCTCCGAGTACGGATAGCACATTCAGAACTGTTGTCATATAAAGTTTAGTTGTTTATTTGCTTAACTTAATAAGGCGAATAAGGCACAAAAATATAAAAAATAATTAGATTTGCGTGATGAATTTAATGAAAAGAACAATACTTCTGATATGCCTTCTCCTTCCGTCCGTAGCATCGGCACAATTCTTCGTGACCGGCGATGACCCAGGAAGGTTGAAATGGTCATATATAGAATCCGATAACTTCAAGATCATCTATCCGAGGGGCGGCGATTCGCTTGCTCTCATCTACGGTCAGGATCTGGAAAGATTCCGCATACCGGTCTCCAGGTCAATGGGCTACCTTCCATGCGGCCCGGAAAACACTTTTAATAAAAAAATGCAGGTTGTACTGCACACACACTATGGAAACAATGGTTCAGTAGCATGGGCTCCCAAAAGAATGGACCTCTACGCCATCCCCGGAGCCTACGCTCCCGACCCGACTCCATGGCACACTCAGCTTGCAGTACATGAACTCAGGCATGTCTCCCAGATGCAGTTCGGCCTTACAGGAACCCTGAAGCCGGGAAACTACATTTTCGGACAGATGTGGAACGGACTGGCAGCAATCCTGTATCCGGGAACGGCAAACATGGAAGGAGATGCTGTGATTGCAGAAACGGCACTTACGCATTCCGGACGTGGACGTATCTCGGATTTCCTTAACTATTACAGAGTCGCCTTCGACAACGATGAATACAGAAAATGGGGAAACTGGAAATTCCCTTCGCAGAAGAACTATTCGCCGAACCACTATGCCCTTGGGTATATGTGTCTTGGCGGCATGAGATACCTCTATGACTCTCCCGAGATATTCGGGGATGCCATGAAGCTTGCTGCAAGGAACCCTTTGAGGATAGGGGCAATATATGCAAAGATGAAGGAGGCGTCCGGAAAGAAGTTCCAGGAATCGTTCATGGAAGTATGTGACACGCTCGGAAGGCTCTGGAAGGCGGAAGCAGACGCCAGAGCGCCATACATTCCTTCCGAGCAGGTGCAGGAAGAGCCAAGACTATACACAGATTATTCTTCACTTACATTTGCAGAAGACAGGATATATGCCGTCAAGAGAGGCCATCTGACCAGTCCTGTACTGGTAGCAATAGACAGTTCGGGACGGGAAAAGACCGTTTCACGACACGCATCGGAGACCAGCAGCCTCAAGACAGACAGCAGAGGCAGGATATGGTGGAGCGAAAACACCGTGGACAAAAGATGGTCCTTGAAGACAGGTGCGGTGATGCGAAGACTGGACGGAAAGAAGATAGAAAAGGTAGGAGACAATGCCGTCAGATACAACCCCGTACCGTCACCATACGGTTATTTCCTGAGCGCCATCAGATACAGGATCAACGGAGGCAGCTCGCTGGAGATCATGGACGAAGAGGGTAAAAGCATCGCATCCCACTCTGCTCCAGATTCTCTTCAGCTCGTTGAAACGGCCTGGCTCAGCGAAGAAGACATATACGCAACCGCCGTTTCGGAAAACGGATACGGCATCTACCACATAGGCATCTACGAGAGAAAGTGGAGCAAGGTTCTTTCGCCTCAACCGGTAATGATCAAGGATCTCCGTACTATGGGAAGTGAACTGACATTCGTGTCTGACAGGACCGGAGTCAACGAGCTTTACCATTTCAATCCAGAAAACGCAGAACTGACACAGAAGACATCCATAAGGCATGGGGGAAGCAATTTCTGCTATAGTCCTGACGGACAATATCTCTATTACACTTCGCTGACGATGAAGGGCAACCTCGTCTTCAGAACTCCGGTTTCGGAGCTTATCGACAGAAAGGCGGACTTCGCCATATATCATAAATACGCGATAGCGGAAAAACTCGCCGAACAGGAAAGAGAACTCGCAGCCAAGGCCGGAGAAGATCTTTTCCCGGCAGACAGCGTATCTGAATTCTCTGAAGCAAAAAAATACCGCAAGTTTCCGAACGCATTCAATGTACACTCCTGGGCGCCCGCATATGTAAGCGTAGACAACATCATGAACATGTCTTTCGACAGGTTCTATCAGGCACTGTCTCTCGGAGCCAGCGGAATCATCCAGAACGACCTCTCCACAGCGGTGGGAGAGTTCGGATATTCTGCCCATAAGGATCCGTACAATAAAGCGAAATGGAGACATTCCGGACATGTAAAATTCACATATTCAGGACTTTACCCTGTGATAGAGACATCCTTCGACTTTAATGACAGAGGCCTGAGACAATATAATATCGGCACATACACAGACGGAAAGGCAGGATTTGTAGAATTGAGGTCGCGTGAAGTAAATGCACCTTATTTCGAAGGAAAGATCGCAGCATACATCCCGTTCAAATTCTCCGGCAAAGGATGGTACAGCGGATTTATTCCCCGGGTATCCTACACCTTCACAAACGACAGATTCAACAAAAGTCTTGTCATGATGGGATATGGAGACATGGGTACAGCCGGTTATCCTACATTCTTAGGGGCCGATAAAGGCAGAAACATATTCAGACAATATCTTACCGCTTCTGTCAGAGGATATACAATGCTTGCGACACCTAACTCAGCCGTTTATCCTAAATGGGGAGCATGCCTTGAAATAGGTGCAAGCACCAATCTTGGACTTGAAAAATATATTTCACCGACCGGTTATGTTTATGGATATTGCTATATGCCTGGAGTCGTTCCTGAGCAAGGACTGAAACTTACTGCAGTCTATCAGCAGATACTGTCTCCAAAGTCTTTCTTCGGACAGGCTGTGGTCAACGTGCTTCCGAGGGGACTTCAGGAGAACGTTCAGTTGCTCAGCTGGATTTCTACCAGAACACCTTCGATAGTGAAGATGTCGGCAGATTATGCAATCCCTGTATATATCGGGGATCTTGTATTAGGCATCAACGTACTGGCCGTCAAGAGACTTATCGTAACTCCTAATTTCGACTGTACAATCATCGGAAAGCGGGCCTTGTGGTCTGCCGGAGCCGATCTTGCATTTGACCTTGAAAGCATACTGACCATCGAATTCCCTATAACATTAGGAATAACATATTCATATAACGGAGGATTCAACGGCTCCTTCAATGCCTTCCAGAATGAGAGCGGAACAGAAATGAAGAGACATTTCTTCGGGCCAATATTCAATGTAGTATTTTAAATATTAAATGTCGCATTTTAATAATGTAAATGTCATTGCCGGCTTGACCGGCAATCTAATATGAACCAATATGTCTATAATCAACCAAGCCATCGCCCCATGCTGCAAATGCGGTCAGCAGAACCAGATCACCATCTACAAAAGCATCAACGTGTCTGAAAATCCCGAACTAAAGGAAAAAGTAAAGGACGGTTCGCTCTTCCTGTGGGAATGCCCTCATTGCGGCCAGGTGAATCTCGCGAAATATGAGACTCTCTACCATGATCCGGAAAAGAAGCTGATGGTGTGGCTGATTCCGTCCGGCGAAATCTCCGAAACACAGATGCAGGCCATCACAATGCACACGAAGGCCATGGGAGGCTATACCCTCCGTCGCGTAAACGACATGGGATCGCTTATGGAAAAGGTTCTCATCACCGACGCCGGACTTGATGACGTCGTGCTGGAAATGTGCAAATTCGTCACAAAGATGGAAATGGTGCAGAAAAGTGTGGGACAGGACAAAAGGGAGGAATTCCTTGCCACAACATTCCATTTCTACAGGTCTGAGGGTGAGGGAAATGAAAGACTTCTGACATTCATGTACGGATTTGAAGGCCAGATGCTCGGAGTGAACATCGGCTGGAACGTCTACCAGGACTGTGCCGGTATCCTCTCACGCAACCCGCAAATAAAACCAGCCGACGGATTCTCACGAATCGACGCCGACTGGCTCAGTTCTGTAATGGCTTAGATTACGCGAGTCTGCGGGCTCCGTCGCTGATTACGACAGGGATTACGACAGGCTCGTGTCCGTATTTTTCCGCAAAGGCTGCTTTCGCCTTTTCTATGAATGCATCGTAGAGTTCAGCCTTGACGAGGTTGATTGTGCAGCCACCGAAGCCACCACCCATGATGCGTGAACCTGTCACACCGCACTCCTGTGCAACTGTAGCAAGGAAATCAAGTTCTTCGCAAGAGACTTCATAATCCTTGGACATTCCCCAGTGAGTTTCGTACATGCGTGCTCCTACTGTCTCGTAGTCGCCCTTTCCGAGTGCCTCACAGACATCAAGAACTCTCTTTTCCTCACCGATCACATAGCGTGCGCGGAGGTAATCCTCCTCTGAAATCTGGTCCTTGACGGCCTCGAGCTGTTCCATTGTAGCACCGCGGAGGAACTCCTGGCCGAGAACCTTGGCAACACGCTCACAAGACGCACGACGGTCGTTATAAGGAGAGCCTACAAGCTCATGTTTTACGCAAGAGTTGAGAAGCACCAGCTTGTAGCCGTACTGCTCAGGATCGAACGGGAAGTACTCAAACTCCATCGAACGGCAGTCGAGACGCATGAGGTTGCCTGCCTTTCCGAATACAGAAGCGAACTGGTCCATGATTCCGCACTTCACCCCACAATAGTTATGCTCTGTGCTCTGACCGATGCGTGCAAGCTCGAACTTATCGATACCGAGGCTGAAAAGTTCGTTGAGAGCGAATGCAAATGTGCTCTCAAGGGCAGCAGAGGACGACATGCCGGCTCCGAGAGGAACGTCTCCTGCAAATACAGTATCGAATCCTGCAATCACTCCTCCCCTTTTCTGAATCTCACGACATACTCCGAAAATGTAGCGTGCCCAGCTCTGTGCAGGAAGGTCTTCTTCATTCAGACCGAATTCGCAATACTCGTCAAGGTCAAGGGCAAATGCACGTACAGTTGCTGTGCCGTTAAGCTTTATTTCTGCAATCATTCCTTTGTCGATTGCACCTGGGAACACAAAACCTCCATTGTAGTCGGTATGCTCGCCGATAAGATTTATACGTCCTGCAGATGCAAAGAATTCACCCTCTGTCTGGAAAAGGGTCTGGAATTTTTGAGCGATTCTTGTTTTCATATGTTTTGAGTGTATTAATTTTCTAAATCCTTCAAATATAATTATATCAAATGAAAAATCAATGAATTTTCCGCAAATCAAGATTTAATATAATTGGCAGATGATCGCTTACTCCTCCGATGTATCGTGGTCCGGAGTAGGTTCTGAAAGGTTTGAATCCGGAATGTCTGGATTCTCTGGCCATAAGGAAGGGTAGCTCGATTATTTCCATTCGAGAAGCATCTGAAAGAGAACTGCTTACAAGAAACATATCTATAAGCTCCCATTTTCCTTCATATCTTATCGTGCCTTTTCTTAACATATGCAGACTGTCAGCTTTGTTTATCAGAACATCCTTCAATATATCGAACTGAGCAGCCCGAGGATTGTCATTAAAATCTCCCATAGCTACAATTCTGCATCCTTTCAGCGAATCACACATTTCCTTAAGCGCATTCATGGCAGCTGATCTCCTTATTCTCGATTCTTCCTCTCCTCCGAATTTTGACGGATGATGACATACTATGAAATCAACTTCCATACCTCTGTTCTTATGCTTTAGAGCAATATGAAGCATATCTCTGGTCGATATCCTTAAATTATTGATTTCCGGAACTTTACGCGATATTGTAAGTAAATCAAATTCAGATTCCCTATAAAGAAAAGCTACATCGATTCCTCTTCTGTCTCCGGAATCGAAATGCACGATTCTATAGTCGCATTTTCTTAAAAGAGTTGAAGCAATCAACTTGGAAAGGACTCCCCTGTTCTCTATCTCTGCAAATCCTATGACATCGGGGAGTCTTCCCTGCTTGTATGCAATGTTGAAAATCACCTTAGAGACAGCATCACATTTCACATAAAATTTCCTTGATGTCCAATGCCTGGAACCATATGAAGAAAAATCCTTATCTGACTCTCCTGTTCCCTGGTCCTTCCAATCAAAGAAATTCTCTAGATTCCAGAACATCACAAGAAGGTCATCTTCATTGGTATCAGGTCCTGAATTAAAAATCAGGATACTTGAAAGCAACATCCAAATCATAACATTATCAATTTATTATGATAAAGATGCAGGGATAATTCCCGACATAATATAAAAAAGAGAAAAACTTAGGCTAAAAAAGAGAAATTCTTTAAAGAAAAAGAAAAAGTTGGAGTAAATTTGCGGCCTGAAATAATTATAGAGTATTTACCATAAAAATAAGACCCAATGGCACTTAAATGCGGCATAGTAGGCCTTCCTAACGTAGGAAAATCGACATTGTTCAATTGCGTAAGCTCAGGTAAGGCCCAGAGCGCTAACTTTCCATTCTGTACCATCGAGCCGAATATAGGATCGACTATCGTTCCGGACAAGAGACTTGAAGTCCTTGAGAGCCTCTGTAATCCTAAGAGAGTAATTCCGGCAACCGTGGAGATCGTTGATATCGCAGGACTTGTAAAGGGAGCCAGCAAGGGTGAAGGACTTGGAAACCAGTTCCTGGCCAACATCCGAGAGACAGACGCTATTCTTCACGTTCTCCGCTGTTTTGACGATGCAAACATCGTTCATGTCGACGGTAGCGTGGATCCTGTAAGAGATAAGGAAGTTATTGACTGCGAGCTGCAGCTTAAGGACCTTGAAACTGTGGAAAACCGTATTGCAAAGGTGCAGAAGCAGGCTCAGACCGGAGGTGACAAGAACGCGAAGAAGCTTTATGATCTTCTTGTAAGATATAAGGCAGCTCTCGAGCAGGGTAAGTCATGCCGCACTGTCAAGCCGGAAAATGCTGATGAAGAGCAGCTTGCAAAGGAACTCTTCCTTCTGACCAACAAGCCTGTGATGTATGTCTGCAATGTTGACGAGGCTTCGGCAAAGACAGGTAACGAATATGTGGAGAAGGTACGTGAAGCTGTGAAGGATGAGGATGCAGAGATCCTTGTGATTGCCGCAAAGATCGAGTCTGACATAGCTGAACTCGAAAGCTATGAGGAGAGACAGATGTTTCTTGAGGAAATGGGACTTGAGGAATCGGGAGTTGTAAGACTCATCCAGAGTGCGTACTCTCTCCTTAATCTCCGTACATATTTCACAGCAGGTGCCGATGAGTGCCGTGCATGGACAATAAACAAAGGTGACAAGGCTCCGAAAGCAGCCGGAGTCATTCACACAGACTTCGAAAAAGGCTTTATCCGCGCCGAAGTAATCAAATACGATGACTTTGTCGAGCTTAAGTCAGAAGCTGCCTGCAGGGCCGCAGGAAAGCTCGGAATCGAAGGCAAGGAATATGTAGTTCAGGACGGCGACATCATGCACTTCCTCTTCAACGTTTAAACTTTCACATAAATAACGAAAAGAAGCTGACCTCAGAAAGGTCAACTTCTTTTTCGTCTATTATGCTTTATTTTAGAAGAAACGCGCTCTGTTATCCTTTACATCAGCATCTTCCATCATTACAGGAACAACCATCTGGCTTGCATACTGTGACATCTGAGCATCACGGGCCTTAGCATCATCCTCTGTATAGAATGCACCTGTGTCACGGCCTGTAACCTTGTAAACATACACTCCGATATTTCCTGCGAGAGGTCCATAAATCTTTCCATCCTCAGCAACAGATGCTGCACCGATGAACATAGGATCAAGACCCTGGTTAGACATTGATGAGAATGCTACGCCATCCTTAGTGCTTACTGTTGTCTTGAGTGCCTCTGCAATAGCCTGCATATCAGAAAGGCCTGCTATCTTCTCAGCAACCTCAGCTGCCTTCTTCTCACCAAGTTTCTCTGAATAAAGCTCAGTTCTGATTGAAGAAGCAACCTCATTGATGTCTGTATAACCTTCCTTGTGAATACCTGTAAGAGTTGCAATGATGAAGTAGTTGTTGTTGATGGTCATAATGCTTGAAACGTCACCTTTCTTAGCATCGAATGCCCATCTTGTAACCTCCTTGGTTCCTTCTACAGCGCCAAGTCTGTCTGCACTCTCAAGCATCTTGTTTACCGGATGTGCGTAAACTCCTTCCTCTGTAAGAGCCTTCTGGAAGTTCTCGTACTTACCGGCAGCCTTTGTTGCAAATGTATTAGCCTTTGCATAGCAAGAGTTGACTGTTTCCTTGCTTGCTACAACAGACTTCTCGAGAATAGCCACTCTCTTCTTTGCAACAGGTGCAGTTGTATCAAGAACCTTGAATACAAGACCGTTTACTGTAACATTTGAATTAACCTTAGCAGTCATTACATCCTCATAACCTGGAGTCTGAGGAATCCACATAGCCTCAGCTACAGTAAGAAGGCTGTCTACATTCTCTGAGTTTGCAGGAACATACTTCACATATACGGAATCCGGAACCATTGCCTCTTCCATAACGCGAACCGCCAAGAATGAATCTCCGTTCTCGATAACTTCCGAAACTGTTGCGTTTTTACCGAAAGCGAAATCGTTCACTGCCTTTGAAACTCTGTTAAGCTGACCTTCCTTGTACCAGGTATTGTCTAACTGTCTGTCAGAATTTGCAAGAAGGAAGCTCTTCATATTTTCAGTAGAAGCAAAATCATCGTAAACAGCTACGAGAGCCTGATTTGCTGCCGCAATATCTTCAGCTGAAGGAGTCACCTCGAACACTACATATTCGATATCCCTGCTTGCCTGCTGCTTGTAGAACTTCTTGTGTGAATCATAATACTTTCTGATTTCGCTGTCAGAAACTACAATAGTAGAATCGTTCTCAAATCCGAAAGGTACCATAACGAACTCTACATCGAATGTATTGTTGTTTTCTGCCACCTGCTCAGTAAGCATAAGTGAATTTACAAAGTTACTCTGTGCGAAGAGAGACATATACTTTGCATAGTACTGCTGGGTCTGAGCTGCATTCTGAAGATAATTCCAGTAAAGTTTGAGTCTTCCTGACTCATCAGAATCAACATAGCTGATGAACTGAAGAAGAGCCTCCTTTGAGAAATTACCGTTCTCGTCACAGAAAGCAGGATTCATAGAGATTACATTTGAAGCTATATCTCCAGAAATTATGTCAACCATCTCTTCCTCACCTACTGCAAGACCGGCTGCCTTTGCATTCTTTACAAAGAGATGCTTGTCAATGAGTGACTGCCATGCCGCGTTTCTGATAGAAACCTGCTGCTGCTCGTTCTGAACAGATGAACCGGTGATTACTTCATTGATTGTAGTAAATTTGTCCACATCAGCCTGGAAGTCTGTGTATGAAATAGACTTTCCATTAATTTCTCCTACATCGTATTTTGATGACATTGAAGAAGATACAGACTGAAGTGTGCTTGGATCGATAATAAATGACAACAGTGCTACAGCGATGAGCACTGTAATCAGAATTCCAAGCTTAACACGGATTGTTTCAAGTACTGCCATTTTATTTTTGTTTTAGATTATTATCAATACATTATTGGGGTGCGAATATAGCAATTTTCCTCCAATCTTCACTTATTTTTTTGCATAGGACCTATAAAGTTGACAGAATCTATTACAACCTCCGTACTGTCCTGTACAACAAAACCATAGCTGTTGAAAGGATTGAATATTATAGAATTTCTCGCACGCTGATCTGATTCCATACCATATCCCTGCATAAGACCATCCGGTGAATAGAGTTTTACATAGCAGTGAGTGAAGATCTTTTCATTTTTCTGATCCCAATACAAGGTGTCGGTTTCCATTACCTCCTGCTTGATCAGATTCCTCACCACTACATTTCCGAAAGCCTCCCAGCTTTCCCTTCCATCCTTATATTTCAGATGTCTGGCATTATCAGAAACTATCTGAGTTTCCAAAAGTCCTTCTGCTGTATATGCATAAACAGCAAAACCTTCAGGAAAATATTCGAACGAAAGAGTATCCCTCTCATATCTTTCCATCAGATCAGCCTCCATTCTCATCTGAAGACCGCCGTTTTCTGTATGGACTACAAACATATCCCTTACCGTCTGCATAGGTACTTCGCCTTCGGACAGTGCATCTGCTTCGGCAAGTTTTCCTTTGCAAGAATAAACGACGAAAGCAACCGCAGCTGCGGTTGCAATCATCTTAAGAATATGTTTGAACTTATTCAATCTTATTATTTCTGAGTTCTGACTATGGTAGTAGCCCTCATACCGTTACATGAAACAGTGTATGACTGACCATCAGTAAGATTATACATGAATGCTTCAGCAGTCTGTGGGAAGTATGCACGATACTGGCCGATCATTCTGTCTGCATCCTCTGCCAATGAAGGATCAGCATTCTTTGCCTTCTGCATATAGTCTACAGCTACCCAATAAGGAGCTCTCTTTGCGATTTCGTCTCCACCGCATACACTTGAACCCCAGATTGTACCCATAAGATAATAACCCTTTGCATCAAATGTATCTGACTTCTCAACAGCAGCAGTTGCAGCCTTGAATGCGTCGGAATTCTTTCCGTTCTTTACAAGGAATGCTGCAAGTTCATAGAAATATCCTGCATCAACCTCATTATCTGACTCCTCGAATGTAATAGCCTCCATCATATACTTCATGGCATTCTCTACATCATTTCTACCGGCGTAGAGTTTATAGAGATAGTAAGCTGATGTGTAAGAAGGCTCGAGATTGTACATAGTTGTAACAGCATTGAGGAAAAGCTGATTGTCTGTACATCCTTCAGTTACCGTCATCATTCTTACTACATTCTTAGCAAGAGTAAGGTCTTCTGGAGCTGCAGCCAATCTTGGCTCGAAAAGAGCGATGAGGTTGTCACAGCTTGCCACCTGGCTTGCAATGAAGAGACTTTCGATATCCTCGATGGTCTTATTGATCATTCTCATCTCCACCTCATTCTTCGGAGTTACTGAAGAAAGAGTCTGTACTGCATTTTCATATGTATTGATAACCTGTTCAGGATCAAGAAGTCCATCCTTATAAAGGTCACATGCAGTATTCAACTGGAAAAGGAAGATATTAGGCTTAGTCTTATCTTTATTTATGGAAACAACCTCTGTAAGACCATCATACAGTTTCTTAGGATCATCCTTCATGTAGTTATACATATCAAGAGCCTGGTTATTCAAAGATGCTGTAGCATACTTTGGCCAGAATTCTACTCTCTGCTTGTAAAGAGTCATGAGAGAGTCTACAAGCTGCTGCTTATAAACAGGATTCTTTGCATTCTGTGTGATAAGTCTTCTAAGAAGAGTTGTACCATCAGAAAGAAGAGAGTATCTTGAGGTCGGAGGACAAGCTTTATATGCCTGTCTCCAGTTAGGAATGGCTGAATCATAGTTCTTCTGCTTATAATACTCAGTGTAATAAGAGAGATACTTGATACAGTTTGTACTGTCAGGACCATATTTACCCTGAGCAGACACCTTGCTGCCGCCAAGAAGAGCCATAGCAGCTACGCAAATTAACAGTACGATTCTTTTCATGATGTAATTATGTGTATTTTAATTATTTACTAGTTATATTGAACTTTTCTGAACCATATGTCGTGAATATTGAATCCTATGACAAACATAGCATATCTTTCACGTATCATATCATTCTTCTTGCTTGCTCTTTGTCCGAGATCGACACCTAATGATATTCCATTATACCACTTGAATACCGGCAGTGTGATTCCTAACGTCAGTCCTATCGTATTTACATCCCTGCCATCAAGCCTGTAATATGATTCATCATAATAAACTCCGGCTCTATAAGCACACCTTCTGAGATAATATCTGATATCGTTTCTATTTGGAACAATTTCAAATCCTGCTCTGAATGATTGAGAAACAGATGAACTGAATACGGCTTTTCCTACTGAAGCAAAACCGGCTGCATTATCCATTCCTGACTTTCTCCAGTCTGACCTCACATAATCAAATTCAGCACTCCACTTTTCTCCTCCCTTGATTGAAAGACCTAATCCGAGTTCATCTCCGAAATTCAGTCCCTCATCCTTAAGTACACCTAAATTATGTCTCAATGTATCGGTAACGCTTGACTGAACAGCATATTTATAATCAGTGGAATATCCTCTCATTCTGCTCTTCATACGATAGGTAGCACCTAATACCATTGAAACATTTGATGCAAGCTTCTGTTCGTACTGAATACCGAATTTACCTGTCACTCCTCTGATAGTCAAATCATTACCACTATTCAACGATCTGTATGAATTATCAGAGAAATTCATATTGGTCACCTTGTCGATATTTCCGAAAAGGAAAAGGACTTCAGCACCTACTGAGAGTCTTTTCCAGAAGGTTGCGCCAGCTCCGGCAAAAATCTGATATACACTTCCTGTACCATATGAATCATAAGTGATGTTTCCGGTATTACCAATAATGCCGGGATCGGTTTCCACTGATGAAAAATCATATCCGACATCACTGAACGGAGTTATTCCTACCATAAAAGCCGAAGACCTGTATATAGGAAAACTCATTACAAAATCATAAATATTGAAAGTGTTCTTTGCAGATCTGAAATCATTCTGAGAATATACGGTATTTTTCTGGGAAAGACCGAAATCAGCCATAAATGACAATGAATCCCTGGCCGTCACGGCAGCAGGATTCAGATAATTTATATATCTCTTGTTACGGGCAGCGATACCCACACCTCCCATACTCTTATTATATGCAGTACCCTGCTTCGATATTTCTCCTATACCATAAATAGAATAAGGAGAATACGCACCATAAGTGCCACTCTGAGCTGACGCGCAGACACTTATGATGAGAAATACTGATAGCAGAAATACTCTTTCAATCCTTCTTATCATATTCTAAAGCTATTAAAGCCAATCCCATAAGTACGAGATTACAAACTACAAAGATGGAGTTTTTCATCCGTTTTGCAAAATAAATTGCATCTCCACCAGTAAAAACAGCAATATTTTCGTGGTTTTGTGTCAGATAACCATTAATTTCAAAAACTATGCCCGATATTATACCTGAATAGATTGAGGATTTGATGTCTATTCCTTTATCAGGAAATTCACCGGTACATTCCAAGAGCGGAAGATTACGTGAATATCTGTTCAGAGCCTTGAATCTTGTCCTGCACCCAAGAGAAATATTTCCTCCCTCATAATTTCCGTCCTTATCAAGAAAATCAATGGTAAGCACTGCTCCAAAATCAAAAACCGTACAACCTTTTCCTTTAAAAAGATATCTTGCAGCCACAAGAGAAGCTATACGGTCCGGACTCAAATAAGAAGGAATCCTATATCTTTCCGCAAGTTCATCATCGATATGAACAAATTTTACACAATTATCCTTCAATATTGATATCTCGCTGTCACTGAATTTTCTCACACTGCTGAGAACCATGACTTCCGGCTTCTGATCGGAAAGCAGGGAAAGAATGAAATCCATCATACGCTCGCCTTGATAACGAGACGTTTTTCCTAATGTCATTCCTTCAGTCCATGCTGCCTTAAGTGCCGTATTTCCTATATCAATTACAAGATTTGCCATATCTTAAAGTTTTGAAAGAATTTCATAAGCCTTTGAAATACCATCTACATTTCTGACAAATATTCTCAGTTTATTATCATTCTGCTTAAGTTCGAATATTTTCGGATTCACGGATATATTTTCCAGAATCTTCGAGAATCTGTCGCTTCTATAATATTGAGAAAGAGGATTTGATATAAAGAAAGCTATCATAACCCCGTTCTTTATTATTATTTTCTCAAATCCGAGTTTCTGACCTAACTGCCTTATCCTTACTATATCGAAGAGCCTTACAAGTTCCTCAGGAAGTTCTCCGAAGCGATCGGCAAGACGTACTTTCATTTGTTTGATTTCCTTATCGGAAGTCAATGAATCAAGCTCCTTGTATATTCTGATCTTTTCTGCGGTGACATCTATATAAGTGTCAGGAATCAAGGCAAGCTGATCGGTCTCTATAGTACAATCTGATACATAATTATCATCCTTGGATTGAGTAGATATTCCTGTCTCCATTCCAAGTTCTTCCATTGCTTCGGAAAGAATCTTCTGATATGTTTCAAATCCCATATCGGTAATGAAACCGCTCTGTTCCGCTCCGAGAAGATTTCCTGCACCTCGGATATCAAGGTCCTGCATAGCTATATTGAAGCCGCTGCCAAGATCTGAAAAGGATTCTATGGCTTTAAGTCTGCGACGTGCATCTTCCGTCATAGAAACGAGTGGAGGAACTATCAGATAACAGAATGCTCTTCTGTTTGAGCGCCCTACCCTGCCCCTGAGCTGGTGAAGATCGCTAAGACCTATATTCTGAGCCTGATTGATTATTATAGTATTGGCATTAGGAATATCGAGACCATTTTCTATTATAGTCGTGCATAAAAGCATATCATAATCTCCGGCCATAAAGTCAAGTATCTTGTTTTCAAGCACTTTAGCCTCCATCTGACCATGAGCTACACATATTTTCATATCAGGCACCAGTCTGTGAAGAATATCCTCAATCGACTGGAGTTCCTCTACCCTATTGTGTACGAAGAACACCTGTCCTCCCCTGTTCAGTTCATAATTGATTATCTTTCTGACTTCATCATGGTCAAAAAGCATAATTTCAGTCTGAATAGGAATACGGTTAGGTGGAGGTGTACTTATGATAGAAAGGTCTCTGGCTCCCAGGAGAGAAAACTGAAGAGTACGAGGTATAGGAGTTGCCGTAAGTGTCAAAGTATCCACTGAAGCTTTTAACTGACGAAGTTTTTCCTTGGCGCTAACACCGAATTTCTGTTCCTCATCTATTACAAGAAGCCCTAAATCCTTGAATTCAAATCCTTTACCTATAAGTTTATGAGTTCCTATAACAATATCAAGAGTTCCTGCCTTCAGTCTTTTCTGAATGTCAGATATTTCCTTTGCAGTCCTTAATCTGCTGACATAGTCAATATTGCAAGGAAGATCCTTTAATCTGCTTTTAAAAGTGTTGAAATGCTGAAGGGCAAGAATTGTGGTAGGTACAAGAACCGCCACCTGCTTGCTGTCAGCCACGGCCTTGAAAGCAGCACGTACAGCTACCTCTGTCTTTCCGAAACCTACATCACCACAGACAAGTCTGTCCATCGGACAATCATCTTCCATATCCCTCTTTACAGCATATACAGCCTTTTCCTGATCAGGAGTATCTTCATACATGAATGAAGACTCAAGTTCCTGCTGCATATATGTATCAGCTGAGAATGCGAATCCTTTCACGCTTTTTCTTTTAGCATAAAGCTTAATAAGATCCTTTGCTATATCCTTAACCTTGGATTTTGTGCTGGCTTTAAGATTCTGCCATGCCTTAGACCCGAGTTTATGTATTTTTGGAGGCTCTGAATCCTTTGATTTATAGCGTGATATCTTATGAAGAGCATGTACGGAGACAAATACAACATCATTATCCTTATAAGTAAGTTTAACGACCTCGTGCATCCTTCCCTTGTCATCCTTCATCCTTACAAGGCCTCCGAATATACCCACACCGTAATCTATATGGACTATATAATCTCCTATCGCAAATGATGTCAGGTCATTGATAGTGAGCTGCTCGCTTTTTTCAACAGTCCTTCTTATGTTTACTCTATGGAATCTGTCGAATATTTCATGGTCACTGTAACAGCATACCTTATTTTCATTATCTATGAAACCGTTATGGATATTTGAACCGCTGACAAACTCTGGAATAATACCTCCATTCTGTGAAAGAATGGATTTAAGTCTTTCAAGCTGGGATTGTTTCTCACCATATATCCTTACCCTATAGCCGTTTTCAATCCTTTTTCTTATATCTTCTGTAAGGAGTTCGAAATTCTTATTGAACACAGGCTGGGGAGAAATATTGAATATCACAACTTCCTCATCCTGACGGGAAAGGGGAAGTTCTATATAAACAGTTCTGAATTTCTTTAAATCAGAAAAAAATCCACTGTTCCTGTACATGTCGGATGAATCCAGCCATACAAGCGTATCATCAGGGAGTATATCATATATATATGTTTCACTAGACTCATCGGATAAAGAAAGATCCGGATAAATATCCACATGATCTATCTTTTCCCTGGATAGCTGCGTGTTGGTATCAAATACATTTATAGACTCTATTTCATCTCCGAAGAAAGAAATTCTGAAAGGATTATTGAAAGAATATGAAAATATATCGATCAATGCACCTCTTACTGCAAACTGACCTGGCTCAGCTACAAAATCTACCCTCTCGAAACCGTTATTGAAAAGTATTCTTATTATTTCATCATAATCCTTTTCATCACCTACAGATAATCTCAGAAGCGATCCGCTTATCTTTCCTTTATCAGGTACAGGCTCCTCTAGAGCTGCAGGATATGTCACAATTATCAACTGTTCACCTTTCTCAAATTCCAGAATCTTTCCTAATGCAGACGTTCTCTGAACTCCAAGAGAGGATTTATAATTACTTCTTTCTAGATTCTTTCCTGAATCCGGAAGAAAATACACTCTGTCACCTTCTATAAAATTATACAGATCGGCAGCACAATATTCAGCTGAATCTCTGTCAGGAAGAATTATCATCTGTATTCCCAGATGATCCAACTGAGATACCACCATCCACCTGGCAGACAGAAAAAGTCCGCTGCAGAAGGTTTCTTTGCGGTTTTCAATATATTCCGCAAGTTTATTGACAGATTGTGTACTTATTAACATTCCAACGTTTTTTCGGTTGATAAGCTGTCAGTAACCCTGTTGAAAAACCATGAAAACTTTATTCGTGTTTATTTGAAAATCCGTATATTCCTACGACGAAAATTCAAATCCAAATAAACAATAAAAAAATTTCAAAGAATTTTACAGCAGGTAAATCAACATATTTAAACATTATAAAATATTGATATTCAATACAATTAATGAGTTATCAACATATCAACAGCAAAAATATCATCATCAAATAATAAATTATAAATATCTTTGTATATAATTATTTTGTTGTTGAAGTATGGATGACAAATTCGATCCCCATCACATCAATGAGGGCAAAGATAAGGAATTGGATGGAATAATCCGTCCTCAGGAACTTGAAGAGTTTTCCGGACAGGAAAAGATTGTCTCTAATCTCAGGATCTTCACAGCTGCGGCAAAAATGAGAGGAGAATCTCTTGACCATGTGCTTTTTCATGGTCCTCCGGGATTAGGCAAGACTACTCTGGCCCACATCATAGCCAATGAACTTGGGGTTAATATGAAAGTAACCTCAGGTCCAATACTTGACAAGCCTGGCGATCTTGCCGGACTTCTTACTTCTCTGGAAGAGGGTGATGTTCTCTTTATAGATGAGATACATCGTCTTTCTCCTGTAGTGGAAGAATATCTGTATTCGGCTATGGAGGATTATGTCATAGATATAATGATAGATAAGGGACCGGGAGCACGTTCCGTACGTATATCTCTTAATCCGTTTACCCTTGTGGGGGCTACGACCAGAAGCGGACTTCTCACCTCTCCCCTCCGTGCGAGATTTGGAATAACATGTGCTATGGAGTATTATGACACTGATACTCTTGTAAAGATTGTAAAGAGAAGTGCTGCAATATTGAAAATCAGTATAGATAATGATGCCGCATACGAAATCGCGCTCAGAAGCCGTGGAACTCCACGAATAGCAAATTCTCTTCTCAGGAGGGTGCGTGATTTCGCTCAGGTTATGGGTAATGGTACCGTAGATCTTAAGATTGCGAGATATTCTCTGGATGCCCTTAATATAGATAAGAGAGGACTTGATGCTATAGACAATAAGATTCTCCGTACTATTATAACTAAATTCAAGGGAGGTCCTGTAGGTGCGAATACGATAGCGACTGCCGTAGGTGAGGATCAGGGAACTCTTGAAGAGGTATATGAACCATTCCTTATAAAAGAAGGATTCATTATGCGTACTCCACGCGGAAGAGAAGTTACTGAGCTTGCTTACAGGCATCTTGGACTTGAAAAGGGTGGTCAGGATATTGATAATCCTTCTTTATTCTGAGATTTAATTGCTAAATCGCGTAAAAATCCGTAAAATTGTGCCGAAATTTCAATAACTCTATATAAAAATGGCCGAAAAACTTATTTCTAAGATTCCTGAGGGTCCTTTGTCAGAGAAATGGACAAAGCATAAATCTCAGATTCGTGTTGTCAGCCCTGGCAACAAAAGAAAACTTGAAGTCATTGTAATCGGAACCGGTCTCGGTGGAGCGTCTGCAGCTGCTTCACTCGGTGAGCTTGGTTACAACGTAAAGGTATTCTGCATCAGCGACTCTCCACGTCGTGCTCACTCTATTGCAGCACAGGGTGGTATCAATGCCGCTAAGAACTACCAGAACGACAATGACTCCATCTATCGTCTTTTCTACGATACCATCAAGGGTGGTGACTACCGTGCACGCGAGGCAAACGTATATCGTCTTGCCGAGGTCAGCAACCTTATCATCGACCAGTGCGTTGCACAGGGTGTTCCTTTTGCAAGGGAATATGGCGGACTTCTCGCCAACCGCTCTTTCGGAGGTGCGCAGGTTAGCCGTACCTTCTATGCCCGCGGACAAACCGGTCAGCAGCTCCTTCTCGGTGCATATGCTGCCCTTAACCGTCAGATCGCAGCCGGTACAGTAAAGAGCTACCCACGCTACGAGATGCTCGATGTAGTCCTCATCAACGGTGAGGCAAAGGGTATCATCGCAAGAAATCTCGTTACAGGCAAGATCGAGAGATTCGGAGCTCATGCCGTAGTTATCGCTACAGGTGGTTACGGAAACACTTACTTCCTCTCTACCAATGCAATGAACTCAAACGGTTCTGCAGCATGGCAGTGCTACAAGAAGGGTGCTTTCTTCGCTAACCCTTGCTTCGCACAGATCCATCCTACTTGTATTCCTGTACACGGAGACCAGCAGTCAAAGCTGACACTCATGTCTGAGTCACTCCGTAACGACGGACGTATCTGGGTACCTAAGAAGCTCGAGGATGCAAAGGCACTTCAGGCAGGTACAAAGAGGGGAGTAGATATCCCTGAAGAGGATCGTGACTACTATCTCGAGCGCCGTTACCCTGCATTCGGTAACCTCGTGCCTCGTGACGTGGCTTCACGTGCAGCTAAGGAGCGTTGCGACGCAGGTTATGGCGTGAACAATACAGGTCTCGCAGTATTCCTTGATTTCAAGACAGCCATCGAGCGTCTCGGAAAGGATGTAATCGCTGCAAGATACGGTAACCTCTTCCAGATGTACGAGAAGATCACCGATACGGATCCATATAAGGAGCCTATGATGATCTATCCTG
>JAFQGK010000015.1 GCA_017398335.1 Bacteroidales bacterium | reverse complement strand
TTGTTTCTTATGGTGGAGTTGAAGCCAGCAAGATGGAGCAGAACCTCTCATGGATCTCTCTCTTCATCGCTATCGCACCATCACTCGGATTCTTGGGAACCGTTATCGGTATGATTCAGGCGTTCGACGCTATTCAGGTAGCTGGTGATATGTCTCCAAACGTTGTTGCAGGTGGTATGAAGGTCGCTTTGATCACAACCGTAGGTGGTTTGATCGTTGCCGTTATCCTCCAGATTTTCTACAACTACATCCTTTCACAGGTTGAGTCCCTCACTATCGAAATGGAGGACGCTTCAATCTCATTGATGGACGTATTGGTTAAATATCAGGAAAACAAATAATTGACTCCAAATAATGAAATACGATAAAATAATCAAATGGATCCTGTTGGCATTGTTCATCGTGGGTGCAGTATTCAGCTTCTATGGCTTCGCTGTAGGATTTGAATCAAACGGAAATGCTCCCGTTGACAATATGCTATACTGCGCTTACGCATACGCCATTATCGCGATTCTTGCGGTTCTCATTGGCGTTGTAGTAATCGGCGGCATCAACAATCCGAAGAATCTTCTCAAGCTTCTTGCAGGAATTGTAGTCATTGCCGCTGTGATAGCAGTAGCATATTTCCTTGCTCCAGGAACACCAGCCGTAGGATACCTCGGAGAGCCAGTGTCTGACATGACACTCAAGCTCACAGATACAATGCTTAATCTTACATATCTCCTTTGCGGAGGTGCTATCCTTTCACTTATTGTAGGAGCAATTGTTTCTGCAACTCGTAAATAACTGATGCCATGGGTAAGAAAACACCAGAAATCAATTCAAGTTCAACGGCGGACATTGCATTCCTCCTGCTTTGCTACTTCCTGATGACAACCACAATGGATCAGGACATGGGTTTGCAGCGTCGTCTCCCTCCTATGCCTGACAAGAATCAGAAAGTGGAGGACCAGAAGGTTAATCGCCGCAACATCATCGTTGTGAAGATCAACTCAGCCGACAGACTTCTTGCTGGTACTGAGCCTATGCACGTCAGCCAACTGAAAGACAAGATCAAAGAATTCCTCACTAACCCAGCCAACGACCCGAATCTTCCTGAAAAGGAGGAAATCGAAATCGAAGGATATGGTCCTTGCATGGTGTCAAAGGGTGTCATCTCACTCCAGAATGACCGTGGTACAAGTTATCAGGCATATATTGCAGTTCAGAACGAGCTTGTAAAGGCTGTTAACGAACTCAGAGATGATTGGGCTATGGCAAACTATGGCATGCTTTACTCTAAGCTAGATGAAGACAAACAGGGTATAGTACGCAAGGCAGTCCCTCAGAATATCTCAGAGGCTGAACCTAAGGATGTTGCCAAGAAATAAAGGAGAAAACGACTATGTCAAGATTTAAACAGAAAGAAAAAAGGACAGTGCCACAGCCACCTTCAGGCTCACTTTCCGATATCGTGTTCATGCTGTTGTTCTTCTTTATGGTGACAACCACTATGCGTGAGACTGAGAACAAGGTCATGGTGAAGCTTCCTGAAGCTTCAGAAATCGTTAAACTTGAAAGAAAGGACTTGACTTCATACATCAACATCGGTACACCTGTAGCACATCTGCAGTCACAGTATGGTAACGATTCACGTATCCAGCTCAACGATTCATTCAAGACAGTAGACGAAATCCGTGACTTTATCGCAGCAGAGCGTGACGCTATGTCTGAGGCAGACAGATCTTTCATGACAGTTGCAATCAGAGCAGACGAGAACACCCGTATGGGTATCGTAACTGACGTAAAGCAGGAGCTCCGTAAGTGCTCGGCATTGAAGATTATGTACACAGCTAGAAAAAGTGCTGAATAATCTGCACTTTCATATATTCTAAAAAAGCAGTCCCATTTGGAACTGCTTTTTTAGTTATAAGGTTGGAAGTTTGGGTTTATGAGTATAAAACATTATATTTGTAGGTTTGAAAATCTAAGATAAATAATGGAAACTATTATCAGAACCAAAATTAAAGACCTGCTCAAGAATGAGCCAGGCAAAGAGGTTCTTGCAAAAGGATGGGTAAGAACCAAGAGAGGTAACAAGAACGTAGCATTCATCGCACTCAATGACGGTTCAACCATCAATAATATACAGATAGTAGTAGATAAGACTCCTGAGAACGAGGCAGTACTTGCAAAGGTCACCACAGGAGCCTGCATCGCTGTAAAAGGCATGCTGGTTGAGTCTATGGGAGGTGGACAGAGCACAGAGATACAGGCATCGGAGATTGAAATATATGGTGAATGCGATCCTGTACGCTACCCTCTCCAGAAGAAGGACACCTCGTTCGAGTTCCTCAGATCTGTAGCGCATCTTCGCCCTAGGACAAACACTTTCGGAGCAATCTATCGCGTTAGAAGCAAGATGGCATACGCAATCCACCAGTTCTTCAACGAAAGAGGATTCGTATACGTCCACACCCCTCTCATTACTGCATCAGACTGCGAGGGAGCAGGTCAGATGTTCCGTGTTACGACTCTCGATATGGAGAATCTTCCACGCAACAAGAAGGGCGGAATCGACTATTCTAAAGACTTCTTCGGAAAGGAAACAAGTCTCACAGTGAGCGGTCAGCTCGAAGGTGAGCTAGGAGCAATGGCACTGGGCGACATATACACATTCGGTCCCACTTTCAGAGCTGAAAACTCAAACACTCCACGACACCTTGCAGAGTTCTGGATGATAGAGCCTGAAATGGCATTCTACGACATAAAGGACAACATGGACCTCGCAGAGGAGTTCATCAAGTATCTTGTCAAATATGCCCTCGACAACTGCTATGACGACATCAAGTTCCTGAACGACAGGTACGATAACGAGCTTATCGAGCGTCTCGAAAGCGTAGCCGACACAGAATTCGTGCGTCTTACATACACAGAAGGCGTGAAGATTCTTGAGGCAGCAGGTGTAGAGTGGGAATACCCTGTAAGCTGGGGAACAGACCTTCAGAGCGAGCACGAGAGATATCTCGTAGAAAAGCATTTCAAGAAGCCGGTAATCCTTACAGACTATCCTAAGGATATCAAGGCATTCTATATGAAGCAGAATGAGGACGGCAAGACAGTACGTGCCATGGACGTTCTCTTCCCTAAGATCGGAGAGATCATCGGAGGATCTGAGCGTGAGGCATCACTGCAGAAGCTCGAAGCACGTATTGAGGAGACAGGCATGAGCCGCAAGGGGCTTGAGTGGTATCTTGACACACGCCGCTTCGGATCTGCACCTCACAGTGGATTCGGTCTCGGTTTCGAGCGTCTCCTGCTGTTCGTTACCGGCATGAGCAACATTCGTGACGTGATCCCATTCCCACGTACTCCAAAGAACGCAGAGTATTAAAACGTCATCCCCGGCTTGACCGGGAATATAAACGACAACGTCATCCCCGGCTTGACCGGGGATCTCAACAGATAATATCATGATGATAATAGGAATAGCCGGAGGATCCGGATCCGGAAAGACCACAGTAGTCAAAGCAATAACTGAGCAGCTTAAGGAGAATGTGGTAGTCATCCCGCAGGATGCATACTACAAGGATCTCAGCCACTGTACAGATCAGGAAAAGAGAGACCACAACTTCGACCACCCGGACTCAATAGACTTTGAGCTTCTATGCGAGCATCTGAAGGAACTTAAGGAAGGAAGGAGTGTAGAGCAGCCTGTTTATTCCTATATCACATGCTCACGTTCAAAGGAAGAAACTGTCACCGTAAAGCCGGCAGAAGTCATCATTGTTGAAGGAATATTAATCTTCACATGCCATAAACTGTTGAAGGAACTTGACATCAAGATATTTGTCGACGCAGATGACGATGACAGACTGATGAGGGTAATGTCACGAGACATTCTGGAAAGAGGCAAGACAGTAGACTGGGTGATAGAAAGATACTCCAGAACTGTAAAGCCTATGTTCCTGCAGTTCATAGAGCCAAGCAAAAGATATGCTGATCTTATCATCCCTCAGGGAGGCCATAACAAGGTGGCTATCGACATAATTTCAGCTACTATAGAGAAATCATTGGCAAACGCAAGATAGTGAATATCAATAAAGAAGATAAGGCAGGGCTATATCTCACCATCATATTTCATCTGGTGGTGATAATAGCCCTGCTTGTATATCAGATTGATTCCACAATGAGGCGTGAAGAAAGCTTCGTCCTGGACTTCTCAAAGCAGGAGGAGATAGAGCGCGAGAAGAAAGAAACAGAATTCAAGGAAGACATCAGCAAAAGGCTGGACGAAATGATAGCAGCCGCCAGTCTTTCCAGAGGAGAAATCAGGAACATCGCTGTGAATGCAGGATCGCATCTGAAAGACGACAGGAACACTGATGCAGAACAATTATACAAGGACGCGGAAAGGCTCGCAAACGAGCTAAAAAACGGTCAGCACGAGCAGGAGGATGCCCGGGACGAGACTGTTGAACTTCCATCAGAGACAAAGAAGCAGGATGAGAAGCAGAAAGAATACAGCGGTCCTTCTGTAGTCTCATACAATCTGGACGGACGCAAAGCCAGCCTTCTGAAGATTCCGGCATACAGATGTTATGGTTGCGGAGATGTCACAGTTATCATTACAGTAGACCCACAGGGCCGTGTTGTAAATGCAAAGGTTATGGATGAAGTTTCATCGAGCGACCCTTGCCTGCGAAGTTTTGCAGTAAGAGCCGCCCGATTATCAAGGTTTTCCGCATCGCCATCAGCACCGGCGCGACAGAATGGCGATATTCTTTACAGATTCATTGCACAATAGCAACTTACTCGACTATACTGGAGTTCTTCAACGCTGCCAGAATTGTGTCATCAACAGGCAGATAGAATCGATAGAAAGCCTCATCACCCATCTTTGAATATCTACCTACCAGAGCCTTGATCTGAGGCATCATATAGCTTCTTGTTTCTTCCCACTCACCTGGTTTCGGTACCATCTTTTCTACCGAAGCGGCATAATCAAGGAACTGTCTTTCAATATTCACAGACTCCATCCATCTCTCAAGAGAAGAGAAATCGTCGAATGAAGCCAGCGTGCTGCGGTATCTGTCGAAAACAGAAGATGCAAAACGCATCTGAACAGCCTTCTTGTTACAGTTGATATAGAATTTCGTAGCTCGCGTCGTATCCATAGGGACAAAGATATCAGGAATGATACCGCCTCCGCCATAGACTCTCCTGCCCTTGACCGTATAGAACAGTGCAGTGGTATCCACCTTCATGCTGTCAGCCGATGTCATCTCTCCATGAGCAAAGCGCTCATAGATATCATACTGATAGTTTTCATCGTATGGCTTCTGGATACATCTGCCAGATGGCGTATAGAACCTCGCCACAGTGATACGTATACCTGAACCATCAGTAAAATTCACCGGTTCCTGGACAAGGCCCTTGCCGAAAGAACGTCTTCCCACAATGACTCCCCTGTCATTGTCTTGAATAGCTCCAGCAAAAATTTCGCTTGAAGACGCGGAACCTTCATCAAGGAGAACAGAAAGTTCTATATCCTTGAGCGCTCCTCTTCCGTCTGCATCATAAGTCTGCCTGTCCCTGTGAAGGCCTTCCATATAAACAATTGCATCCTTCTTCTCGAGAAACTCGTTAGAAAGAAGAAGAGCCTGATCAAAATAACCGCCGGAATTATTCCTGAGGTCGAACAGAAGGCGTTTCATCCCCTGTTCAAGCAGCTTCTGGGAGGCCTCCTTGACCTCCTTGTAAGTCGTACGGGTAAACTTGGAAAGCTTGATATATCCGGTCGTATCATTTATCATGAAGGCCGCATCTACGCAATGAACAGGTATCTTGTCTCTGGTTATATCAAAAGGGATATCCGTACCTGCACGATTGACGGTAAGTTTCACCTTGGTTCCTTTAGGGCCCTTCATCATCCGGACCATAGAATCCTGAGGGGTCTTGATTCCGGCAATAACCTTTTCACCGACCTTGATGATTCTGTCGCCCTGCACGAGGCCGGCCTTCTCAGAAGGTCCTCCAGGCACTACATTGAGCACAATGGCAGTATCATTCGGAACATTGAAGACAATACCGACGCCCTCGAAATTACCTGAAAGCTCACTCTCTGACTCTGTCAGCTCGACAGGAGGCAGATAGACAGAATGGGGATCAAGTTCGGCAAGAGCAGCAGCGACAGCTGCATCAGTCATAGCCGCCATATCGATCGTATCGACATAATTCCTCTGAACCTCCTGCAGGATAAGATTCAATTTACGCCATCTGTTATAATCGCCGTCAAACTTCTTCCTCTTATCCACCATCCTTACCACAAATAAGGTAAGAAGCACTCCCAGAACGACGCCTAGAAGTGCTGTAAACGAATTATATTCGAATTTCTTCATAATCCTATTCAGTCACCTGCTCCACTTCTATTCCGGCGCGTTTAAGCAGGTCAATGCCGTCAGTCAGACGATAGGAATCCCTATATACCACTCTTTTGATGCCGGCCTGTATGATCAGCTTGGCGCACTCCATACATGGAGACGCAGTCACATATAAGGTAGCGTCCTTGCTGCTGTTACCCGACTGAGCTACCTTTGAAATGGCATTTGCCTCGGCATGAAGCACATATGGCTTGGTCACACCATTCTCATCCTCGCAGATATTCTCAAATCCGGACGGTGTACCATTGTATCCGTCTGATATAATCATTCTGTCCTTGACAATCAATGCACCGACCTGACGACGCTTGCAATATGAATTGCGAGCCCAGACGCCGGCCATTTCAATGTAACTCTGATCGAATTTTTCCATACTATCTCTGATAAAGATATCTCTTGATACTCTTCTTAGGGGTTCTCTCGAAGTCCTCGGACATCACCTCAATCTTCTTGAGCTTTGCATAATTAGGAAGTTCCTTATTGAGTTCAGGAAGAGTACCCTCCATATATTTGACGAATGCATCCTGATCCATACCATCCTTTGCTCCCTGCGCAAAGTCTGGATAGATAAGGGCTGTAAGTCCGCCATTATCCTCTACAACGAGGGAATCAACCACATAAGGCTGGCTGTTGATCACAGTCTCAACTTCCTCCGGATATATATTCTGACCGCTTGGACCAAGAATCATACATTTCGAACGGCCTTTGATGAAGAGACTGCCATCCTGATCGATGACACCCATATCTCCTGTCTTGAACCAGCCGTCATCCGTGAATACAGACTTGGTAGCTTCCTCATTCTTGAAATAACCGAGGAACACATTTGCACCCTTGATAAGAATCTCTCCAGGAACATTTGCAGGATCTGTCGAATCAATCCTGACCTCAAGATTAGGGGCTGCCTTGCCACACGAATAAAGCTTCTCGACATTCCAGTCATCATATGTTATGATAGGTGCGCACTCAGTCATACCATATCCTACCGTCACAGGGAAACCGATCTTCTTGAAGAAGGCCTCCACTTCCTTGTTGAATGCCGCACCGCCGATAATCACCTGATAGAACTCGCCTCCGAAAGCATTCACAAGTTCTGTCTTGATCTTGTTCATCACGACCTGATTGAGTCCGGGAACCTTCATGAGGAATCTGATTCCTTCCTTCTCAAGTATAGGCTTGACCTTGCTCTTGTAGATCTTCTCGATCACCAGAGGAACTGCTATGACCAGGTACGGCTTTACATCAGACATTGCCTGCATGATGATCTTCGGACTCGGAACTCTTGAGAGGAAATGAACATGGGCACCCACACTCAACTCGTAAAGAAGCTCGAACATCAGTCCATACATATGGGCAGACGGAAGCATGGAAACCATATTCTTTGTATGGTCAAGCTCAGGAAGAACCTTGCGTCCGAATTCAAGATTGGACAAGATAGCCCTATATGGAATCATGACTCCCTTCGAAAAACCGGAAGTACCTGATGTATAATTGATTATAGCAAGTTCCTCAGCTGAATCCTCATAATAATCCAGAGCATCCGGTGTAAACACATTTGGATATTTCCTTCCAAAGAGCTCGTTCAGATGTTCCCTAGCCTCCGTAATCTTTTCATCGGCAGCATAAAGCAGCTTGAATGTATTCACCTGGATGATTGCATGCAAATCAGGCATTTCCGTCTCGGTAAGGCCCTCCCAGATTACGTCATCGACAAAAAGGATCTTTGCTTCAGAGTGATTTACCAGATGATGGATATTGCTTGACTTGAACTCATGCAGCAAAGGTACCGGAACAGCTCCGTAAGTCATGGTTGACAGAAAAGCCACAGCCCAGTTGGCCTGATTTCTTGAGCAGAGAGCCACCTTGTCTCCTTTCTGAAGTCCGCACTCCTCAAACATTATGTGGAGCTTTTCTATTCTGCGGGCGACATCCCTGTAATGCAGGGTAACGCCCTGATAGTTTGAGATCGCCGGGCGGTCCCAATGCTTTTTGAAAGATGCTTCAAAAATTTTGTTTACTGATGTGAATTCCATTTTATCTAAGTTAAAGTACAGTTTTCTATTTAAGCTTTACGGTCCGTGATCTGCCGTCATAACATTGCAGCTCTACAGCTGAACCGTCAACCACCTTCACTTCGCTGTCAGGCAACACCATCTGGTCGCCCTGGAAGGCAGTAAGCGGCTGACCGCCGCCAAAAGAATATATGAGTGTCTGAACCGAAGTCCGGACTACCCAGAATGTATTTCCTCCTACTATTATCCTCTCCGGCAGACCGCGGATGATTTCAGATGGTCTGATTCCGCTCCATGATGCCGGCTTCTGGCCCTTGAGATTATACATCTCTATAGTATTGTCCTTATGCAGCACCAGCACATTATATCTGCGCGCACCATTGAAATCGTAAATTGCAGGGCCGATGAGGATATCTTTCTTAAGGTCCACAGGGAAACCTGTCACAAAACGTCCCAGACGGTCTATGAGGTATAGCTTTGAACCCGCTCCGAAAAGAATCTGGAGCTTGCCGTTTGCATAGTAATCTATCGTACCTGCCGTACCGCAGATAGGGTCGGAGAACGGTACTCCCCAAAGTCCCTTGCCACCTTCCTCCTTAAGGCAGAGATACATATTGTCCTGCTGATAGAAAAGGTTCATCTTTCCGGTACCGGAGTTCTTGACCTTGAACGGTCCCTTAGGCACAGTCACCGTCACCTCCCTTTCCGCTACAGGCTTTGATTTCTTCACCTCCTTGCTGAATACTGACAATGTCAGTGAAGCAGGAAGCTTAGGCTGACCGGCAGAGATGAATACTCCACCGTAATCCGACCCGTCTGTCAGGGATGAAATTGCGTTGACGACACCCGATCTGAAGATATTCTGCAATGTTCCCCTATCTTCCGTCAGTGAAAGATATGCCATGAATGATGCCGGTTCTGATGCGAAAAGGTCGTCAAGACCGGCATTCACCATATATTCCTTTAATGTATACTCTGAAGTTCTTCCTTCTGCAAACTCCTGCACGCCTCTCTGACTTCCGGAAACAAGCCAGCCGTCACGATAAGTAAAGTACGATTCATCCGGAAGTTCAAAGATTCCTCCGAAAATGAGAGAAGCATATGATGGGTATCTGCAAGGCTGGACTCCTGATATGTTCTTGAGTGTATCCGGCTTCGCCACCCTTATAAGGTTGACTTTTTCAAGCTTGCCACCGCTTATGAACGATGCAGTAGCGACCTCTTTTGTCTCCAGTCTTGTAAAGAATGCCAGAGGAGACACCCCGTTTTCTTTTTCCGCTGCCTCTATCTTGCCCTGCCTTGTCTGAAGAGACTGTCTTGCATCAAGATATGTCTGATAGGCAGCTATATAATCTGCAGTATTCTTGACAGGAAGTGTCATTGCAGACAAAGTATAAGAAGGCAACACCGCAGAAAGAGCCGATGATGAGGTACCGGTCTTTCCGAAGACAGTGATGAAATCCGAGAAGTCACCATCCGTTACAGCTTCTCCCCTAAGAGTCAGAGCATTGCCGAATGCTTCTGCATCAAAAGCCATCCAGTCCGATACCTTCGGAGCAAAATAAGCCCAGGAATTGTATTTTCCTGTAAAAAGAGAAGATATTATCTTGCCTGAAGTCTCATTGGCAACAAAGACAACATCCTTTGCAGCGACACACGAAGAAGCCTCTGCAAAACCTGGTGCATCCATAATGGAAACTGCTTTCTGAAGGTGCCTGAGAGATGATTTTACCAGGGTTTCAGAAGGGGAAGCTACGACAATGGAATGCCCGGCGATGGCCGATTCCGAACCTGTAGTCGAACAGTCCTGATATTCCGCAGACAGACCATGGCTGGCAGCCGTCTGCATGACAAGAGCCGCCGATTCTGACGGTTGGGCCGAAGCCTTGCCCAAATCGAAGATATACAGAGGGGTGAGTTTGCCTGAAAAATGCAGGGAAACGGTCATCCTGCCGATCTTTACACCGGCATTTGCCATAGCAGAAGCCAGTTCCGAAGGGAATTCCGATCCTGCGATTATATCAGGAAGTGCCTTCTCCGGAGCGGAAAGACAGCACAAGACCACTGCATCGGAAGGAACGGCAGGAAGAAGCAGATACCTGGAATCATCAGAAACCTTTTCAACGACTTCTTTCTGCGAACCTGTCCCTGAATAAAGCACAGAGACAGCCACACCTATACCGATGACCATGACGGCAAGAACCGCCACACAGATTATCAGGGACTTTCTACTCATTATTTCACAGCTATAGCCTCAATCTCCAACTTGACTCCAAGCGGAAGTGCAGCAGCCTGATAGCATGCTCTTGCTGGCTTGTCACCTGTAAAATATTCCGCATACACTTCGTTGACTGCCTTGAAATCAGCGATATCAGCAAGGAGGACTGTAGTCTTAACGACATTATCATACGTCATGCCTGCTTCCTTGAGAATTGCACCGATATTCTTCAGTGACTGGTGAGCGGCAGCAGTGATTTCCTCCTGAATCTGTCCGTCTGCCGGATTTACAGGAATCTGTCCGGAAATATAAAGTGTACCGTTCACTTCAATTGCCTGAGAATAAGGACCTACAGCCTTAGGAGCATCGGGAGTTGCTATTACTTTCTTCATAACTGATTTACCTTCAATCTATTATATTTACACTTGCGCACACACATACGCATATTAATGCAAATATACGAATTATTCGGGAATCGACAAAGATGAAGATGTACTAGTTCCCGGTGTTCACTTTATCGTAAGTCAGGAAACCAGCAAAAGAATATGCATCGTATCCTTCGGTCTGTCTGATGATACGTTCATATATGGCGCGTCTTGACGGAGCATTGAATTGTCCGTTGTTATTCAGCATAATGCTCGATGCTGTAGGGCGATATACTCCTTTGGTATAGCTCCAGGCACCTTCATAATAACCGACACTCTCATATCCCTCCAGACCGGAAAATTCATTCCAATATGCCATATCCGTGCATACATTCCTATAGAAACCCTTCGAATGCCATGATTCCAGTTCTGAAGCGACTGTTGCGCCTGCCTCCCCTTTTCCGCTGACATATTCATCTGCAAGACGACCGAATGCATGTCCTCCTGCCTCGTGTCTGACAAGGCCACCCGTACCGGTCGATCCTGACGCAAGCATAGCTATCGCAAACGACGCAAATCCGTCTCCTGTAACAGATACATCTATCGTTGTCCTTTGAGGATATGCCGTAGAGCCCAGATTCTCCGACGTGTTTACAAGAAGTATTACGATCGTTCTGTAATATGCCTCATCAGAAGACAGACCCAGAACACTCCTGATGACATCGGTCACCTTGTCATAATTGCCACCCCTGCAATTGACATATGTATTGCCACCTCCTTTGTATTCAGTACCGAAATACGTATTCCACTCAATGTTGTCAGACATAAGGTCCGGACCTTCATCCTGAGACTCATACGACACCATATACACATTGAAACGGTCGACAAAGCTCTTAAACGGCTCTACTGCAAAGAAATTACCCATTACAGAACGTGCATTCCTCTCAAACCGTCCTCCTGCTGAAAGGTCCTTCTTCTGATAACCGTCACCGAGGATCACCAGATTCAGAGGGGTATATGACGGAGATGCGGCATTCAGCACAAGCTTCTGTCCATCTGCATAATACCCTCTCTGTAATGGAACAGATGTACCATACTGCACGATAGGAACATACTTATAATAAACGATGGAGCCATTCTCCGCTACATTGCCATTTGAAATATTATACACGACCTCAGCACTCCTCTGAGCCATACCGGTATTTGGAGCCACTGAATATATTCCTGAGCCATATGAAGTAACCCAATCTCCTCCACCGGACAGGATAGACGAATAACTGCCGAACGAATTGGCGGTGACAGTCTGGACCACCTCTCCTCCGACATAGTCGACAGCACCGTTATCCTCTACTTCGAATACACCTCCGTCAACAAAGGTCAAAGGCTGAACGAACTCTTCCTCTCCGGAATGTATATGCAGAAAGACTTTTACCGCAGAAAGATCCTCAGCTCCGAATCGCACTGACAGATATCCGGTCCTCGAAGCCTCATAATATACCAGACTTATCTTATCCTCATCGATTCCCTCTCCTGAAACAGTAACATTGCCATCATCGGAAACAAGAGAATAAGAGAATGGAACAGACATAGTTGCCTCTTTAAGGACAGGTATATCCTTTACCCTTCTTATATCCACGCCAGGGCCCAATTTCGGCACAAGAGTGATAAAATCGGAGATCACGTCTGTCGTTCCGTCTGAAACATGAAGGGCAAGTTCCGCTTCCACCGAACCATCATAAAACCTATCAGGCAGCTGCGATGCATCGTAAGACACTGTAATAAGACCGGCATCCGGATCCGCAAGCACAGCCTCGACAACCGGCAGCTGCACAGACTGAACCTCACCTTCACTGCTCCGGCATATGACTCTGGCACTCATCACATCCGTACATTTATCCACTGTTTCAGATGCCATCGCTGCCGGACGGACAAGATAACTGATGCTGATGCAATCCTTGATCTTAGAGGATGAGAAAACTGAATAACGTGCAGTCGCCATATTACCAGTATATTCTGAAACCGTCACGACAGACTGAATCTGAGACAAGACGCCACCCATCTCATCCAGGCTGTCATCCATATCCTTCAAAACATCTTCAATCGTCCCTACACGCTCCTGCAGATCAGACAGAAGCACTTCTGAATCCGGATCGAAGTCAAGAGTATAGAATCTGGCCGGCTCCAGAGTAAAGCTTCCGGAAGATGTCTTTTCGTACACCCTTCCATCCCCATAAGTCACTTTCAATGTAAGGGAGGAATGAGCTCCTGGCCATACAAGAAGATTGCATATCTGTCCGTCTGTAAAGGACTCCGCTCCTGATTCCGGCTGCAATATCACGGTATTTTCAGGATCCGTCCACCGGCCATTTTCCAGAAGCCGGAGTCTTCCGTTTGAATCATCGTTGCTGTATATGACTTCCAGAGGCGCTTTTCCTGCCATAGGACATGTCCCCGTCAATGAGAAGGAGGTAACTTCAGATGAAAGAGTAAACCTGAGAATTGACAGAGCATTACGAAAACATGAATATGCCTTGCCATCCTCTTCAATATCGGACAGGGAAACTGCCGCTGACGAAAGGTTGTTTTCAGAAAAGAACTTCGGGTCGGAGACCTGTATATCAGGCAATGTGAAATCAATCTTGCCACTTTCATTTACCGCAACAGACGGATATACAGCAAGACCATTGTCATCGTAACCGCCAGCCACACTGACCACTTCATCCAGCACACCTGTAAACACTGCCGATGAAACAGGCGCATTCCCCTCAATTTCCGCAGACAGTTCTGCAACGCGGGAAGCTGATGGATCAGAAAAAACCAGAGCAATCCTATCTTCATCGACCCATTTCACTGCATTCCCATCAAGAAAAGTCCTTGATTCATCGGATACAGCCGTCAGCATTACCTTACGGAACGGAGACGGATCGAATCCGTTCTCATCATGATTACATGACAGGAGCAGAGGCATGATGACCGCGCAGACGCATAATATTCTTATTGTCTTCATATCAATCTCCGTTAGAATGCCAGTACTACCCTTACCTGATTGACAGTCGACACCGGCTGCACATAGGCGTACCAGTTTCCTGAACCGTTCACTACCACCGGCCTTGTACCATAGGCATTGTAATCAAAGGTACTGCACCAGTATTTTGCATTGGCGCCGACAGAAATCTCCCTTCCTCCGGAAACCTTTGACAATGATTCATTCACCGTTGCAACATTTTCAGAAATCAGCTGCATTTCCTTGAACGAAGGCAGATACCAAGGACTTGCTGTCGCCGGTGCAGGTACAGCCGTCCTATATGTCCTGACACAATCGAAGACCGTGAAATCAATAGAACTGTCTGCCTGCTCAGCAGCGAACACTCCCTTGGTATTGGAATATCCTACAGGAACATTGACATTTGAATACTGCGGATAACCGTTTTCATAAAGCCATGGCTCCAGCAGGTTGGTCATACTCCAACTGTCTGTACGATAAGAGGATGTATACTCCTGAAGTCCCACAACGAGTCCATGCGTACATTCAGGACAATCAATTCCGACATGCTGGTCAGCTACCGTTGAATTCACCTTGGCAAATACGACTCCTATGACATCCTTGGCAGGGTCAAGTGCAGAAGACCATGTTCCGTCTGAATAATAGAAATCGCCGACATTCAAGGCCACAGAAGGCTCGCTTACCGTAAGACAGCACTCTGCGTACAATTCTCCACCTCCCCTGACAGCCCATTGGCCGGAAGCAGTAGCCCTGATATATGCCGTACCGGCAGACTTTGCGACAATTTCTCCCGTCGTTCTGTTGACTGAAGCCACCGTCTCATCTGACGACGACCACACAACATTCTTATAAGTCGGCTGAACACCACTTACATCAGATGTAAACTCCACATCAAGAGACGTCATCACCCCGACTTCAAGCTGGGTGGACGAAGGCAGTGAAATTGTCTCTACCCAATACGGCTCGATATCGAAGCTGACTATTCTCCTGACATAGCGTCCTGGAGCATAATAGTTCTGCTCATCATACACTCCGATCTCCACATAAGTAGTTCCCGGTGAGTACGGGATGACATCTCCGGTGTAATAATCAACCTTGACCACACTTGCATCAGCACTCCTGTAATTCAGATGATACTGAGACTGATCCACGTCAGAAGGATATATCTGTCCGGCAAGACTGAATGTCTCATCTATCTTCAATACCACTCTATCTTCCTCATCACCAAGCGAATAAAGGGTTACGCCTGACGGTTGCACGTATACCACCAACATTTCAGCGACAAGAGTTATCTCGCCATTCACCACACAGGTCACATCTATTGAGGAATAGGTTTTATCATTATACTCCGCGGCTATTCCCGTAACCAGTCCGTCTTGTGTGACCGTAGCAAGATTCTGATTCGATGTTGACCACACGGCAGATTCTATAGTCATGGACGACGGACAATCAATAGACATCTGCGCCGTCGAACCGACTTCAACATAAGATGGTCCGAGAATTTCAAGCACCTCTTCCACTATCACCTTGCACCTGGCTGTGAGCCTTACACCCGACTTATCTGTTCCGTCCGTTGTCGCCTCCACATATGTCTCTCCGGCCTTGACACCAGTCAGTTTTCCAGCAGCATCCACAGTAACCACCTCTGTATCATAGGATTTCCATGTACAGGTCTTCACTGTGGCATCCTCTGGAGTCACTATCGCTGCAAGTTGTGCCGTCTCACCTTTAACTACATGTATAGCTGATTCCGACAGAGTCAGACTCTCGACATATACATCATTGCTTATATCCACAGGTACGACATCGACAAAGCCGGAAGTCATGTCTGTAGCTCCACTAATAATGGAGAGAGCCACTCTTGCACCTGTCTCATTATAATAGAAAGCATTATCGAAAGCATTGTCAACACAGACTTTGACAAGCCCGCTTTCCGAATCTGCGGTCACATCTGAAATCTTAAGATTGAAAAAGTCAAATTCTGCAGAATACAACTGGTAGGACCGGGCATAATACCCTTTGACAGTCAGTCCATTGTTCCAAAGTTCCGGATCCACTAAGGCAGAAGCTGCGGAAGCAGGAGTTATGATATAATTCAATTCGAAAGGAGTTACAGGCTTTCTTTCCATCACGCCATCTCCATCCGAATCTTCTGCCAATTCATAATAAGCCACAGCAGATCCTCCGGAATGTACAGAGACAAACGACAGAGACTGTATCATCCCCAGCACAGCATCCACGTCTTCCTCCAACTTTTCCAAGCGTTCCAGAATTGAAGCGATGGCCGCCTCGCAATCGGCCACCCTCTGAATCAGATCTGTCAGCGTATTGTCAGTACTCTTCAGGACAGCAGAGGCATTCCTATTGACTTTTTCCAGTTTCCCGGAATCGAATTTGTCAGGCTGCACCAAAGATGCCTCTATCATCTGAACATAGCAGACCCGCACCTCATCATACAATGAATCCAAGCGTACAGTCAGTTCACCCGCTTGGCCGGCATTCCCGGAAAGCGTCGAATCCATTTCCTTACTTTGACTTATCAGATCTTCCGGAAGATCCCCATCCAGCAGTCTTGATACTTCATATTTCTGGGACGCTATATGCTTGTCCAGGTCAGACACGACAGTCTCAACCCGCGCCTGCGCCACGGAAACCGCATACAGGCAATCAAATCCTGACCCGAGCCATCCGGAAGCCCTTTCATCCAATACATCCAATGTGCTGGACAACTGGTCCTCAATCTGCCGCGACACATCGGAATTCTCCAGACATCCACGGAAAGTTCCTGAAATGCCAGCAAGCCGGTGCTGCAAAGAAAGGGTTGCACAGGACATTTCCGACCATGCCTCTGACCGTTCATATTCTGAGATATGAGAACATATCTCTGCTGCTATTCCATCCCACCTTGCTGCCATATCGGAAATGACAGGATCATCCTTGGTCCCGGGATCCATAGCAGCTTTTACAACTGCTATATCCTCAAGAGAGAGCTTCATGGAGCTGATCTGCTCCTGCATTGAAGCGACATTTCCCGGATTGACGACATCATTTTCAGCGCTTCCGACGATCTCATCGGTACATGATGCAAGCAGACATAAGAGACTTGACGTAAACAGAAGAAGTTTTTCGAAAGTGAGCTTCATATATTCAATTCCTAAAAATCAAGTGCTAATATAACACAAAAATGGAATTCTGAGTAATCAGAATTCCATTTTTGTAGCCCCGAGCAGAATCGAACTGCTATCTAAAGTTTAGGAAACTTCCATTCTATCCGTTGAACTACAGGGCCGAGTCGGGAGACTGATTACTCAGCCTTCTTCTCGATGATCTGACGACCTCTGTAGTAGCCACACTCTGGGCATACTCTGTGGTACATGATAGTTGCACCGCAGTTTGAACAAGTCGCGAGAGTAGGTACTACTGCCACGTCATGTGTTCTTCTTTTGTCACGTCTCTGCTTAGAGACTTTGTGTTTTGGATGTGCCATTGTTCTATATTTTTAAATTATTAATTATCAATTTCTCCCGAAAGTCACTGTCTGAACATATCCTTGAGGGCAGCAAAAGGGTTATCCGCCTCGACTGCATTTCCGGAAGATTCCTGCCCGTCAGTACCGAAGTACTTCATCGCCTCCGGATTACACTCCCCGGGAGCATGGGTCTTCTGGAGCGGAAGAGAAGTACACACATAGTCGTATACTATCTGAGCCATATCAAGCTCCGTATTCTCGACCGGGATGAAAATAACTTCCCTTTCTCCTTCCTGCATCTCATCAGATGAGTCAGCTTCGCCGAATTTCACACTTAGGCTTATCTTCACATCGACCGGCATCTCAAGGTCTTCAAGACATCTGTCACACTCGACCACAAGCCTTCCTTCCACACCACAATCCACTCCGACATATCGTCCGGATTTCTCGACTGAAGCATCAATATCCAATTGAGCATCAAGAACTTCAGTGTTTTCAAAACTTTCGAAGAACTCCTTGCCAACCTGCCAGGAAAAACGGTTTTCTCCAGCAGTCAATCCATTTAAAGGTATTATAAATTTATCGTTCATTCCGACCCGTAAATAGAATTGAGCCCGCAAAGGTAACAAAAACTTTTGTTATTAGCAATTTATATCCGAACTTTTTCTTTTGCGCTCAAGTTCATTGAGGATAATCTTCCTTAAACGCATAGACTTCGGAGTAACCTCGACAAGCTCATCTTCCTGGATATACTCGAGAGCCTCTTCCAGAGAAAAGACTACAGGAGGAGGGAGCATAACCTTGTCATCGCTGCCGGAAGCACGCATGTTTGTCAGTTTCTTGGTCTTGCATATATTGATGTTGAGATCGCGGTCGCGGGTGTGCTCTCCTACCACCTGACCCTCGTATATTTCCACTCCGGGTTCGATGAAGAAACGTCCGCGGTCCTGAAGCTTGTCCATAGAATATGCCACGGACAGACCGGTCTCCAACGACACGAGAGAACCATTCGTACGGCGCTCGATATCACCCTTATAAGGCTCGTATCCCTTAAGACGGTGAGCGACTACAGCCTCTCCCTGGGTCGCCGTAAGCAGGTTGCTTCTCAATCCCATAAGGCCGCGTGAAGGGATATCGAACTCAAGATGGGTCCTGTCCCCCCTGCCTTCCATCTGGATCAAGGCACCTTTCCTGCGGGTAACCATCTCGATCGCCCTGCCGACAAACTCCTCCGGAAGATCGATTGTAAGCATCTCGATAGGCTCACAGCGCTGACCTCCGATTACCTTGTCAAGCACCTTAGGCTGTCCTACCTGAAGCTCGAAACCTTCGCGACGCATTGTCTCGATGAGCACTGAAAGATGAAGGACACCACGACCATATACAACGAAAGAATCGGCATTAGGGCCCGGTTTCACCCTGAGAGCAAGATTCTTCTCGAGCTCCTTCTCAAGACGCTCCTTGAGGTGGCGTGAAGTCACGAACTTTCCTTCCTTTCCGAAGAACGGTGAATTATTGATACAGAAGAGCATGCTCATCGTAGGCTCATCTACTTCGATCGGAGGAAGAGCCTCCGGATTCTCAAAGTCTGCGATCGTATCTCCAATCTCGAAGCCCTCAAGACCTACTACAGCACAGATATCACCACACTGAACCTCGTCAGTCTTTGATTTTCCGAGACCGTCGAATATCATAAGCTCCTTGATCTTCTGCTTCTGCTGTATGTCATATCTCTTGCAGAGAGTTATGTTCATTCCTGCCTGAAGGCTTCCTCTGGTCACGCGACCGACAGCGATTCGGCCTACGTATGGAGAATACTCCAATGATGAGATCAGCATCTGAGGAGTTCCTTCCACAATCTCAGGAGAAGGGATAACCTCAAGAATAGTATCCAGGAGCGCTGTTATATCATTTGTAGGCTGCTTCCAGTCATGCGACATCCATCCCTGCTTGGCACTTCCGTATACGGTACGGAAATCAAGCTGGTCCTCAGTAGCACCCAAAGAGAACATGAGGTCAAAGACCTCCTCCTGCACTTCTTCCGGACGGCAGTTGAGCTTATCCACCTTGTTGATGACAAGCACCGGCTTCTTGCCCATCTCAATGGCTTTCTGAAGCACGAATCTTGTCTGAGGCATACATCCCTCGAATGCATCCACAAGAAGGATGACTCCATCAGCCATATTAAGGACACGCTCCACTTCACCACCGAAATCACTATGGCCCGGAGTGTCGATCACATTGATTTTCACCCCTTTATACACTACAGATACGTTCTTTGCGAGAATCGTGATACCTCTTTCTCTCTCGAGGTCATTATTGTCAAGGATCAGCTCTCCCAGCTTCTCCTGCTCACGCGCCTGACGCGCCTGATAAATCATCCTGTCCACAAGTGTCGTCTTACCATGATCGACATGGGCGATGATAGCGATGTTTCTGATATCCTGCATATAACTGATAATTAATCATTTAGCAGCATAAAGCCACCCGACTGGCACTACCAGCCGAAAAAGATTTGCAAAATTAGATATTTTTATAAAATATTTAAAACTCTTTTTATATTTTTGCGCCCGAAAACATAGAACAAACGAAACTAATACTATAGTACTATGAAACAGGACATGATCGTCATTCTCGACCTTGGCAGCCACGAAAACACAGTGGTGGCCAGAGCGGTCCGTGCATTGGGTGTGTACAGTGAAATCTACCCGCACGACATTACAGCAGCCGAACTCAAGGCACTTCCAAATGTTAAAGGTATCATCATCAACGGTGGCCCGAACAATGTCATCGACGGTGTTGCCATCGACGTTCTTCCTGAAATTTATGAAGCCGGGTATCCTGTAATGGCAGCCGGTCATGAAAAGGCACTCTGCGAAGTCAAGCTCGCACAGTTCGGCAACGACGAAGCTGCAGTAAAGGAGGCAGTCAAAGGCTTCGTATTCGACACCTGCAAGGCAGAAGCCAACTGGAACATGAAGAACTTCGTTGCAGACCAGGTGGAGCTCGTGCGCAAGCAGGTCGGAGACAGAAAGGTTCTTCTTGCACTTTCAGGCGGAGTTGACAGCTCGGTAGTTGCAGCCCTCCTTCTCAAGGCTATCGGAGACAACCTTGTCTGCGTTCACGTAAACCACGGACTTATGCGCAAGGGAGAGTCTGAAAACGTTGTGGAAGTATTCCGCAACCAGCTTAGCGCAAACCTTATATATGTTGATGCGACTGACCGTTTCCTCGGTCTCCTCGAAGGCGTCGCAGACCCTGAGCAGAAGAGAAAGATCATCGGCGGAGAATTCATCCGCGTGTTCGAGGAAGAGGCACGCAAGCTTGACGGAATCGACTTCCTCGGTCAGGGCACAATCTATCCGGACATCGTGGAGAGCGGCACAAAGACCGCGAAGATGGTGAAGTCGCACCACAACGTAGGAGGTCTTCCTGAAGACCTTCAGTTCGAACTTGTCGAGCCTTTGAAGCAGCTCTTCAAGGATGAGGTACGCGCATGCGGTGTTGAGCTCGGTCTTCCTTACGAAATGGTTTACCGTCAGCCGTTCCCAGGTCCGGGCCTCGGAGTACGCTGCCTCGGAGCCATCACCCGCGACCGTCTTGAAGCGCTCCGCGAGGCTGATGCAATCCTTCGTGAGGAGTTCGCAAAGGCAGGCCTTGACAAGAAGGTTTGGCAGTATTTCACAGTGGTTCCTGACTTCAAGTCTGTCGGCGTACGCAACAACGCACGTTCATACGACTGGCCTGTAATCATCCGCGCCGTCAACACTATCGACGCAATGACAGCAAGCATAGAGCAGATCGAATGGCCTGTCCTCCTCAAGATCACAGACCGTATCCTTGCAGAGGTTCCGAATGTGAACCGCGTATGCTACGACCTCTCGCCGAAGCCATCTGCAACCATCGAGTGGGAATAACATCTGTCCCAGGGACAGCATATTATAATAAAATACGTGCTACCTTTCGGCAGCACGTATTTTATTTATCACCTGTCCATTGTTCCATATCAGCGTACTCTTATGCGGCGGCCGATCTTCAGGACCGTCTTCGGGGTGATGCCATTCAGCTTGCAGAGGGCAGAGACTGTCGTGCCGTTGTTGATGGCGATACGGCCGAGGGTATCACCTGACTTGATGGTATGCCATCTCATCGCCGCGCGTTCGGCATCCTCCTTCTTGTCCTCCTCCTCATTCTTCCATTCGTCCTCGAAATCCTGCTCGTAGTTGCTGTACTGGCTGAAATACTTCTTCTTCAGGACGAAGAGACGATGTCTGAGGTCACCGGTCTTGAAATCTATAAGCCATTGAGGGTCAAAGGCAAAGCCCTGATATCTCGTCTCGAAATGAAGGTGAGGGCCTGTCGAACGTCCTGTCGAGCCACCGAGTCCGATGACATCGCCTGCATTCACCCAGTCTCCCACTTCCACCATTCTCTTGGAAAGATGACCGTGGAAGGTCTCTATACCGTTCTCGTGTCTTATGACAACGACGTTTCCGTATCCCCCGAGATATTTTGACATTCTGACCTTACCGGTGAAGGTCGCATATATAGGGTCTCCTGTCTTGAGCGGGATGTCCACTCCCTGATGGCGACGTCCTCTGCGCGGGCCGAACTTGCCCCTCGGATGAATGTCTCCCTGGAACGGGCAGTGATACTGGTCAAGACTGTCCACCAGCCAGATGGACCATGAATATGGCAGGTCCTTCTGCTCCAGCTTATATGGGTTTGAAGCGACTGTGTCCCAGTTCTTTTCAAACACATCCTTCTCAGCCTGATAGCCCGGCAGCTTGATATACTGCCATGTATTATCGGCAAAAAGGACAACCTTTATATACTCATTCGCAGTGGAAAGTGTGTCGATGGGATCCGAATCCGACGTCACGAGCGACTTAAGAGGCTGAAGTGCCGGACGCGGTATCACCAGATGTGTCCTTACCGTGTCAATCCGGGACAAGTCGCGGGCCAGAAGGCCGTCTGCACACAGGAAGAGCAAAGCCTGCAGCAAAACAAATATTCCTGCCTTCCTCATTACTTCGCTCCGAACTGATCAGTTAGTATCTCCCTTACCTTCGCCACCTTTTCATCAAGCAGTTCCTTCGAGGTCGCCTCGCATATGAATCTGAGATAAGGCTCTGTATTTGAAGGCCTTATATTGAACCACCAGTCCGGGAATTCCACGCGGTAGCCGTCAAAATCCATATATGCCGTAGACTTCTCGTTCTGCATGAAATAGTCACGGACAGCATCCATGGCGCCCTTCTTGTCCTCCAGACGGAAGTTTATCTCTCCTGAATTCTGATACTTCTCTATGCGGCCGATCAGCTGGCTGAGTGACACGCCCTGAGCCTTCATCCTGGCGACTACGTTGACGATGAGTATCGCTGCAAGAAGTCCGCTGTCAGAATAGAAGAAATCACGGAAATAGTAATGACCGGCAAGTTCGCCACCATACACTCCGTCAAGCTCACGGAGCTTCAGCGCCGCATATGCACGTCCTACCCTCCAGGTATTCATCACTCCTCCCATCGGCGCAAGGTATTCGCCCACAGCCTTCGAGCTTCTGATATCCTGATGGATATATCCCTTCTCTCCCCTCTCTTCCAGGAAATAATGTCCCAGAACGGCAATCATAAGGTCAGGAGATATGAAACGGCTGTTTTCGTCCACGAACATCACGCGGTCCGCGTCTCCGTCAAAGATGATTCCGATGTCGGCCTTTGTTGCAGCTACAAGCATCTGAAGGTCAACGACATTCTTCGGTACCAGAGGATTCGGTTCATGGTTAGGGAAGGTGCCGTCCATATTGTCATATATATATGCCGGCTCATCGCCGAAAATCTCATGCACAAAAAGCGAAGCCATGCCGTTAGACACGTCCATCGCGATCTTCAGTCCTGACCAGTCTTCCTTGTACTTGAGAAGGAAAGGCAGATAGTCCTTGCGGACGTCAATCTGATGTACCTCGCCACGCTTTTCAGCCACAGGGCATTCCCTGCCTGTCTCTATCCATTCCTTTATCTGTCCCAGACCTGTGTCATATCCCACAGGGAGGGCATTCTCCCTTGATACCTTCATACCGTTGTACTCGGCAGGATTGTGCGAAGCCGTAATCTGCACCGACGCCTTGAAACCATAGAAGGCAGTGCCGAAATATACCATCGGAGTGGTGCAGAGACCTGCATCATACACATCCGCTCCTGCATCGGTAATACCTTTCAGAAGCCATTCGTGTATCTCATCCGACGACACGCGTGCATCTCTTCCCACAAGCACCTTTTCTGCTGAAAGAAGTTCCGGAAGGAAATATCCTACCTTGTAGGCTACTTCCTTGTCAAAGTCCACATTATAGACTCCCCTTATATCATATGCGTGGAATGCTCCCATACTATTTCCTGGATTTATATCTTGTCTGGACCGATCCCTTTGATATTGCCTGCAGCTTGCGGGCAAGCATCTTACGGCGAAGCGGCGAAAGATTATCTACAAAAAGATTGCCTTCCAGATGCGAAAGTTCGTGCTGGACCATTCTGCATCCGAACTGATCGAACTCCTCGACCACCTTTTCGAAGTTCTCATTGTAGTATTCCACCTTTATCTTCGAAGGGCGGCGCACCTCCGCATATATGCCGGGAACGCTCAGACACCCTTCCGAATATTCGCAGGTCTCCTCGCTTTCCTCGAGTACAACAGGATTGATCATGACCCTGAAAAAGTCCTTGAGATAATCATATGTGTCAGACAGTTCCCTGCCGTCCACAATGACAAGGCGCTTGTTCACGCCTACCTGAGGAGCAGCCAGACCACAACCGTCCGCAACCTTCAGTGTCTCCTTCATATCTTCGATCAGCTTCAGGACTCCTTCCTTGTCCTGAAGGTCCACCTCCGTATTCTCATTACGAAGGATCTGTGAACCATATAAATAAATCGGTAATATCATATTCTTATCATTTCACTCTGTCCATATAACTCTGCAGGATGATGGCCGCACTGATCTTGTCGACGGACTCCTTCTTCATCCTGTCCTGCTTCTTCATTCCTCCGTCAATCATAGCCCTATGCGCCAGAACGGAAGTGAAGCGTTCGTCCTCCAATGTCACCGGTATGTCCGGGAAAGCCTTTGCAAGCTGTTTCAGAAATACATCTATATCCTTTGCTGCCTCTGACGGAGCTCCGTTCATATTGATGGGATACCCCACCACGAAACGCACGACATTCTCTTTTTGCGCATAATTTCTAAGATATTCTATTATCTTTGCAGAATGTACTGTCTCCAAGGCAGAGGCAAAGATTCCCAGGGGATCGCTGACCGCAACCCCTACGCGTTTCCGCCCGTAATCTATGCCGATGATCCTGTCCATTGAAAGTGCAAAGTTAAGATTTTTATGGCTAAACACAACAAAGACAACAAAAGAACCAACTTCAGACTTGCAATAATGGATGACAAGTCGCACGAGCAGCTCCTTACCCTGCATTTCACAAGGACGGGAGCCTTCGTCGCGATAGTCACCGTCATGGTAATGTTCTGCGCTATAATATATTCCATCATAGCATACACTCCTGTCAGGACATTCATCCCCGGCTACCCTGACGCACTCTCCAAAAGGGCTGCGATTCAGAATGCCATCAAGGTGGACTCCCTTGAAAGCGTGATCTTCCGGTGGGAACTTTATTCTGAGAATCTGAAGAGGGTGATTGCGGGAGAAGAGGCTGTCAAGATAGACAGCATCCTCCTGAATTCGGCCAAGGCTTCCGATGCAGCAGCCGACATTTCAAGCCTGCTCAAGAAAGATTCGGTTCTGAGACAGACCGTCATGGAAGAGGAGCAGTTCAACATTTCAGCAAGAAGCCATCGCGACCTTCCTATCGAAGGCGTGCTCTTCTTTACTCCTCTGAAAGGCGTCGTGTCACAGGGATATGACCCTGCCATCCATCCTTACATAGACATTACGGCCCCTGCCGGTTCGGTGGTCAAGGCGGCACTCGACGGCACCGTCATTTTTGCAGGATGGAGCGATGACGCCGGCCACACGATACAGATTCAGCACGACGGAGACATCGTTTCCATATACAAGCACAATGAGAAGCTCCTGAAAAAGACCGGAGACAAGGTAGCCGCAGGCGCACCTATCGCACTTGTAGGCAACACAGGAGAGATGACGACAGGCACACACCTGCACTTCGAATTGTGGCACAAGGGGGAGACTGTTGACCCTACTAAATATATAAGTTTCTAAAGGGATGGAAAAGAGAAGGATAGCGATCTTAGGCTCGACCGGCTCCATAGGAAGGCAGGCACTGGATGTGATAAGCCAGCACAAGGATCTTTTTGAAGTTGAACTGCTTACAGCGAACAACAGCTCCGAACTCCTTGTCAGCCAGGCGATCGAGTTCAATGCCAATGCAGTGGTGATCTGCAATGAAGCTAAATACGATGAGGTTGCGGAAGCTCTTCAGCCTCATTATATAAAGGTCTTTGCCGGAATGAAGTCAGTCTGCGACCTTGTCACAGGCGACAACATAGACATAGTACTGACATCCATGGTCGGATTCAGCGGTCTGGAATCTACAATAGCGGCAGTAAAGGCCGGCAAGACCATCGCCCTTGCCAACAAGGAGACTCTCGTTGCGGCAGGACAGCTTGTCATGGATCTCGCTGCTGAGCATCATGCGAGGATCCTGCCAGTCGACTCAGAGCACTCCGCCATCTTCCAATGCCTCATGGGGTCAGCTGGAGCAGAAATCGAAAAGATCCATCTGACAGCATCCGGAGGCCCTTTCAGGACATGGAACCGCGAGGACATCAGTGTCGCGACTCCGGCTCAGGCCCTCAAACATCCCAACTGGAGCATGGGCAGCAAGATAACCATCGACTCTGCAACCATGATGAACAAGGGACTGGAGATCATCGAAGCCAGATGGCTTTTCGGTACTCCGGGTGAAAAGATAAATGTCGTAGTGCATCCGGAATCCATAATTCACTCGATGGTGGAATATGCAGACGGCTCTGTAATAGCACAGATGGGGCATCCGGACATGCGCGAAGCCATACAGTTCGCCTTCAGCTATCCATACCGTCTCCCCCTCAACAACAGGAAACTGAATTTCGCAGAGCTCGGAAGCATGACTTTTGCAGCACCTGACCTTGAAAAGTTTCCCGCTCTGGGACTGGCCTACAAGTCTCTGGAAAAAGGAGGCAACATGGCCTGCATCATGAATGCCGCAAATGAAGCCGCTGTGGCTGCTTTCCTGAAAGGACGAATCGGATTCTATGACATTACTGACGTAGTGGAAAGATGTATGGCCGAAGGTCCTTTCATGGCCGCACCGGACCTGGATGACATTTTCAGGACCAATAAGGAAACACTTGAAATCGCCGGAGAAATGATTGACACACTGTCCGGCAAGACAAACTGCTTGTAAAAAATGATTGTACTCATAAAAGCCCTGCAGGTAATACTTGCACTTTCAATTCTCATACTTATACACGAATTCGGCCATTTCTTCTTTGCGAAGATATTCGGCATCCGTGTGGAAAAATTCTTCCTGTTCTTTGATGCCGGCAACGTGAAGCTGTTCAGCACCAAAAGCGGATGGTTTACGAAGATTTTCCCTAAGGCAGCAGAATGGGAGACCGAATACGGCATCGGATGGCTTCCCCTCGGAGGTTACTGCAAGATATGCGGAATGATCGACGAATCGATGGACACCGAGTATCTCAAGAGCGAGCCGGAATCATGGGAATTCAGGTCGAAGCCTGCATGGCAGCGTCTTTTTGTCATGGCAGGAGGAGTGCTGTTCAATTTCATACTTGCCATTGTCGTATTCACATCACTGCTGGCAGGATGGGGAGAGAAGTACATAAGCAACGAAGGCAATGCCATATACGTGAACGAACTCGCCTATGAGATGGGATTCAGAAACGGAGACCATATCCTATGCTTTGACGGATACGTGCCGGAAAATTTTGCCATGCTTCAGGCCGACCTTGCAAGACAGACGGCAAGAAAAGCCACCGTTCTCAGAGACGGGGACACGCTTGATATTTACATAGACCACAATATGATAGGTGAGGTCCTCCAGACCCCGGGCATGTTCGATCTGGCTCTTCCGTTCATAATCAGCGAAGTGCCGGAGACATCCATCAATTATGGCAAGGACATAACTGCCGGTGACAGGATAATCGGCATTGAAGGCAAATCCGTAAGATTCATCCAGGATTCAAGGCCTATACTCAAGTCCGCTGCCGGTGACACTGTTGTTCTCGACCTGATACGCGGTGCCGACACCCTTTCAAGGGAAATGCAGGTGGACACATCGGGACTTATAGGAGTAATGCTGCAGCAGCCGGAGATAAAAAGCAAGGAATATACCTTCATATCAGCCATTCCGGCTGGTTTCAGGAAGACATTCTCGACAATTGGAGGATATCTAAAGGATCTGAAGCTGGTAGCGACGCCAAGCACAGAAGCATACAAATCAGTCGGAAGCTTCATCGCCATAGGTCAGATATTCCCTTCAGCATGGGACTGGTACAGTTTCCTGAACATTCTGGCCCTTCTCTCTGTGATGCTCGGAGTGATGAATCTGATCCCAATACCAGCATTGGACGGAGGACATATACTCTTCACGTTATATGAAATGATTACCGGCAGAAAGCCTAGCGACAAGTTCCTTTATGTGACGCAGATCATCGGTATGATCCTCATATTCGGACTTATGTTCCTGGCATTCGGCAATGATATTGCAAGATTATTCAGATAATTTTAACATCATTATATCATGAAACGAACAGTAAGACTTTTGGCATTGGCTGCAGCTCTGCTCGCCATCTTATCCTGCAACGAAACAGCAAAGAAAAAGGCTCTGCTGCCGAACATCAGCGGCAAGGCAGGAGAAGTCATCGTTGTAATCAACAAGGGAGACTGGGAAGGTGCCGTAGGAACCACCCTCAGGGACACACTTGCACAAGATTGCCCGTTCCTTCCTCAGAAAGAGCCTCTATACACCCTTGCCGATGTTCCGCCTACAAGCTTTACAAGCATGTTCCAGCTGCATAGGAACATCATTATCGTCCGTATCGGGAATGATGTGACCGAACCTGGAGTGACTCTCAGACAAGACGTATGGGCAAGGCCTCAGTGCGTGATTTCCATCAATGCTATTGACAGCGATTCTGCCGTGCAGCTCATCAAGGACAACAGCAAACGCATAATGGCCGCACTCGAGCAGGCTGAGCGCGACAGGATAATCGCCAACTCAAAGAAATACGAAGAACTGAGTCTCGCTCCTGTCGTTCAGAATATGATAGGAGGTTCTCCACATTTCCCTTCAGGCTATAAGCTGAAGAAGAAGACTGATGACTTCATCTGGATCGAATACAGCGTACAATATGTCACTCAGGGTATACTGATATACAAGTACCCTGTCGTGAAGGGAGAGGAAATGATGGACCTCGACAACCTCATTGCAGAAAACAACGCCGTGCTCAAGGAGAATGTGCCAGGAATGTTCGAGAATACGTATATGACTACCAGCACATTTGCCAGACCTTCTATAGAATATCTCAAATATAAAGGTCGCGACTTTGCCGAGATGAGAGGATATTGGGAAGTATATAACGATTTCATGGGCGGTCCGTTCGTAGCTCATGCTTTCTACAGCCAGGATGGCAAGGATATGATTGTTATGGAAGGGTTTGTATATGCTCCAAAATATGACAAGAGACAGTACCTTAGACAGGTAGAGTCAATCCTTTACTCTTTCGAGTGGAAAAAATCGGACAATAAAGGGGAAGATGCAAAGAAATAAGTGAAAATATTTTGTCAGTTTAAAAATATTTCATACCTTTGCACTCCCAATTACCAAAAATGGGTTTAAGGTCGGTTCGTCTATCGGTTAGGACTCAAGATTTTCATTCTTGCAAGAGGGGTTCGATTCCCCTACCGACTACAAGAAATATAAAAAATAAAAACAATGGCAAATCACGCTTCAGCAGAAAAGCGCTATCGCCAGAGCGAAAGGCGCAGATTGCATAATAAATATTATGCAAAGACAACAAGAAACGCAATTCGTGCGATTCGTAACACTTCAGACAAGGCAGCAGCAGAGGCTAACGCACCAAAGGTTTATGCAATGATCGACAAGCTCGCAAAGATCGGCGTTATCCACAAGAACAAGGCTGCAAACCTTAAGAGCGGTATCGCAGTGTATATCAACAAACTTTCATAAAGAAAGCGTACCTTTTAAAGGTTTCTTATAGCAGAAGAGGAGCATTCCAGAAATGGATGCTCCTCTTTCTTTATACATACCGGACACACAGTCATGGAGTACCCGCATATAGAATCAGCAGCCGAAGGTATCAGTTCCCCAAAAGGAGAGCCTTCAGCTGCTGATATGTGTATTACCGGATAAGCCAGGTTATCTGCGAGGGCCTCCGCCCATAGGGCCACCAGGTCCTCTACGTCCTCCACCCTGATTGAAATTACCGAAACGATAAGTCAAGGACAGGATGACATAACGTCCTAACGTATTGTTACGGGTCTCCTTGTGAATGTTCGAGCTGTCACTTACAGACAGGTTCTTTGACTGTCCGAGGATATCATAGGCCTTAAGAGCAAGTGTGAACTTCTTCTTGAAAAGAAGCTTCGTAATCTCGGCATTGAGAATGATCTCATCATCCTGAGGTGTGGTATAGCCCCTGTACCAGTTATAGTTGAAATCCGCTATAAGATTAAGGCCTCCCGGAATTGTCCAGTTCATGGAGGCATCCGCCTGATTGCTCCAGGTAAACTGTTGGTTACTGTTCTGAATTGTGTACCAGGACTTTGACATTCTTGTACGTCCGCCGACATTAAGTTCCACAAAATCGTTTCTATATGTAAAACGAAGTCTCTGCATGGCACTGACCGTCTGAGTCAGATTACGGGTAAACATATCAGGATTGTCAAGAGTCGGATAATCACTGTGGAACTGATCATAGTCAAATTCAGCATTCTCAGGATCATAATACTTATCAGCCTCCTGCTTCTGGAACTTGTCCGTACCGATATAGGATGACGACTCGTTATAATTGGCGAATGTCATCGAGAATATCGAGAAGCCCGATTTGCCGAACGGCGAATTGATGAAGAGTCGTGCATTAGCCGAACCTGTCATAGGACCATTTACCGGGATTGAGTATCTTCTTCCCTGATTGTCATACCAGTTCGCCGATGTGATCGGATCCTTGACCATTGAACCACCAAGATTGAAATTCACGGATGTAAATGTCTTTTTGTTGGTATATCCGATCCTTGCCCTTATATCATGGTTGAAATATGGATTCAGGTGAGGGTTACCGAGAGAGACATTCAGAGGGTCCGAATTATCCGGCACCGGCATCAGCTGTGAGGTAGAAGGCTGCGATGAGCGTCCGAAATAGAACATTCTGATGTTGAGATTGTCATTCGGAGTATAGAAAAGCATCGCCTGAGGCGACCTGTTGATGACCTTGTTCTCATATGGTTTCTCGATACCGCTGGTCTCATTGTATGTCTTGGTCGGATTCATCGAAGCACCGAGCTGGGCGCGGAATTTCTTGAGCTGATAGCTCAGGTTCAGGCCGGCACGCTGGTTATGATAAACATTGAGGATCGTGTTGGAATATATAGGGTCGAATACCTCGCCGACAACATTGTATATGAGCCTCTGCTCTCCCATATCATCCACATACTGGTCATTCGTCAGACTTGAATATGTATTCTTCACCGAAGTATTCCTACCCCAGGAATAAGAATAGTTGGCTTCAAGGAAGAGATTCTTTGCAATCGGTTCGGTATAGACGAGACGGGCGCTGAGAGATGTGGATTTCGAATTCCTGTCGAATCTCTGATTGACTACATCCGGTTCCCTGGCCACGTCTGCCTCGTAATTATAGCCTGCCTGTGTATATGACTGGTTATGCCCTACCATATCATTGTTGCTGAAGCTATATCGGAAATTAGCCGAAATCGTTCTTCCCGCCTTGCCAAGTCTCTGACGGAAAAGAAGGAATCCGCTGGTTGACCAGCTATCGTTCCATCCGTCATTTGATGTAAAACCATCATTTACCATCAATGTGTCACTGGCGCCCTGTGCAAGAGAACGGGTCGAGAATTTAGAATACTCATCGAAATGACCGCTTCCGAAATTGAACTGAGGCTCAAAGAGGATAGAGGTATTCTCCGAGAACTTATGCTCAAGACGTACACCGAAACGATGTCCCTGAGTCAAAGTACCGCTATGACCGTTCTCCTTGTTTATAAGCCTGCTTCCATCCTCCATATATGTTATCTTGTCGGAACTTTCCTCCACAGCCTTGTCCGATCCGTTATAGAGATAGTTTCCTGCAAGATCCATATCACCGTCACACAAGGTGAATGCTCCGTTCACACCACCCATCCACGATGTAGAGATTCCGTTGTTGCGGCCCCAGCCGCCCATACCCTGGCCCATACCACGACCACCTCGCATACCCTGCATCATGCTTCCGGCAATGTCATTGAAGCCACGGTTGTTGGTATTGTTGCCATTGAGGATGATGCTGAGCTGGCTCTTGTCGGTGAAACGTCCTATCATAGCAGCTCCCTGATAGCGCCAGTCATTCATATCCGACCCACCTCCGGGTACATCATGTCCGCCTCCGGCCATGACATTGCCAAACCAGCCTTCAGCCATTCCCGGACGAAGCTTAAGATCAATGATCGTCTCCTCCTCACCGTCATCGATTCCGGTAAACATCGCCTGATCCGACTTTTTCTCCACGACCTTCACCTTTTCGATGATCTTCGCTGGAATATTCTTCGATGCCAGCTGAGGGTCGTCCAGGAAGAATGTCTTTCCATCAATCGTAATCTTCTTGATTGTTTCACCGTTGGCCGTGATGGAGCCGTCAGCCTCCACCTCCACTCCCGGAAGTTTCTTTAGAAGCTGCTCAAGCATATCATTATCAGATGTCTTGAATGATGAAGCGTTGTACTCAATCGTATCCTTCTTTATCACTATGGGATTACCTACAGCCGACACCTTTGCCGCATCCAGAGCTACAGCATCCTCTAACATCCTGATATCACCGAGATTGACAGCCTTTTCAACCGTAATCTCCTGAAGATGAGTCTTGTATCCCATCAGCTCAGCCTTGAATGTGTAAGTACCTTTCGCGACCTTGGTGATAGTTGCCTGTCCTTTATCATCTGTAAGCACATATTTCGAAGCCGTGGTACTGCCCTTAGGAGTAAGGGATGTGGTAGCAAATGCCACCGGTTCCCCGGTCTTTTCATCAACAAGTCTTACCTTTATCGAATACTGCGCCTGTGCCGAGAGAGGCAAGGCAATAAATAGAATAATGACAGCCAGTACTGTCTTCAAGAATCCTACAATCGAGTTTCTAAACATATTATAGTTCAAGTTTTACAAAACACCTGTCTTTGACAACATCCAAGCCTGAAAGTTTAAGGTTCCTGTCATTTTTTCACTCTTTCAGGATGTGCTTCCAGAAATTTCTTCCAATCCCCTTTACCTACAGCAGAGGCAAGAGGACTAGAGAGCTGATAATGATGACAAAGAGCAATAGCCAATGCGTCCGTCGCATCAAGGTACTTCGGGTTCAGTTCTACTTTCAACGTCTTTGAAATCATCATTGCAACCTGCTCCTTTGAGGCTGCACCATTTCCGCATATAGCGATCTTGGCTTTTCTCGGAGCATATTCCGCGACCGGTATGCCACGCATCACTGCTGCAGTCAATGCAGCTCCCTGAGCACGTCCGAGCTTCAGGATCACCTGGGCGTTCTTGCCATAAAAAGGAGACTCGACGGCAAGCTGGTCAGGCTGATACTCTTCGATCAGTTCGGTCACTCCTGCGGAGATATTCGCCAGTTTTTCAAAAGGATCTTCGATTTTACGAAGATCGAATACGCCCATATCAATATAATATGGTCCCTTCGAGTTGATGCCAATAACCCCGAAACCTAAAATCTGGGTTCCGGGGTCAATGCCTAATATGATTTTATCTTTAGAGTTTTTCTCCACTTTATTCAGGACGACGGTTAATCAATATAGTCAAATCCTGTGTAAGGACGAAGTGCTTCAGGAATCTCGATGCGGTCGCCCTTCTGATTGTTCTCGAGAAGTGCTGCAACCACGCGAGGAAGCGCAAGCGAACTTCCGTTGAGAGTATGAGCAAGCTGAGTCTTTCCGTCCGCATCCTTATACCTGAGTTTCAAGCGGTTAGCCTGATATGACTCAAAGTTTGAAACCGACGAGATCTCAAGCCATCTGCCCTGAGCTGCCGAATACACCTCGAAGTCGTATGTGATTGCTGAAGTGAAACTCATATCCCCACCGCAAAGACGGAGTATTCTGTAAGGAAGGCCGAGTGATTTCACAAGTCCTTCTACATGAGCGATCATTTCATCAAGAGCTGCATATGACTCCTCCGGCTTCTCGATACGTACAATCTCCACCTTATCGAACTGATGAAGACGGTTCAATCCACGCACATCCTTGCCATATGAACCGGCCTCACGACGGAAGCATGGAGTATATGCCGTCATCTTCACAGGGAAATCATTGTTACCGAGGATGACATCTCTATAGATATTGGTTACCGGAACCTCGGCTGTCGGCACGAGATAGAAGTTATCAGCTGTAGCATGATACATCTGACCCTCCTTGTCCGGAAGCTGTCCTGTACCAAAACCGGAAGCCTCGTTCACCATTATCGGCGGCTCAACCTCAAGATAGCCGGCCTCGGTGTTTGCATCAAGGAAGAAGTTGATGAGAGCTCTCTGAAGTCTTGCACCCTTGCCCTTATATACCGGGAAGCCTGCTCCTGTAAGCTTGACGCCAAGATCGAAGTCGATTATGTCGTACTTCTTTGCAAGCTCCCAGTGCGGAAGATTGTTTTCGCCGAGCTCCGGAATATCATTTCCTGTCTTTACCACGACATTATCCTCAGCGCCTTTACCTTCAGGCACCTGGTCACATGGAATATTTGGAAGGAGAACGAGCAGGGACTCCAGCTCTGTATTGTTCTCCTGAGAATTCTTCTCTATTTCTGAAGAACGAGCCTTGAGAGCAGCAACCTCAGCTTTGATTGCCTCAGCCTCTTCTCTCCTGCCTTCCTTCATAAGACCGCCGATCTGAGCGGCTTTCTTTTTCTGCTCTGACAGGCAGCCATCAAGTTCAACCTGAAGGGATCTTCTGTTCTGATCGAGAGAGTTGATCTTTTCTACGATCTCCCTTGCATCAAAATTCTTTACAGCGAGCTTCGCGATCACGAATTCCGGATTTTCACGAAGCAATTTGAGTGTAAGCATAATAATTCTTGTTTAATATAAAAAGAGGACTGCAGCCACTCGGGCAACCAGTCCTCTATCTTTTTGATCAGATCCCGAGTCTTAGTTCTCAAAAGGGAGTACCGAGACATATGATCTGTTGTCAGCCTTCTTGCGGAAGCATACTCTTCCGTCGATCAGCGCGTAAAGAGTGTGGTCCTTACCCATACCTACATTCAGACCTGGGTTATGAACTGTACCTCTCTGACGAACGAGGATGTTGCCAGCCTTTACTACCTGATCACCGAATTTCTTGATACCGAGTCGTTTGCTATGTGACTCACGACCGTTCTTGGAACTACCGACGCCTTTTTTATGTGCCATAATTATTCCTCCTCAATTAATTAAGCGATCGAATTGATCTGAAGTTTAGTAAGATACTGACGGTGACCGTTACACTTCTGGTAACCTTTACGACGCTTCTTCTTGAAAACAAGAACCTTCTTGCCCTTGCAAGTGTCGTCAAGTACAGTAGCTGTAACTTTTGCGCCATCAACATAAGGTGCACCGACCTTAACTGCTCCGTCTGCGTCGATAAGGAGAACCTTGTCGAACTCGACAACTGCATCCTTCTCAGCCGCGAGGCGGTTTACGAAGATTTCCATACCAGCCTCTACTTTGAACTGCTGGCCTGCAATATCTACAATTGCGTACATATGAAAACTTAAATATTAAAAGTTTTAGACAGCAGGCGGCTGAACTTTCAGCTCTTTATCATGGCCTGACAATCTGTATAAATTCTTCTTTATAAATTACTGCTCGTCCTGGAGCTGCATCTGCTGAACGTAGATTGCCTTCTGCATCTGCATTCTCTTCTTTACTGACGGCTTCAAGAAAGTCTTTCTTGCGCGGAGCTCACGGATTGCACCAGTCTTCTCGAATTTTCTCTTGAACTTCTTGAGTGCCTTCTCAATGCTCTCGCCATCCTTTACCGGAACTATAATCATACTCTTATCACCTCCTTTTCATTATAGGGCTGCAAAGATATGCATAATAATTTAATATTCGATATTTTTTGATTAAATTTGCATACATTTTTTCACAATTTCTACTCTTAAGCTATTGAAACACTGTGGTTATACATATAAATCTTAACTAATTAACCCTACAAATGAAAAAGACACTGACTACAGTTCTTCTGGCGTCCGCTCTTTTTGCCGGCTGCCAGACTGACATCCCTGAACATGAAGTACTGAACGCACAGGCTGCCGAGGAGTATCTTCAGCCGATACGTCCCGGATACGAAGGCAGAAATCCTTTCTGGAACAAGTTCGCCAAGAAATTCATATACGCGCCAGCATTTGACTTCCCTGCTGCCGAGGGCGCGGCAGCATATAGATTCACGATCAAGCCAGAGTGCAAAGACGCAACATCCGAATGGACATTCACAGCAGACACTCCTACCGCACCGCTCAGTCCGGTGTGGAATGACATTACCCCGGGCAACGTTATCCTTACAGTAGATGCGATTGACGCAGAAGGTAATGTAATCAAGACGGTCGGAGAGCGCAGGTTCCTCAGGGACTTCCCTTTCGAAGGGCCTTACAATGATGCGGTAAGGGACTACAAGGATGCCGCAAGAATGGCTATATACTATATTCATATGATGCCGGCAATCCAGAGCTGGAAGACTGACCTTGTCCCTGACATGTCATATTCATATAATACATACCCGAGCAAGATCGTAGGTGCCACCATCCGCAACGAAGTACTCGTTGCCCGCGAGTTTCCTCAGCTTGCCGACGAGGCCATCACCATGGCAAAGAACGCTGCTTCGTTCCTTATAAACATGAGTCGTCCGGCAGATGCCCCACTTGCATACTTCCCTCCTACATACTATCTCGACCTCGTGGATTCAAAATGGGACTGGAACCAGGGCAAGACCATGACTCTTGAGGGCTGCAGCGCAGGACACGCCTTCCTTGACCTTTACGACTATACGGAAGAAAAGATATACCTGAAGCATGCCCTCGGAATTGCCGACACATACCTCAGGATTCAGAGAGAAGACGGTTCATTCCCGATCAAGGTGGATTTCATCACTGGAGAACCAGTGAATGAAGTAGGCGCCATGCTTGATCCTATATTCAATTACATACTCCGTCTCCACAACCAGTACGGCATCACCAAGTATGACGTCATCACTGAGAAAGGTGAGAAATGGATGAATGAAGTTGCAATCGAGACATTCAACATGACCGGTCAGTTCGAGGATGTCAACGTTGTCGGACTTGAGCCATATGAGAATCTCACCAACTGCACGGCCGCCCCATATGCTTCGTACCTTCTCAACAAAGAGAATATGACAGAGAAAGAACTTCAGGATGCCATCGACCTCATCAGGCTCAGCGAAGACCAGTTCACATTCTGGAACACGCTCCCTAACGAGCTAGGCCTCAGGATGATCGCAACTCCTTGTGTATTCGAGCAGTACAAATATCAGAAGCCTGTGGACAACAGCGCCCACAACGTGGCTATGGCATTCCTCGACCTCTATGAAAGGACAGGAGACAAGCTTGCTTTCGCAAAAGCCAAGGCCCTGATCGACAACATGACTGTCGTTCAGAACAAAGGTAACGGACAGATGCCGACTACATGGGATTTCAGGACTCCTGCACATGACAGCAGAAGAGCATTCTGGACCAACTGCACATTCACTGCGGTGACCGCACTCCTCAGAATGGACAGACTGACTGCAACTGAAGATCATAATTAATAATACCACTATGAAAAAGATATTGTATCCGATTTTATTCGCTATGGTACTTTTTGCCGGTTGCCAGAATGTTCCCGAACATGAGGTGCTAAACGCACAGGCTACCGAAGAGTATCTCCAGCCGATACGTCCCGGATATGAAGGGAGAAACCCGTTCTGGAACAAGTTCGCCAAGAAATTCATCTACGCTCCGACATTTGATTTCCCTGCCGCTGAAGGTGCCACAGCATACAGGTTCACCATCAGGCCTGCACAGGAGAATACCATAACATCATGGACCTTTACTGCGGACACACCGACAGCTCCGCTCAGTCCGGTATGGAATGACATCACTCCCGGCAACGTTGTCCTTACAGTAGAGGCTGTCGATGCAGACGGAAATGTAATCAAGACAGTCGGAGAGCGCAGGTTCCTCAGGGACTTTCCGTTTGAAGGACCTTATCATGATGCTGTGCGTGATTATAAGGATGCTGCCAGGATGGCCATATACTATATACATATGATGCCTGCAATCCAGAGCTGGAAGACAGACATCATTCCTGACATGAGCTATTCCCACAACACCTATCCCTGCAAGATCATAGGAGCGACGATCCGTAACGAAGTTCTGGTTGCCCGCGAATTCCCGACACTCGCCGAGGATGCTATTGCAATGGCAAAGAATGCTGCGACATTCCTAATGAATATGAGCCGACCTGCCGACGCTCCCCTTGCATATTTTCCTCCGACATATTACCTTGATCTGGTTCACTCAAAAGAAGCATGGAATCAGGGCAAGACAATGACGCTGGAAGCATGCAGCGCAGGACACGCATTTCTTGATCTGTACGACTATACCGGAGACAAGATGTACTATGAACACGCATTGGGAATCGCCGACACATATCTCAAGCTCCAGAGAGAAGACGGTTCTCTTCCTATCAAGGTAGACTTCATCACAGGTGAACCGGTGAACGAAGTAAGCGCCATGCTGCATCCGCTTCTGAACTACGTCCTCCGCCTGCACAATCAGTATGGCATTACAAAATATGACATCATTACAGAAAAGGGAGAGAAGTGGATGGAAGAGGTAGCCATCGAGACTTTCAATATGACAGGACAGTTCGAAGACGTGAACGTCCTGGATCTCGAGCCATACGAAAACCTCACTAACTGTACTGCCGCTCCATACGCATCATATCTCCTCAACAAAGAAAAGATCACAAAAAAAGAGCTTCAGGATGCAACTGACCTCATAAGGCTCAGCGAGGACCAGTTCACTTTCTGGGACACTATGCCTAATGAGCTTGGACTGAGAAAGATTGCGACTCCATGCGTCTTCGAACAATACAAATACCAGACTCCTGTAGACGCAAGCGCCCACAATGTAGCGATGGCATTCCTCGACCTGTACGAGGAGACCGGGGACAAGCTTGCATTCGCAAAGGCCAAAGCCCTGATAGACAATATGACCATCGTCCAGAACAAGGGCAACGGCCAGATGCCTACCACATGGGATTTCAGAACCCCTGCCCGTCACAAGAACAGGACTTTCTGGGTAAACTGTACATACGCTTCAGTCACCGCTCTCCTGAGAATGGACAAGCTTACTGAAGAGAAATAGACCACCACATAATGACAGAAGCGGATGACCGATCGGTCCTCCGCGTCTCATTTTATTTACAGCTGTTCAAGGAAAGTCTGCATTCCTTTGGTCGCCACATCCTTTATATGGGTTATCCTTCCGTCCCTTACAGGTACATCCTTAGGATCGATTATATATATCGGAGTATCCCGTCCCGCATATCTGTACAAACCGGCTGCCGGATACACCTGAAGTGAAGTACCTACAATCAGAAGGATATCCGCAGCCTCAACGGCTTCTATCGCGGCTTCAATCTTCGGAACAGCCTCCCCGAACCACACGATATGAGGTCTCAGCTGGGCTCCGTTCGGAGCAAGATCACCGATATGAATGGCATCCGCTCCTATATCAAAGACCGTTTCCTCTGAGAAACCGTCCCTTTCGTTGCAGCAGTTCTCCGGACGTACTTTGGTCAGTTCTCCATGCAGATGGATTATCCTTGTGCTGCCCGCTCTCTCATGGAGATTATCAACATTCTGAGTTACTACAGTCACATCATAATCCTTCTCCAGACCTGCAATTGCGGCATGGGCAGCATTAGGACGCACATCCGGCAACTGTGCCCTTCTCGCATTGTAGAAATCCAGGACAAGCGACGGATTACGGTACCAGCCTTCTATAGATGCCACATCTTCGACATTATGGTTTTCCCATAAGCCATCACTGTCACGGAATGTGCTTATGCCGCTTTCTGCACTGACCCCGGCACCTGTAAGCACGGTTATCTTCTTCTTTTTCATCTTCTTTCAAAATAATTGTTGCTCACCCAGTACTCGAAAAGAGGGTCCAGTATTACAGGCTCGTCCTTTTCATTGAATGTGATGACTTCCTTCTTCTTCAGGGCATCCTTGACCCTGCGGACATTTGCAGAAGAATTCAAGCGGTATTTTTCGATTACATCAGATGCACTGAATCTCACTACTCCGTCCAGGACTGCCAGCAAAAGGCTGAGCTGATGATCCGTCAGGTCATTCACGATAGCATAGAAGCGAGGCTCATGGATAGAGATTATGGTTCTCAATGCTTCCATCAGGATACCCTCATTTATAAATCCTCGCGACATCGTGTCACATATGGAAATGAAATGATTCAGATACCACATATCTCCTCTGAAGAGCTTGCATGCTCCCAGAACAAGGTCTCTCTCTATAACCTTACCGCTGACCATGAATCCCTTCACGATATATTCGATGATTTCCCTGTCGTCTACGGCACTCATCGGCAGCTTTTCGACAAGCCTGTAGAAATATTTCTTCTCCTCGAATATATATTTCATGGCATTGACCTGCGAGCCTATAAGTATGAAGGATACAGACCTGCTGCGTTCTCTGAAGAGTTCTTCCATAGTCTTGAAGACCTCTTCATATTCATCAGCAAGCATAATGTTCTGAAAGTCCTCAAGTATCACATAGTAAGGACGGCCACGTTCCTCTGCTATGCGGTGAGGAAGCCTTATCATCTTATACACATCATTCATATCCGGAGTCCAGTTCATCGATACTACTTCGTCACAGGATGCAAATCTTGCCCTGTCAAAGACGAAATGAGTGCCATCCAGATATTTGAGTATCAGAGATTCATACTCATCTGCAGTCGACGACACAGACTTAATGACTGCCGTACCGAATTTCAACAGGAAGTGTTCGAGGTTCCTTACATTCGACAGACATACATGTGCCACCATGAACTGCTTGCCAGAAAGACGTCTGTTGAACAGAGTCTGCTGCACAATGGACATTTTTCCTGACTTCGGACGTCCGTACAACATCACATTTTCCCCGGATTCAAGGAGATTTGACATGATCGTACATTCGGTCTTTCGGCCTATGAAGTTCTTGCCGGTGACAAATCTGTCATATATAAAAGGGGTATCCATAGCATTCCATTTAAAGACTATGCAAATTTAAGATATCGCGCATACTTATGCAACAAAAATGTTAACATTCAAATTGCAATAATTTGTTATATTTGTAACTTTATATATGATTTCTATGAAAAACACTGTGATCAAGAAGATTCTGAAAGGAATAGGATGGTTCTGCGGAACTTGGATCATTATCCTGGCTGCGGTTGAAATATTCATGACGTCCTCTGCTCTGACCAGCCTCGTCAATAAGGTGGCGGCAGAGTTCATAGACGGTGAACTTTCATTCGGCAAGGTCAAACTGTCCATGTTCAAGCGCTTTCCTAGCGCAAGCATTACATTGGAAGACTTCTCCATTACATATCCGTCTGACAGATTCGATCTTGCAGAGCAGTCGGGACCGCAAGGATGGCTTCTGAAGCAAGGATGCGGAGAAGAGAGCGACACGCTTGCCTCATTCGATAGATTCTCGGCAAGCATCAGAATCCTTCCGATCATTACCGGAAAGATCAAGATACCGCACGTCGAATTATCCGGTCCAAGGATATTCGCTCATCATTATAGCGAAGGGGTATCAAACTGGAACATATTCAAGACTTCAGAAGATGCCACAGAGGAAAGCGACACCACCAGTGCCGGACTCCCTGACATACAGCTTGGCAGGATAAGCCTGAACGGCAAGCCGAGAATCGTATACACAGACAGCCAGGACACACTTTTCGCTCTTGTGAATCTCAGGCAGATGAACTTCAATGGAAGGCTTGAGACCAAGAAGCTGAAGAACAGCAGGATAGGTCTCACAGTAGACAGTCTCTTCCTCGCTGGCCGCACAGGAAGCGATACTCTTGCATTCGGACTTGACCATCTTGGAATCTATGAAAAGAGCAGAGATGTAAAGCTGCATGCTGTTGCTAAGGCTTTTGCTGCTACCAGCGCACTCGGCAGAATGATGATTCCGATTGAAATCAAGGGAGATATCACCATGCCGGGCAGAATCGGGCATACCGTCACCATAAACACTCTTACAGCCAACGTCGCTTCCGTACCGATGAAGGCCGCAGGAGAACTCACATTCCAGGACGACAGACTGTCAATGGACATCGATGCAGGTATTGAGAAATGCCATCTGAATGACCTCCTCAGAGGCATTGCAGTGAACATCATACCGGATTCCAGGAAGATCAGCACCAATGCTATACTTGATTTCAAGGCCAAGGCGACCGGTGACTACATATACGAAACAGGCAGTCTGCCTGCAATAACAGCCTCACTGGATATCCCTTCATCAGAGATACGTTACGAGGGATTTCCTGACGGTCTTGACGTGGACATAGCTATCAACGCTGCAACTGACGACGACGGAAGGCTTAACGCCGGAATCAAGAAGATATATGTCAATACAAGAGGAGCTGACCTGAAAGTCAAGGGAAAATTAAGCGATCTTTTATGCGGGGATCCGGCAGCGAATATTGACGGCAGCATAAATCTCAAGCTGGACTCGTTGGTAACCATGCTGCCTGACAGTCTTGGCGTCAGTGCATCCGGTACAATCGATGCCGGGCTTGCCGGCACCATCAGACTCTCGCAGCTTGACATGAACAGATTTTCCGAAGCGGAACTGACAGGCAAACTTACCATAGAAGACGTACAGGCCGTATACCCTGAAGACACATTGGCCGCATTCATAAACAAGGCTGAAATAACGTTGGCCCCTGAGACCAAGACATCTTCGAAGACAGGAGAAAGTTTCAGGATGCTGGCATTGAAAGGCGATATAGACAGTACATCTGTCACATTCGGCACTCTGGCTATCAAAGGTAAAGGCATGAGCCTGCTTGCAATGAACTCAACCGACAATGCAGGATCCGGAAAGAAAGGAGAAGTACACCGTTTCGGCGGCAGAATCAAGGCAGACAGGCTGATAGCAGCAAGCAAGGATGGAATGGTGGTTGGAATAAACGGAAGTGAAAACGGATTCCAGATTTTACCTAAAAAGAGCAATCCTGCAGTTCCTGTCATGACTCTTACCAGCCGCAACAATGTCATTTTCCTCAAAAGTGATGTAAACAGAGTCATCGTAAACAATGCTGTCATTGGCGCAGATGCGACCATGAATTCCATAGAAAGGAAACAGAAAGTCAAGGCTTTCCGTGATTCTCTCGCAAAGAAATATCCGGGTGTCCCTAGAGACTCTCTGCTGTTTTATGCAAGACCTGCCCAAAGAAAGGATGCAAGACTTCCTGAATGGCTGAAAGAGGAGGATTTCCGCAAGCAGGACATCAATTTCAGACTTGACGAGACCCTTGCCAAGCATTTCCGCGAATGGGACTTCAATGGAATGATTTCTATGGAAAAAGGTATGCTCATAACACCTTATTTCCCATTGAGGAACTCGCTTCTCGGATTTGAGGGTCATTTCAACAATAACCAGATACGTATAGACAATCTCGGCATAAAATCAGGAACATCAAACCTTTACGCCAAAGGCACACTGAGCGGCCTGCAGAAGATACTCAGCGGAAGGGGCAGGAATATGCTCAAGCTTGACGTCGACATCACATCAGACGGAATGAATGCGAACGAACTTCTAAAGGCATACACCATAGGGTCACGTTTCAGTCCTGCGTCTGCAACAAAGAAATATACTGAAGCATCCGATGAGGAATTTCTGGAAATCGTGACCACCGATACAACTGCGCTGGACACTGAATACTCCCGTCTTATCGTCATACCTTCAAACCTCAATGCAGACATTAGGCTGAATGCAAAAGACATCAGGTACTCGGATCTTTTCATCGACAAGCTGACGGCCAATGCCGTAATGAAAGAAAGGTGCGTTCAGATTACGAACACCTCGGCAAATTCAAATGCCGGTATAATCAGTTTCGACGGCTTTTATGCAACCAGAAGCAAGACGGATCTCCAGACCGGATTCAACCTGAATTTCAAGGACATAACTGCAGAAAAAGTCATTTCGCTGATTCCTGCAGTCGACACATTGATGCCTGTACTCAAGTCATTCCAAGGCAAGCTTAACTGTGAAGTTGCCGCAACCGCACAGCTGGATACAAACATGAATCTTGTAATCCCTAGCATCAACGGCATAATGAGGATTACAGGAGACGATCTGGCTATAACTGAGAACCAGGTATTCCGCAAGCTTGCGAGAAAACTGCTTTTCAAAAATAAGAAGGAAGGTCATATCGAACATATGTCGGTTGAAGGCATAATATCGGACAGCACGGCTGAGATATTCCCGTTCATCGTAAAGATGGACAGGTATACTCTTGCATTGAGCGGCATTCAGAATCTGGACATGTCCTTCAAGTATCATGCATCGATCATCAAATCACCATTCCTGTTCAAACTTGGCATAGATGTCTATGGAGACGATTTTGAGAATTGGAAATTCAAGATAGGCAAGCCAAAATACAAGAATGCAGAAGTGCCGGTCTTCTCATCTGTAATCGATGAAACAAAGATAAACCTTGTGAAATCAATCGAGGATATCTTCAAGAAAGGTGTTGATGCAGCCGTCAGATCAAGTAATCTGGATGCGATAAGCGAGCATAAGAAGAGACTTAAATATGTAAGAGCTGTGGATCAGGAACTTGAAGCACTTTCTGAGGAAGAGCAGAAGCAGTTTGAAGCGGAAGAAGCCGCAGCGGAAGCGGAAGAGCAGGGTGAGTCTGCAGGAGATCAAAGTGCAGCACCAGCAGCCCCTGAGACAACACAGGCAGAACAGAAGGATTAACAATAAACAGATATGAACAGTCAGGAATATATTGAAGTCGCAGTTAAGATAACTCCTTTCAGTGAAGAGAATGCAGAAATTGTCACAGCAGAAGTAAGTGAACTTCCATTTGAGTCCTTCACAAGCGAAGAACCGTATCTGAAATGTTACATACAGAAGGAACTCTATGATGCTCAGATGCTTAAAGTAGTTCTTGGAGGGCTGGAAGGACTTGGATTTGATGTGGAATTCTCAGCCAATCTGATGCCTGCGGTGAACTGGAATGCCGTATGGGAGAGTCAGTTCACACCTATAGTAGTCGATGGCAGATGTACAATCAAGGCATCATTCCACGAGGGTCTGAAACGTACACGGTACAACATTACCATAGACCCTAAGATGGCATTCGGAACCGGCCACCATCAGACCACTTATATGATGTGCCGCGCCCTTCTTGAAAACGAAGAAGCTGTCAGGGGAAAGGTTGTGATGGATATGGGATGCGGAACGGCTGTTCTGGCAATTCTGGCTGCCAAGATGAAGGCTTCCAAGGTATATGGCATTGACATTGATGCAGTTGCTGCCATCTCAGCATATGACAACGCAAGGGCTAACCGCGTGGGAAAACTGGTAGAAACATATTGCGGTGACGCTTCATTGCTCCAGCGTAACACCTATGATGTACTCCTAGCGAACATCAACAGGAACATCTTGCTGCAGGACATCCCTACCTATGCGCATTCGCTCCACAAGGGCGGTCTCCTCTTTGTCAGCGGTTTCTATGTAGAGGACATGCCGATGATTGTAGCCATGGCGACAAATTCCGGTCTGGAATACGTCAGTCACGACTCGATGGATAACTGGTGCTGCATCAAATTCAGAAAATAACATTCTGCCAGAAATCAATTTTTTGCAGGAACGAAAAATATTCATATATTTGCAGTCCGATTGTCGCGGGCGTGTTGAAATTGGTAGACAAGCCAGACTTAGGATCTGGTGCCGAGAGGCGTATGGGTTCGATTCCCTTCGCCCGCACTCAAAAATGACTCAGCTTTCCAGCTGGGTCATTTTTGTTTTCGGCACAGCCGAAAACCGTGCAGACGAAGGGAATCTACGATATGACTATTCTTTAGGAACTGGTTCAAAGCCATTTGCCGTTCTTTCAAAAGCACTGCCAATAGGTGAACCCAATAAAGGAATTATCTCCATATCATAATTCGCAATAGTATTGACATCATATACTTCAAAATGGCTGTTATCATCAGCATATTCTTGGTCTTCACTTCCTTCAAAGAATCTCCATCCACTATCATTGGAATAATCTCCCTCTTCCCGATACATATATCCGACTTTTCCTCCATCTACTGTAATTCGGTCAGAAGCAATACAATATCCCATAGGTTCAATAAGGTTTTGGATCTGATTAGAAGTTAAGTGAAACCGTTTCATACCTTTGTAATTAATGCTTAAATCCTGATTTGTCGGATAAAGTTAAGAAATAAACATACACAAAGGTTCGATAAGCTGTAACGATTGGGCAGCCTCTTATTTTTTCAGGAATGAAGCGATATCCTCTCCTTCCGGCATCTCAAAGGTCTGGCGGATAGTGCTCTTGCGCTGGTAGACTGTGCGGACGGACTGCTGGGTCACCACGCTGATTTCCTTTTCATTCAAAATGTTTCCGAATCTTTCAACAAGTGATATGTAGAATCCGTCATACAAATGCATCGCTAGGCCTTTTAGAATTGATCTGGAGTATCAATGTGTATTTTATGCATCTGCCCATTAACAGAAGAATAAACTTCGACCCATCGGAGATATGTCGCGCATTGGAGGCAAGAATGCCCACTTTGTAAACCGCCGAGCACGTAAATTTATCTCTATTGCTCCGTGCTCACAGTTGACGTGTTTAGGGGTATCGAGGATGTGACCACTAAGCACATGAATCAGTCATATATGGCTCACATGACACAATACCGTGCTTAGGGGTTACATGGATGGCGATTGCCGACAGGTAAATTCAAATTTAGTTTGTGGTTACGTATTCAAAAATATTAAAATTGTGTTCTCCGCTTTTATCTGTATAATACGGGGTGAAAGTAATGCCGATAGGAAATTCTTCAGATTTTAGGCATAGCTTATCCGGCTTAGATTCAACAACCTCATAGTAATAATAGCCACCGTTGAATTTCATCATAATGAAATTGTGCGAATATAGCCAGACACCTTTGGAAGATCCACTTTGTAATGTGTGATCTTCTTTAATGGAATATTCCATCTTGCTCCACCAGTCTGTAGCATCTTGAGTTTCGGTGAGGATCCCGTCAACATATGTCTCGTAGGTTACTCTTGACAAATTCCAGTCTTTGCAGAACAGACTCTCGTTAAACCTGTTTGTCTGCGACATATCAATCCAAGACTCGAATACCTTGAAATTATCTCCAAGTTCTGCATCTGATGTTGGCTGTAAGTCATTATCTATAAGAGTGTTCTCACAGCTGGCAGCAATAAGGAAAATAGCGCAAATATTAAATATTCTTTTCATAGTCCTAATATTTGTTAGATACACAAATGGGAATTTAATATTTAAGAGCCGTGACAGTTTTTCTGTATTTTGTGACACAGCGCTATTGATTTTCATCGTTTTATAACTGATTTCGCCATAGCTGTGTCACTTTTTGCTCAAAATCTGTCACAGTTCTCAGTCGAGTAAACCTTGATCCCCGGTCAAGCCGGGGATGAGGGCAAATCCCGATTTATAGGTGTAAAGTTAGGAATATATTATTTCAAATGGTCCATCATCCATTTCGAACGGGCAGCATTCTGCTCAGGATAGGTCCAGTGCTCAATTTCAGGTACAATCCAGCGCTCTTTATCTGCGGTTGGAATAGCATTGTAGGCAGCTGTTGTTGAAGTTGGGCAGCAAACCATATCATTGAAGCCATACGAGACAAATGCCGGAACATTGACCTTGCGTGCAAAATTCACAACATCATAGTAACGTGAGGTCTCGATACGCTCCTTGGTAGCCATATAACCGTTACGGAAGGCATGAGGCCAGCCGCCGCCACGACCATACAGATAGCCGGTCAGGTCTGAGAGAGCCGGATAGAATGCCGCAAGACACTTCACCTTAGGATTGAGGACGGCAGTCGTGATTGACAACGCACCACCCTGAGAGCCACCGGTAACACCTATGCGTTCCGGATCGACGAAGTCCAGTCCGGCAAGGAAATCGACTGCACGTGCACAGCCGGCATAAATTCCCTTATAAACATATTTATTCTTGTCGTCCATATTATAGAACTGATACTCTGCCATCATTCCGGCCTTCAGCTGTGCATAGATTTCATCATCCATGACTGTCGGGATATGATTGATACCCATCTCCAATGTCACGAATCCCTGCTCAGCCTCTGCATAAAAGCCAGTACGGGCACGGCAGCCTGCACCCGGCACAATAAGGATAGCAGGAAGCTTGTCACCTGGCTTCATATCAGCAGGAACGCACATCGTACCATACATACGGCATCCTTTGCGAAGGTTCTGGAAACTTGCCAGATATACATTGACCTTAGGAGTACATTTCTCAGGCACCAGTTCAAGCTGAGGAAGCATAGGCAGTTTATTGTTATCTGCCAAAGCTTTGGCCCAGAATTCATCGAAATCCTCCGGAACCGTTGTGGTAGGCTCAATCTTATCTATATCGAAACCTGCCGTAGCAAGACCGTAATAACGTACACCTTCATGAGTTGCCCACACGCGTATGCGAAGGAAACCGGGCTTCTTCATAGTACCGGCATTGATCTGAGCCGTACCACTCTTAAGAGTAAGATTCTCCTTCTTCAAAGGCTCCTGCATATCCTCCGAGATTTCATAATATACCTCAGCACCGTCAAGAGGGACTCCAGCCTTCAGGACAGACAGGTCAAAGGTTACCTTTTCGCCACAAGCGTACTGCCAATCAGCATTTTCAGGAGCTACTGCAACCGTAACTATGGTCTTTTTAGGCTGTGCATGGCTGCAGACTGCCATGATCACAAGAGCAAGAGATAGAAGAAAACGTCTCATATGATTACATTTAAAGATTAGCGGCTATAGTATGGGCCATAAACACCTGTCACCTTCATTGACTCATCACTGTCTCTGAGAACAATTATCGAATATGAGTCTCCTCCTGGAGCGACACGTACAACGATATGTCCTTGTTTGCTGAGAACTCTCGACATATCGTCACCAAAAGATTCTTCAGTCTCAGGGAGAAGATTGGTCATGAACAGATCAGCCTTGCCATCGTTGACATCAGGACCAAGATACTTTCTGATGCCTCCAGTCGGCTGGACATTCCTCCATACATTTATTATTACTGTCTGAGGAGATAGAGTCCTGACTATATATTCATTGTTGGCATCTTTTGAACCATGATGATTGGCCTTCATTACCTCCACACAACCTACAGCATCTGCAATCGGTGTCTCGACATCCTTCCAGTCAAAATACTCCGCTCCGTTATGGGAGGCATCACCTCCAGCATAATAGTCGAACTTACCGTACGAAAGCTTGAAGACAGAGCTGAGTATGTTTTCTGCAGGGCTCGGCTCCTTACCTTTTCCACGTCCTTCAAATGCAGACTGGTCAGGGAATGCACACTTCGTCTCCAATCCCTTGCCTGTCCAGACCTGACCGTTGGCAGCAATATTCCGAATCTTGAACTCCGGATACGAATCTCCATCATAAAGCATGGCAAACTGGGTGTCTGATCCAGGCAGGAATCTTTCCATCTTCATACTGCCCGTCGCAACATGCCATCTGGCACATTTGAGATAATTTGAAACAGGCAGATTATCATTCATATCCCGAGGATAAGTGTAATCAGGATATGCTCTGTCAACAAGCTTTCCCACCTTGTTACCATCAAGAACATCTGTAACAGACATTGCCTTCCAGTTACCCTTAGGCGACTTTGGCAGTCTATCCGGGCAATTTCCCATATGGTCTCCATGCGTATGAGTGATTGAAACATAGTCAATCTTTTCATTCTTTGTCCATTTCATACAACGGGCGACATAACGGTTGATCCATTCTCCCGGTCTTCTGGAATCATTCGGAAGCGGCTTTATCCACATCGGATCTTCCTCCGGGGTCAGAACCGCTCCTGCCATATCCACCAGCATCTGGGTACCATCCGGCATAATTATAAAGGTGGACTCTCCTGTTCCAGTATTGATGAAATGAATATCAAGGTAACCTTCCTTCCATGCAGGAACAGCCTTGCCTACCTTGGCTTTCTTTAAAGCGTAGGCAGAGTTGATGTTAAGAATCAGCGCCGCCACTATGAGGACGGGCAGACTTATCGTCTTGATGTGCTTCATGTTTTTTAAATTTAGATAAAGCAAATATAAGTTATAGGTTTCAGACTGCAAAACTTTTCACAGGCAAACTAATATTATGCTTTCATTTTTTCATATATGAAAATTTAAAACTATATTTGCACCCGATTAACAACTCAGAAAATCATAACATGAAAAAGACAATTACAATCATCGGCTCCGGCATGATGGGATCGGCACTGGCATATCCGGCTTTTGAAAACGGCAATGAGGTCAGGCTTGTAGGTACTCCGCTAGACAGAGACATCATCGACGAATGCAAAAAAAGCAACAAGCACCTGAAGTTCGACATTCCTTTCCCTGAAGGCATCAGGTACTATCAGTTCGAGGACTGGAAAGAGGCTGTAGAAGGAGCAGATTTCGTAATTGGTGGAGTTTCATCTTTCGGTGTAGACTGGTTCCTCGAAGAAGTCCTTACGTACCTTGACCCGGCGATGCCTGTATTGTCTGTTACAAAAGGTCTCATCAACTTGGAAGACGGCACACTCATTTCATATCCTGACTATTGGGAAAGAGAACTTGCCAAGAAAGGTATCATCAGAGAGGTCTGCGCAATCGGCGGCCCTTGTACATCATATGAACTCGTATTCCACGATCAGACTGAAGTAGCATTCTGCGGAAAGAACACAGCCGTCCTCAAGATGATGAAAGAGGCGATGGCTACAGACTATTACCACATTTCACTCACAAACGATGTTATAGGCCTTGAAAGCGCTGTAGCATTAAAGAACGGGTATGCACTTGCTATCGCCATGACAATCGGCCTCGTGAACCGCGAGCATGGCTCAGAAGCCGGCCTTCATTATAACTCACAGGCAGGAGCATTCTATCAGGCTGTAAAGGAAATGCGCTATCTTCTGGAGATGCAGGGAGCTACCCGTGACTGCGAGAACATCGGAATCGGAGACCTTTATGTGACTGTATATGGAGGACGCACGAGAAAGATCGGAATTCTCCTCGGAGAAGGAAAGACCTACGATGAGGCTCTCGAAATTCTAGCCGGTGTGACTCTCGAAAGTCTGGTTGTGGCACGCAGAGTATATGCTGCAATGGCACGTAAGGCAGAACTCGGACAGGCGGACCTCAGCCAGTTCCCTATGCTTTGCCACGCAAACGCCGTTCTCGAAGAAGGTAAGGATGCTCAGCTTCCATGGGAGGCATTCACATTCGACCAGACAAAATAATGTTACAATAATATACGACATCGGCCGCCTTGGTAATCAAGGACGGCCGATATTTTTTATATAGATGCTATTCAGCTATCAGAACCTGAACTCCCAACTCCTCGATCTGTTCCTTGACAGATGCGGAAATTCCGGAATCGGTAATAAGTACATCTATACGGGCTATGTCACATATCTTTCCAAAGCCTGACTTGCCTATCTTGGAGGAATCCACCAGAAGTATGACCTGAGATGCTGCATCCATCATCGAACTCGTGATTCTGGCCTCTTCAACAAAAGCAGTCGTGACACCTGCTTCCACATCCAATCCATCACAACTGCAGAACATCTTGGAACAATTGACATACTTAAGTCCTTCCTCTGAATAAGAATCGCGCACAGAAAGCGACTTTACCACTAGACGACCTCCCAGCATCATGATATCAATGTTCTCCTTCTCACTCAAATATACTCCGACACGTATAGAGGGCGTCACGACATTAAGGTGACCGTGAGAGGTCAATGCCAAAGCCAGAGATTCGATTGTGGAACCAGATGTCAGTATCAAAGAATCATCATCATCAATAAGAGAATCAGCCAATCGCGCGATGTGAAGCTTCTGCTCTGAATTTATCCTGCTCTTCTCCTGAACCGGCAGATCCACAACCTTGGGTGTCATCAATGATGCACTACCATGGTTCCTGTACAGAAGGTGCTGGCTCTCAAGTATTCTGAGATCCTTTCTTATTGTGGCTCCAGAAACGCCAAGCTGCTCGGATATCTCGGTTACACGGACAAAGCCTTTCCTGCTGAGCTGTTCAAGGATATATTTATGTCTTTCAGAAGATGTAATCATAATGTTACCAACCTTTTGCTATATTATCTGCAATCATACCGACCAGACGCTCACGTGCTTCTACACTGGCCCAGGCCACATGCGGAGCAAGTCTGAATCGTTCCGGATGCCTTACCTTGAGAAAACAGCTGTCCTTTGGAAGAGGCTCAACTTCAAAGACATCAAGGGCCGCACCCGCAATGACTCCATTGTCCACTGCCGCTGCCAAAGCCTGTTCCTCAACTATCCCTCCCCTGCCCATATTCACAATATAGGCAGATGGTTTCATTATGGAAAGCTCACGGCTTCCTATGAGACCCCTGGTCTTTTCATTGAGAGGAGCATGGATTGAGACTATATCCGATACTGCCAGAAGCTTTTTCAAAGGAAGACTTGGATAATCCTTATTATGAGATGTACCGGAAGTTGAATAATAGCACACATTCATGCCAAATGCTTCAGCAACCTTGGCGACGCGAAGGCCGATATTTCCTAATCCGATGACACCTATGGTCTTTCCGGCAAGTTCCCACCAGTTTACTTTAACATCAGTAAACATTCCTGAAGCAGAATAGCTTCCATCCTTCACGACCCTGTCATAATAAGGTCCATGACCTGTCAGAGAGAGAATATGCATGAAGGTAGCCTGAACGACTGTCATGGTAGAATACCCTACTGCATTCCTGACTGGAATTCCTTTTGAAGCTGCATATTCCAGATCGATATTGTTGACCCCGGTCGCAGATTCGCAAATGAGCTTCAGACATGGCGCAGCATCTATCAGTTCAGGAGTGACCCGTACCTTGTTGACAATAAGGACATCGCAGTCAGCAACTCGTTCCAAAGCTTCTTCAGGAGTGGAACTCTCATAACAGACAAGCGAGCCTAAGCGTTCTATCGGCGCAAATGAGGTATCTCCCATCGTCGCCGCATCAAGAAAGACTATCTTCATATCTTATAAACTTAACGAGGAAGAATCCTTAAATTCCTCCTCGTCCTAAAATGTGCGCGTGATAGGAGTCGAACCTACACGCCGTGAAGCACTCGCACCTGAAACGAGCGTGTCTACCATTTCACCACACGCGCTTGATAAAGTTCAGCAAAGATAGCAATTATTTTTCAAATCACAACATCAAACTCATAAACTTCATCCCAACCCTTAACAACGATACTGACCCTTGTACGTGAATAATCTATTCCTACAGTAACATCCTTCAGATCAGCTTCGGTCCAGTCATAACCTGACGCCCTGATATATTCACCTATGGCAAAGGTCCTTACTATTTCCTCACCATCAACTATATCCAGAAGAAGAGAAGAATCATTCTGACGAGGAAGAACTGCCATGAACTGCATATTTTCATCAGGCTTCGGTCTGTACATGAAATTACCAGACAAGGGTACACCGGCCGTATCATAGCCACAGACATTCCCTCTCAAAGTCAGGTCAAACGGGAAATCATCCCTCTCCCCTTCTATACACAAGGTAATTACACAATGGTTCTTCCTTAAATACACAGTCTCTCTTACGAATTCAGAATCAGTGTCCACTAAAGCCGAATACATATATACAGGGGGACACTCATCTCCTACAGGGATATATAATCCTTCTTTCCGGGTCATTCCCTCATCGCCATAACAGACATTGAGGAAAGCCCCGCCACGGGGAACCAGAATCATTTCTTCATTACTTTCTCCTACAGGCTTATGTGAGCTGAACAGAAACTCATTCGCTCCGGCCACACTGATGTCTACCACCGGAATATTCAAAGAATCGACTTCTGACAGATCTACAAGCAGCCGGCAAGGGCATTCTTCCCTGTTTTCCTTAACGCAACCTCCGAAGAGGAGCAGCGCGAGCAACAGGGAGAACAGCCCGTAACCTGCTATATGACAATCAAATGACTTCATCGACTGAGACATTATCAGCCCACGGCTGCACACTGACTTCGAACCTGGCATCTGTCTTTTCCACCGGAGTATCCGGAGAATCAGATCCAGGACGGCATACAGTAAGCGACACACTGTAACATTTATTGGACTCCATAGCCGGAAGATCCACAGGATAATAATAGAGACTGTTGCCAAACATTGCCTCTACCACCAGATATGTAGGAGCTGCATTATCGGCAAGATCATTAGGATAACAGTAGAAGAAGGTCTTCGGTTCATATGCCTCACCATATGGTAATTTCTTCAGCCCCAGATCCTCATACATCATAGTCCCTGCCTGTGCAATTATCTGCCCCATATCCGAGACATCCTTATTATACCATCCGGAAGGAGCCATATGAGCAAAATAACCCATATCCTTCGGCGCATTTGTTATAAAAACCGACTTTACGGAGAATTCGATTTCTCTATGCTGAGGCAATTCGAATTCATTCCTGACACTCTTGAGAATAATCTTAGAGACCAGACGATTCACCGGCACGACTACTGATTCTGTTCTGGTTACTTTCGCGTCAACCAGACCGGACATCACAAAATCGGTCACCGAATTATCCGAGAAGGAAGAAACAAGACGCTTCAAGGAGGCCTCATCAGTCACATCTTCTTTCAATGGAGAGTTTACCAGGGCTGCCACACGCTTATCTCCGGTACTGCAGGTCAAAGTCAGTTCATCGGTATCTGAATGGCCATATGCCTGAAGTTGTCCGTCCAAGCCGAAGACAAAGATCTGAAGATCATTCACCGCATCTTCACTCACTGCTCCACTTAATCTGGTCATACTCTGACGTGGCACACTGAAACTCAACTCCACCATCTCATGCTCTTGAAAAGAGCAGTCTTCACTCATTTCGCCGCAGCCGCACATAGTCAGCACGGCCATCATCATTACTTTAGATTTCATCTTTGTTTTTGTTAATTGATTTGTATTTATTGACGACCCGGAACATTTCCGGATCGAGATTGGCTCGAAACTGGAGACTCGGATCATATGCTATGCTGAGAGTATAATACTTCAAGGCTTCGTCGATAAGACCTAGACGGGAAAGGACCATCGCTTTAAGATAGCATACACGAGGTTTGGTATCATCCTGTCTCTGCAACACATCCAGAGCCGAATGATTATAATCGGCAGACATGAACGCAAGGGCTGAATTATAGTCATCGTATGGTCTGAGTATTTCGACCGCCTTCTTGTAATCCATTTCCTTCAATGCCCTCAGCCCAGCCATATATAGCGTATCCAATTCCGTCGTATGGACAGTGTCCTTCCGCATTCCGACCCTATGCAGGTGAAAATCAAACCGCACACTCCTGAGTTTCGGATATATCTTTTCGCGCAGGTAGCGGTATTGAGGAAGACGTGACATTGCCCGCTCTGCCACATCCGGATCTGCTCCGGCCTTATCCGCCAAGGCAAGCACCTTGGTTCTTGCTGCATCTCCTAAGATTGTATCATTCCGAACAAGTTTGATCAGCTGCTCCCAATTTTCCGGCATTTCCGAAATGCGCAGGCTGTCACGCCAGGCATCTGACACATATTGCGATATATATTTACGAACCGCCTCCGACCTCTTTCGCGAGAGAATCCTATTGGCTTCATAACTTCCCTCGGGCGAGCAGGAGGCCATGATGACAAGCGAATCCAAGGCATATTCAGTCCGCAAAGAAACATCCTCGACACATCTCAGCACCCTTGCAAGTTCAGAAGCATTGTCACCCAGAGTCGTATCCACCGTCGCACTTCCTGCAGCGAAGTCAATCAGAGCCTTGGTATTATCATATACCCTTCTCTCAAGAATCACCATCCTGTATTTGGGGCGGTCATCCATCAAAGCTGATAATGAACTGATATAAAATGTTATATCCTCAGGGAACGTCATATCGGCAACCGACACACCCTCCTCATACAGGCCACCCTCCAAAGATATCACCGCTTTCTTCAGATTCGGCCGGGACCTGAACGTATGGGTATACCTGTACAGGAACTCTCCTTCATCCGAGTGAATCACCGTATCAAGTCTGACACCATCCTCAGGTATCGGATCCTTGACATACTTTCTGTACATTCTGTCGACTCTGGAGATCCTGTGTTCGTTCCTTTTTTGCTTCAGTCTGTCCGTATAATGCCGCAAGGCTTCAATCTGTGAAACACCGAAAAGACTTTCTGCAAGAGGCTCCGACACAATCGATGAATCAGTCTTCATGGCATATGTTTCAGGAAAATTCCTTTTCAGGAATATTTCCAGCTGATGCAGTTTTATAAACCTGGAAGTATCCGTAATAATCGTAGAGATGAATTTCTGATACCTCTCATAGCCTCTCAATTGGGCTGCACGGTACTTTCGTCCTGTAACATATACAGCTTCAAGCGGTTCCCTCTCATCCTTCAGAGTGATGAAAGGATTAATACGCAGCTGCCACTTCGAATCAGCCATCCCTTCAGGGACAATGACATCAAAAGAGACCGAGACATATCCTGCTCTCTCCGCCACATTCCTGAATCTTGCAACTACGCGAGAAGCATCGATCACATCCGTAGCCACCATTTCCCCCGTCTCATCATCTCGTATAGCATTCATTATCAAGGGACCGTCTGACAAAGAGCTGCGTATGCTGTCAATGACAGGCTCTTCCTCCTCTTCCACAGATTCCTCTTCGGCAACAGAAAGCTCCATTGCAAGCTCTCCGCTGCGTATCCTCTGTACCTTTCTGTATGAAGTACAGGAGACAGTAGCCATAATGGCCAGTAACAGAGCAAGTCTCGCTTTAGAACACATAGGCTATGGATATCATAATATCATCGGGAAGAACGAATGCCCTACGCCCTTGCTCAATGGTAAGTCCGCAAGTCTGGCACGAATAAGTCTTGTACTTATCTGCACCAGCCCATAGGCCCAGACCGAACTCTATATTCAGATGAGGTGCCAGCATATGGGTATAACCGGCATACAGACCAGCTCCGAAACGGTCACCCTCAGAGGTTCTGCGTGATATGATTCCTCCCTGATTATATTCCTGCCAGCGCAGTTTCCCGGCAAACCACCATCCGGACCATATGTGCCATGGCCAAAAACGGGCCCCGACAGCATATGACTGCTGACGCATCTGAAACTGCTTCAGTACATCTCCTTTCCTGAATGTAAAAGGATTGTATCTTGCTCCGGCTGTAAGACTCCAATGTCTGGCTACTGCATATGAAACATCCACGTTCAATGTTCCCAGGCAGGCATAATCAAGAATATCCGTCGACAGACTGAATTTCTGAGCCTTCAAGGAAAGGCTGACAGAAAGCAGAACAACACCGCAGATTAAAGTCCTTCGTAAATCAGTTCCCATATCTTCCGAATACCTGCTCTATTATTGTTCTCTTTTCTGGGAACGCCCCTATAAGTGCTGTTCTGAGTTCTTCCCTTGACTTTACGGATTCATCCAGTACTGAGAATATAGAAGAACGTGTCAGTCCCCTCTCATCCAGATATCGGAATATCTGAGGATAGAACCAGTATCCGGTTCCAAAAGACGGGATGCTGCCCCCGTATCTTTCCTTATACATCATGCTTTCAAGATAATAGGCCCAGCTTTCACCTATTTCGCAATATCCGGCTCCTTCTGCTGTTCCGTCACCATACGTCATTCCTCCAGTCTGAAGATATGTCTCCACGATATATCTTATATACTTGTTCCAATATTCCGTGCCGACCTGAGAGAAGTGGCTCGCATGCGCCAGTTCGTGACAGACATCCGAGTATATGGAACTATAAGTATCTGTATCCTTTACACCGATTGTGACATCCGGCATGAAATATCGTAGCAAAGAAGCGTAATCTCCCAAAAATGCCTGAAGGAGTTCTACACTTAACAATGCTCCATGATGAACCATGACAGCACTGCTCGCCTTCATGAAATGGAAGAGCCAGATCCGCAGGTCCTTAGGAGGAAGAGCTATATCCATATCCTCTTCGCCACATCTTGAAATATAGTCATAGGCAGCATTATTGACAACGCATCTGCGGAACAGTTTGGCTTCTGACTCCGATGTCACTGTGATGCTTACTCCTTCCGGTCCGGACTTTCCTAGTGTAGAGACAGATGCCGGCACCAGTATGAGATTGAATCCTATCGAGAATCCTTTTTCGTTATCAAATATCAGTCTGTAACGAAGATTCGATGAGAATTGTTTAGGCATCGTATAATAGCCGTCTCTATCCGTATATGCACTGGCGAACTTCACGAAAGAGTTACAGGACACCTGGACTCCGGCAACTCCGAATGGCTTTCCACCGTTAGCTTTATCATCTACAATGGTTATCCGTCCGGATGGTGCGACCTTCGCAGCCTTCGTGGACATCGGTTCCGCCAGACGGTCTTGATTCCCAGTAATTATATATGCCTGTCTTTCAACGGCTTCCCAATCAATACCATCAGATTTTGTTTCCGGATTATTTTCGGCGATGAAGCACTTATGAATAAGCTGATAAGGTATATCCGGGAATTTGAAGTCCGCCGGTACTACAGCATATTGCCATGTCACATCTTCCTCCGGGACTTCCGGATCATGATACCAGTCACCTTCGACAAGAATGTCATAATCAAGAGGATGATCGATAAGTCTGAGCCCCATGTCTTCCAATATACGACACTGCGCATCATCTTTCGGAAGGAAGCGCACGTATAGGTCCGTCGGCTCCACCTCGACTCTGTCTGCCTTTGTCGGATAAAGCGCCAAAAGTGCCTTGGTTATATTCTCTGTCTTGTATGGATTTTCAAGACGGTTGCCTAGAACGATCTGTTCATGAGAAAGATTTCGTCCATAATCGAAATCATAACCGGAGTCGGAATTCATTCCCTCCTTGCTGCAGGACATTATTGCCAATGCCGACAGCACAAATCTGATTTTACCTCCCATAGCAATAACATTTTTATACGGAGGCAAAAGTATTTCAGATTATCCATTTACCGAAAAAGTATGAGCTTATTTTCAAAAAAGTGCCTCACAGGCATCTGTAAGGCACTTTTTAACATGAAATTTTGTTTGAATTTACAATAAAACGAAACAAAATTCTAGAAATATGAGACCGTAACTTGCTCAACAGCAGCAAGTAAGCTATTTGCAACGCGGCTTACACCGAATCTGAAAAGTTTTTTATTAAGCCACTCCTTTCCAAGTACAGTAGATACAATCGAATAATAGCAAAGGGCATCGGCTGCAGTTGATATGCCTCCTGCCGGCTTGAAACCGATCATCTTTCCGGTTGCTGCATAATACTTTGCGATACATTCACACATTACATAAGCAGCTGCCGGTGTAGCATTTACATCGACTTTTCCCGTAGATGTCTTGATAAAATCCGCACCTGCCTCCATTGCAAGGAATGAAGCATTCGCTATCGCCTCAGGTGTACGAAGCAGACCTGTCTCAAGAATTACCTTGAGGTGCACTTCACGTCCCTGACGGGCTGCCACAGCATCGATACATGCACGTACCTGACGGATTTCATCAGAGGCTTTCTCATAATCCCCTGCAAGAAATGCATTGAGTGCAAGTACAATATCCACCTCGTCTGCACCCTGCTCCACCGCCATTTCACACTCCTTCAACTTAACCTCGAGAAAACTCTGAGATGAAGGGAAACATGCTGAAACAACCGTTATGTTGAAATCACATTTCCTTGCATCCTTAACGACAGATGCAAAGTTCGGATACACACATACAGAAGCCGGAAGCGGCCACTCTGGTCTGCCAAGCTGAAAATCATTCACCTTATTGACAAGCTTTGTGACCGATGCAGGGGTGTCGTTTGTCTTCAATGTGGTAAGGTCCATCATCGAGAAACAATCCTTGAACACCTGCTCACAAGCTATATTCTCAAGATTTGCAGCGACCATCTCCAATGCCCTTCCCATAGCCTCCGAATCAGGCGCATACCCGTATTTTGCAAGATAATCCATATATATCAGTATTTTAATTTAGAGTCAACTATTATGGTTACAGGGCCGTCATTCAGCAGCGATACCTTCATATCAGCGCCAAAAATACCACACTTAACCTCGTTGCCCGACTGTTCTTCCACCAAAGATACAAATTTTTCGTAAAGTGGCACAGCAATATCAGGTTTTGCTGCCTTAATATAGGAAGGTCTGTTACCTTTTACTGTCGAAGCATATAGAGTAAACTGGCTTACAACCATAATTTCTCCTCCCACATCCTTCACAGAAAGGTTCATGACCCCATCAGCATCATCAAATATGCGCATCGCCACCAGCTTTCTTGCTGTCCACTCCAGGTCCTCTAAAGTATCCTCATCAATGAAAGCTGCAAGAACCAGAAGGCCCTGTCCTATTCCTACCTTATAATTCCGGTCAGGCACAGCCACTTCGGCATTTCTGACCCTTTGTATCACTATCCTCATTCCTAACCTCTTATCTGTACATTAAAGCCCTCGTCCACCAAAGGCCGGACAAACTCCGCCATTTCCTCGACACTGTACTTACCCAGACTCTTATCCGGAGTCTCGCGGTCAATGGTATAGACCATGACTTCCCGCGGCTTCAATCGTCTCACGATTTCTCTCCAATCCTCCAGCGACCGGGAATCAGCCGTGTCAAATTCCGGTGAACGGAGAAACATTGTCTGTAGAATGAATCTGCCCTCCATTCTCACCAGATTTTCCAACACTCTTTCAAGTCTGTATGCCCCCTGCGGTCTGTTGATAAGGGATATAAGCTGATCCGATGAAGCATCAATCTTCAGTATCGGATTATCAACTTTCCTCAAAGCATTGAAAACATCAGCCCTGTCCAGCATGGTTGCATTGGACAGTACCGAGATCTTTGCAGAAGGATAATATCTGTCCCTGTATCTCAACACCAGGTCTATGATTTCAGGAAAAGACGGGTTCAATGTAGGTTCTCCGTTACCTGAAAAAGTGATGGAATCCACATTCACGCCCTCAGCCGCAAGATGAGGGATCCGTGCTTCGAAAGCTGCCTCCACTTCATCAAGTGACGGAAATCTCCTGTCTGACACACCATCCTTATTCCAACCACATTCACAATATACGCAGTCGAAATTACATAGTTTGCCTTTTGAGGGCAGGATATTGACCCCAAGAGACGAACCCAGACGACGGCTCGTTATCGGCCCGAACACTATGTCATCGAAATGGAGCATACCTATGCTATTCTTTCTGAGCGGCTTGCTGCTGTGAAGGCTCCTGATTCATCTACATCCGAGACAAATACAATGCCCGGAGTCTTGCCAGGAGTCAAGCTTCCCAACGATGATTCCTTCGAAAGGAAGCGCGCTCCATTCAGACATGCCCACACAAGCAGTTCATTCATCGGTACTTCAGGGAAATTGGTATGGAGGCACACCAGTTCCTTCACCATGTCCAGATCGTCATTACTTGACAAGGAATCTGTTCCGACTGTGATTGCAAGGCCGTTCTTCCTCATAAGAGGGACCGGCGGCAATGCATTATGAATGAATATATTGGAGAGAGGGCACAGCGCCCAATACACATTATTCATGACTTTCAAGGCTGCATCGATGTCATCCTGACTAAGACATACATTATGCACCAGAAGTATATGTTCATCATATGGAGCGGCCTTTACTGCTGCAAGCCTTCCGATGAAATATTTCAAAGAAGACTCCCCTGTAACCGGAGGGGTACTCATTCCCGAACGCTTTCTGTTCTCATACATAGCACCTGAGCCATTGATCAACAGGTCTTCCTCTTCCTGACTTTCCTGAGAATGATATGAAAGAAAACCTGACTCCAGACCTGCTGCTGCAGATGCCGAAAGCAGCTGAGGACTCATTGTATAGCATGAATGCGGTGTCGGAGCTGCATCTATGCCAGCTTCGTCAGCCACTTCTTTCAGGCTCATCACATCCGACATGACTCCCTCACACATTTCCGGTTCACTCCCGAACACTTCAAGGAATGTTCTTGTATAAAGCCTATGTGAAGCCTTCACATTGAATGACGAGTCATCATTACTGATATCCGCCATAGCCGAAACACCATCATTCCACATTTTGTCCATCCATTCCTTGGTAAGACGTGCCTTCACATCGGATCCGGCCCAATCCCTGAGGGCATTGATCTGGTCAATGAAACCGGCCATTCCCGTACCTTTGCGGAACTTCCTGTGCAGATGGGAAAGTTCTATATGACAATGTGAATTGACAAAGCCCGGAACGACAGCACCCTGGGCCACTTCCTCATCCGGCTCACACTCTCCTACTTTGACGATGCGGCCATCAGACGCATCATATTCGACGAATCCATTCCTTATAGGTTCCTGAGCATCCAGAGTATATACGAATGAAGCCGCTATCCTTCTAATATCCATACTGCTTACTTTCTTCTCAATGAATTCAATTCACTATGCTTGACCAAGGTTGGCATTCCCAGAATATCCTCTCTAAGGACATCCTGCCTTACAGGCTTTTCAACAGCTACGCTGTCCTTCTGAGCATCTTCCTCCTTAACTACATTTTTCAGTGTATCCGTCTGCACGATCATACGCAGGCAATCGTATAACGTATCAGCCCTTTCTATAGACACAAGGCGATATGTAGAGAGCGTATCAAGCTCAACAGCAAGGCTGTCATAATAATGCACATACGGTTCAGACGAGAGATATGGATAAAAATCCGATATTTCGAAATCAGTAATCAGGCGATTGATCTTCTCCTGCCTCATCAAATCCTGTTTGAGGTTCTTAAGTTCCTCGATGCGCGCATCCAGAATATCTGCTGACTCGCGCAGGATTCTGGAAAATCTCTCAGGATCATTCATATAATACTCGACACTAGCCCTGTAGTCCTCACCATCATAACCATATTTTTCAAAAATAGGTTCATAAATGAGGGAAGTATCAGCTTTCTGTCTGAGTCTGGAATCAGAAACCGCCCACTGGTCCATCACAAGCATCTCTGCATATATCTTCGCCATCTTGCCCCTCGAGATGACTTTCGATTCGTCATCCGAGCAGGCAAAGCATAAAAGCAGAGCTGCCAGAACAGCCGGTATATGCAGAAATATCCTCTTCATGGTTATCTCAGTACTGCGCCGAATTCATTCTGGAACGTCGACAGGAGCTTGCCCATTACGCGTTCCACATCATTGTCTGTAAGGGTCTTCTCAAGATCCTGAAGCACGAAACTTAGAGCATACTGTTTCTTGCCTTCCGCAATCTTATCTCCTCTGTACACGTCAAAGAGGCTGACCTGCTTAAGCAGTTTCTTTCCTACTCTGAGAGCACTCTTTCTGAGATCTGCATATGAAACAGACTCATCAAGCAGAAGAGCGAGATCACGTCTTACTTCCGGGAACTTAGGAAGCTCCTTATAGCGTATCTTGTTTCTCTTTACAAGTTCGAACAATGCAGGCCAGCTGATCTCAGCGGCAAACACCGGCTGTTTGATACCGAACTGCTTGAGTCTTGCCGGTGCAATTGTTCCCATCACAGCCAGCGGCTGGTGAGAGCCAGGAAGGTTATATGCGAGTCCTTCAGAGAAAAGATCAGCTGGTGCTGCCTCAGTCTCAAGAGAGTAGATATCACATCCGAAACGCTTCAGAAGAAGTTCCAGATATCCCTTGAGCTGGAAATAATTACCCTTGCCCGGATCGACTCTCCATGATTTGTCCGGCTGACCGCTGATGAACATAGCATAACATGTGTGCTCTTCGTAAGAATCGAGAGTCTTGCCATCCATTTCCGGATTGAAAGAATAAACCGATCCGTACTCGAATGTCCTGATATTTGTTATCTGTCTGTTGATATTGTAGGCCACGACCTCAAGTCCATTCAGAAGGAGAGTCTGTCTCATGACATTAAGGTCAGAACTGAGCGGATTCATTATCCTGACGCACTTTTCCTCAGGGAAAGTCTTGAGCTTAGAATAGTATTCAGACTTTGTAAGCGAATTATTCATTGTCTCGACGAAGCCATTGGCTGCCAGGAAATCTGATATTGTAGTCCTTACCTGCTCAGGCTCAGGTTTCTGAGGTGCATTCACTGACATACGCATTGCCTGCGGCAACTCAATGTTGTTATATCCATATATACGGAGAATTTCCTCGACGACGTCACACTCTCTGTATACATCGATCATATATGAAGGGACTGCCACTTTAGCTCCCGACTCCGTCTTTTCCAAAAACTCATACGCAAGTGACTCAAGTATGCCTTCAATGACATTATGACCAATCTTCTTTCCTACAAACGCCTCGATACGGTCATAATCAAGATCGACAACTTTCTTCTCTATCTTCTCCGGATAGAACTCCTGGACCTTTCCTACGATTTCGCCACCTGCAAGTTCCTGGATAAGAAGTGCAGCACGTCTTGCAGCATACTCGACTACAAGCGGATCTGCTCCACGTTCATAACGGAATGAAGCATCTGTCTTGAGAGTGTGCCTTTTCGAGCTTTTTCTGATGGATACAGGATTGAAATATGCGCTCTCGAGGAATACATCTACTGTAGAATCTGTAACACCTGATTCTTCGCCGCCGAATACTCCGGCAAGGCACATGGATTTCTCTGCATTGGCAATCATAAGGTCTGATGCGCTGAGAGTACGCTCTACGCCATCAAGAGTAACGAATTTCTCACCTTCCTCAGCCCTTCTTACGACTACCTTGCCACCCTTGATCATTGCTGCATCAAAGGCATGAAGAGGCTGGCCGATCTCATGAAGTACGAAGTTGGTGATATCCACGATATTATTGATAGGTCTGAGGCCTACCGCAAGAAGTTTCTTCTGAAGCCAGTCTGGAGACGGAGCGACCTTTACACCCTTGATAGTGGTACCTGTATATCTTGGAGCGCCATCAACTGCAGTAACCTCGACAGGGATAGCATCTCCTTCACCTTCGGTGAATGCCGAAACGTCAGGGATATTGAGGCTGCAAGGGATACCATTATGCTTCAGATAAGCATACAGGTCACGGGCAACACCGATGTGCGAAGCTGCGTCCACACGATTGGCTGTAAGTCCTATCTCGATGATAGCATCTGTCGCGAGACCGAGATAATCCTTTGCCGGGGTTCCGACAACAGCATCCGGTTCAAGAACCATGATGCCGTCATGAGACTCACCGATTCCAAGCTCATCCTCTGCGCATATCATTCCGAAAGACTCTACTCCACGGATCTTCGACTTCTTGATCTTGAAATCCTCTCCGAGAACTGTACCTACTGTTGCCAGAAGGACCTTCTGACCTGCAGCGACATTAGGGGCTCCGCATACTACCTGAAGCAGCTCAGGCGTACCTGTATTCAACTTTGTTATGTGAAGGTGGTCCGAGTCCGGATGCTCTACGCACTCCACGACTTCAGCCACGATGACTCCTGCAAGTCCTCCCGGAATCTCCTCTACCTGTTCCAGTGAATCCACTTCAAGGCCAATGGAAGTCAGAGCCTCTGCAACTGCTTCCGGAGTAAGGTCACACTCAAGGTAATCCTTGAGCCAATTGTACGAAATCTTCATATATATTAACTTTTATACTAAATCATCCTTAGAGAAGAGCGAAGCGACGAATTCGCGCTTGTTGAAGACCTTCAGGTCATCTATTCCTTCTCCTATACCGACAAATTTTACCGGAACACGGAACTGGTCGACGATTCCGATCACCACTCCGCCTTTAGCCGTTCCATCCAGTTTGGTAATGGCAAGGGCGGTTATATCGGTCGCCCTTGAGAATTCCTTCGCCTGCTGGAAGGCATTCTGACCAGTAGATGCATCAAGAACCAGAAGAACCTCATGAGGAGCATCAGGAATCACCTTTCTCATCACATTACGTATCTTGGTAAGCTCATTCATCAGGTCTATCCTGTTATGGAGACGTCCTGCAGTATCTATTATGACAACATCTGCATCCTTGGCAACTGCAGACTTCACAGTATCGAAAGCCACAGACGCAGGATCCGAACCCATGGCCTGCTTAACGATATCTACTCCTGCACGCTCCGCCCATATGGTCAGCTGATCGACTGCAGCGGCACGGAATGTATCTGCTGCACCAAGCACGACCTTCTTGCCCTGGGCCCTCAGATTGCTTGCAAGCTTTCCTATTGTTGTTGTCTTGCCTACTCCGTTCACTCCGACAACCATAATGACATATGGCTTTTTTGAGAAGTCAAAAGGGACCACCTGGTCATCGGACTCTTCGTCCTCCTTCACATTAAGCAACTCTGCTATTTCGTCCCGAAGTATGTCGATAAGTTCATCTATAGATACATATTTGTCCCTGCTGACCCTTTCCTCCAGATTCTCGATAATCTTCATTGTGGTATCGACTCCCATATCAGTAGCAAGCAAGGCCTCCTCGATAGCATCGAGCAGTTCCTCATCCACCTGAGCCTTGCCGACAATCGCTCTCGAAAGCCTGTCGAAGAAGCCTCGGTTGGTTTTCTTCACTCCTTTATCAAAAATGCCCATAGTCTAACGGTTTAACCTGCAAATGTAACCATAATCCGGCACAAAAACAAAAAGAGGATGACCAGATAGTCATCCTCTCATTCATTCAAACTAAGAAAGAATTATTTCTTTGCGAAGAAATCCTTTACTTCAGTCTCCTCTACAAGCTGCTCAGTGAATACATAAGCACCTGTCTTAGCGGACTTGTCCATACGGATACACTTAACCATCTTCTTGAGTGTACCTGCCTTGAAGGTTGCGACTGCTTTCTTTGCCATTTACTTTTCCTCCTTAATTATTTAATCTCGCGATGAAGGGTTACCTTCTTCAGGAACGGATTATACTTCTTACGCTCCAGACGCTGAGTTGTGTTCTTCTTGTTCTTTGTAGTGATGTATCTTGAGATACCTGGTACACCGCTTTCTCTCTGCTCAGTGCACTCAAGGATGACCTGCACCCTGTTACCTTTAGCTTTCTTTGCCATAATCCAAAAAATTAAACAAGGTTAATAAATCCTTTCTTCTGAGCGTCTTTGATAGTAGCGTCGAGACCGTTCTTCTCGATGTTCCTCATACCTTTGCAAGACACCTTGAGGGTGATGAATCTCTGCTCCTCCTCTGACCAGAACTTCTTGGTCTTGAGGTTGAGGGCGAAGATACGCTTTGTGCGTCTCTTAGAATGGGAAACGTTGTTTCCGACCATTCTCTTTCTTCCTGTAACTTGACAAACCTTTGCCATTGTATATAACTTTTTTAATTAATTCATTATTAGCGGGCTGCAAATATCGCATAAAAAAATTGCATTTGCAAAAATTCTACACAAATTTGAAGAACCTGCGCCATCTGATATTTTTAGGGAACTCCTTGTTCCTATCGATTGAGAGCCAGATCAATGCGGGTTTTCCGACTATGTGATCCTCCGGTACGAATCCCCAGTATCTTGAGTCGAGGGAATTGTGCCTGTTGTCTCCCATCATAAAATAATAATCCTGCGCGAAAGTGTAGCTATGAGCTGCTTCCCCATTGATGAAAATCATTCCATCCTTTACTTCAAGTTCATTTCCCTCATATGAGGTTATGATTCTTTGATAAAGAGGCAGATTCTCTATTGTAAGCTCTACTGTAGCTCCCTTGGATGGTATCCATAGTGGTCCGAAATTATCCCTGGTCCATCTGTATTCAGTCGAGAACGGGAAGATGGTCAGATCCGAATCCGGATAATCCGGTGGATATGAATCTATGTTCTGCTTCACTGAAACCACATTGGAATAGGTCTTTACGGTTTCCAGCATCTCCGCTGTAAGCGGCATTGCAGGATATCCCGGAAGTGACGGGTCATACCATAACTCTCCGACATTCAGTCCAAGCTTGTCAAAATTGACAGGATTGATCTTCTGTCCGTTGGTTACTACAGTATAGGAATTCTGTACGCCAGGCCATACTTCCTGAGCTGCTGAATTCACATACACCTGACCGTCCTTTATCTCCAGCGTATCACCGGCCGTTGCAACACATCTCTTGACATAATGATCCTTCTTATCTGAAGGACGCACCTTCACAGGTCCATAATTATCAATCGTGTATTTTCTGCCCAATGTCCTCTCGACCATATAGTAATCGTCTGCCGGAGCCTTGACCAACACGGTATCTCCATGCGGGAATCCGAAAACCACATAATCTCCTGTCTCGACCTTTCCAAAGCCCTTCAGTCTTCTGTAGTCATTCTGAATAAGAGTAGAATATGACTCTTTGCCAGCTATGACATTATGAGTGAAAGGTATGGTCAGAGGAGTCTGAGGAATCCTTGGACCATAAGCCAGTTTGCTTACAAAAAGGTGATCCCCTGTGTAGAGGGAACTTTCCATCGAGGATGAAGGAATCTTGAATGCCTGAAAAAAGAAGGTGTTGATAAATGTCACTACCACGACGGCGAAGATGATGGCATCAAGCCAGTCCAGCAGCGCATTTCTTTTCTCTCCTTCCTTATATTCCTTCTTCCAGAACATCCACTTCACCTTTCCTGTGATGTGTCCGTCAAAGATAGGAATGAGTCCGAAGAGCCACCAATAGTTTCCGAGCCATATTACCCACGCAATGTAGAGGACTGCCCAGAAGCCGAACCTCACCCATTTATTGTGGTATAACTCCTTCAAGCTCATCAGCCAAAACTATTTTACAGAATTGATGATAGCCTCGAATGCCTGAGGATTGTTCATAGCAAGGTCTGCAAGAACCTTACGATTCAAACCGATGTTCTGCTTAGCAATGCGACCCATGAACTGAGAATAAGTCATACCGTACTGACGTGCAGCAGCGTTGATTCTCTGGATCCAAAGCGCACGGAATGAACGCTTCTTGTTCTTACGGTCACGGTAAGCATAAGTAAGACCCTTCTCATAGGTGTTCTTTGCTACCGTCCAAACATTCTTTCTCGAAAGAAAATAGCCGCGGGTCTTTTTAAGAATCTTCTTGCGGCGTGCCCTTGAGGCAACTGAATTTACCGATCTTGGCATAAATTTAACTGTTTTATGGAGGCAGTGTCCTTTCTTTCAGGAGCTTTCCGACTGCGTTCCAAGTTTAACTTAATAATACTTTTGTAATCCTAAAATTACATACCCAACAAAGCTTTGACTCTCTTCTCGTCAACATTGGCTACGAGTCCGATGTGAGTCAAATTTCTCTTCTGCTTCTTGGTCTTCTTTGTGAGAATGTGGCTTTTAAAAGCATGCTTTCTCTTAACATTTCCCGTTCCGGTAAGCGTGAAACGCTTTTTTGAACCGGAGTTGGTCTTCATCTTTGGCAT
>JAFQGK010000014.1 GCA_017398335.1 Bacteroidales bacterium | reverse complement strand
TACTCGTTGCTTCCGGACATGTTGTAGCTGTTAGCAGTTACAACGCCGTCAGCGCTTACGCTGATCTTCTCAGGAGTATCAGATCCGCTTACAGTCCAGGTGAGTGACTTGTCAGTTGCGTTCTCAGGACCTACGACAGGGTTGAGGTTTACAGACTTTCCGACGAACACCTCAACAGTCTCAGGGAGAGTGATTGAAGTAACTGTGCCTGCAGCAATAACAGTAACCTTAACTGTAGTGTAAGGTGGCTGCTCCATAGTGTAAGGGTCGTTAGAGTAGATAGTGATGATAGTCTCACCGGCAGCCTTTGCAGTGATTACACCGGTGCTCTGAACTACGCTTGCAACGCTAGGGTTGCTTGAATGGAAGAGGAACGCCTGTGAAGAACCCTCAGGGAGTGCAGTCGCAGTAAGAGTGCGTGTCTCACCTACAGCAAGAGTGATCTCAGACTTCTCAGCTACAACCTCAGTAACGTTGAGAGCCTTTACAACAACTTTTGTAGTAGCAGTAACAGAAGGGTTAGATACTGAAGTAGCAGTAACGGTGTACTCGTTGCTTCCGGACATGTTGTAGCTGTTAGCAGTTACAACGCCGTCAGCGCTTACGCTGATCTTCTCAGGAGTAGCAGAACCGCTTACAGTCCAAGTGAGTGTAAGGTCTGCAGCGTCGCCAGGGTTTACAACTGGAGCGAGGTCAACAGACTGTCCTGCGTATACCTCAACAGTCTCAGGAAGCTCGATTGAAGTAACAACGAGGCCAGCTACTACAGTAATCTTACAGTCAGCGTGTGGTGGCTGTGAAGTTGCGTATGGGTCGTTAGAATCAGCAGTGATTACAGCCTCACCTGCAGCAACTGCTGTGATGAGACCAGTCTTCTGGTCAACCTTGGCAACTTTGTCGTTGCTTGATCTCCAGAGAACATCCTGTGATGCTCCAGTAGGGAGAACAGTTGCAGTAAGAGTCTCAGTCTGACCGATACCGAGGATCATGCTTGTCTTGTTGAGAACAACCTCCTCAGCGTTCTTGATGACTACTGTAACAGCAACCTTGGCTGAAACGTTAGGAGTGCTAGCAGAAGTAGCTACTACATAATATGTATTGTCAGCAACAGCATTGTAATCGTTAGCAGTTACGACACCGTTCTCGTCAACAGTAAGCTTCTCAGGAGTGTTGTTAGGAGCCTCTACAGACCAAACGATAGACTTGTCAGTAGCGTTATCCGGTCCTACGATAGCCTCGAGTGCTCTAGACTCGCCGATACCGAGCTCGAATGCCTCTGGAAGTACGATAGAAGTGACAGCATAGTCAGATGTAACAGTAACCTTGCAAGTCTTGAAAGGTGGCTGCTGCATTGTGTACTTGTCATTTGAGTTAGCAGTGATGATAGCCTCACCAGCAGCGATTGCTGTCATGAGACCTGTCTTCTGGTCGATCTTTACAACGTTGTCGTTGCTTGAGCTCCAAAGAACGTCCTGAACTGCAGCCTCTGGGAGAACTGTAGCTACGAGAGTCTCGGTCTGACCGATTGCAAGAGTAAGCTCCTCCTTGTTAAGAACAACTTCCTCAGCATTCTGCATGATTACGTTGATAGCGACAGTTGCGCTTACAAGCGGATTGTCAACTGAAGTTGCAGTCACATAGTAAGTGTTCTCGCCGAAGATGTTGTAATCGTTAGCAGTTATGACACCGTTCTCATCGACAGTAAGCTTCTCAGGAGTTCCGTTAGGAGCCTCAACAGTCCATACGAGGGACTTGTCAGAAGCAGCCTCAGGAGCGATGGTAGTTGTGACTGTAGTCGAACGTCCTATAGGGAGGTCGATTGACTCTGGGAGTACGATTGAAGTAACGGTAAGCTCGTTGCTTACAGTAACCTTGAATGAAGCTGTAGGAGGCGCAACCTCGAAATTGCTCCAGAACTCATCGTCTGAGTGGATAGTGATAGTCGCCTCACCGGCAGCAACACCAGTTACGAGACCGGTAGCCTTGTCAACAGTAGCAACCTTCTCATTGTTTGAAGTATAATATACCTTCTGTGAAGATGCGTTTGCAGGAAGTACGGTAGGCTCTACCTGGAAGAGCTGTCCGATCTTGAGAGTTACAGGCTCCTCAACGTTAGTCTTGATGCTCTCTACGTTAACTACAACGATTGTTACGGTTGCAGTAGCTTTGAGAGTGTTGTCAACAACAGAAGTTGCAGTTACAGTGAACTCGTTGGTTCCGAGAGCGTAGTAACCGTTTGCAGTTACGAGGCCGTTCTCGTCGATAGTGAGCTTCTCAGGAAGGTTGTCAGCAGACTTGACTGCCCAAACTACCTTAGCGTCAGCATCCTGTGGCTCAACCTTGGCAGCGAACTTATGCTGCTCGCCTACAGAAAGAACAACCTCTGTCTCAGAAAGAGTGATCTTAGTAGGAGCAGCCTGCTGATTTACAGTGAACTCAGCAAGAACAGCTTTTCCTGACTTGAGAACAACCTTAGCAGTACGGTTTGCGCCAGAATCGTTCTTAGATACAGTGTACTTGATAGTCTCGTTGCGGACAGCCTTAGTCTCAGCAACCTCAACGAATGTAAGCCACTCAGCGTCAGTTGAAGCCTCATATGTCTGGTCTGTGCTTACAGCGATGTTAACTTCGCCTCCGAGTGGAGAAACTGTGATTACATCTTCTGTGTTTACAGTGAACTTACCTTCAGTGAAAGAAAGTGTGCGAACCTTTACAAGGCCGGTAGCGTTGTCGATAGCATATACATCTATGCAACCGGCAGCGAAGAGAATCTTGGCAGCCTCAACAGCAGCCTCGTCAGCCTCTGCAGGGATTGAAGGAGCAGTGATAGTAAGTGTGTTCTCACCGACCTTAACCTTCCAGCCTTCTGAAGCATATGCGCGAACAACAGGGTCGGTAGCGCCTGAAACTACGAAGCCAACCTCAACCTCAGCACCCATTACCATAGGAACCTCGTTCTCGAGGAGGGTAAGAGTGAAGTTCTGCTGAATTGGGAGAACGATCTCGCCGCCCTCAGTAAGAGTGATGGTTACAGTAAGACCGTCTTCAGACTTCTTAACGCCAGAGAACCAAGAGTCTCCATCCTTACCTGCAACCTGACCGAGGTTAGTTACAGTCTCGCCTACAGTTACGATAAGCTCGCCGTTTACGATCTCGAATGATGGGGTAGGAGCGTCAGCACCTGGAGTACCTGGAGCACCTGGAGCACCTGGAGCACCTGGGGCACCATTCTCGCCATTTTCACCGGTAGTAGGGATCTTCTTGCCAGCGCTGTCGAGAAGCCACTCGCCGTCAACAGTCCAGTAGTATACACCGTTCTCAGCCTTTACGCCGATGACTGGTGAGTGTCCAGCCTCTCCGTTATTACCGTTTTTACCGTGCTTAAGCTCGATAGTCTTACCGTTGGTGAGAACGAGCTTGTATCCGCCGTCAATTTCGTCATAAGAAGCAACCATTGCATTCTTATCAAGAAGTGTCTGGATGTCTTCAACGTCCTTGTTGAGTCCATCCACAAGTGCCCTGAGCTCATCGACAGCCTGCTCGAGTTTGTCGACTCTCTGCTCAAGTTCTTTTGTACAGCCAGCGAGCATCACTGCTGCAGCTGCGAGCATCAAAAATAATTTTTTCATAAAATGTTGAAATTGTATTTGTAAATACGAAAAATTTGCTTATTTTATAGGTCTGCTAAAAAACCGCGCAAAGGTAGACATATTTTCGTATATTTGCAAATATAATAGGTGTCATATGACGAGAAAATCTGAAAAACTCATAGTCGATCCGGATTTAGGTAATGTGCTGTTCCGCAAGAGTATAAGAAGCAGGAGGGTAAGTATCAGAATCCATCCTGTCAAGGGAATATCTGTGATGGTGCCGTATCTTGTTCCCTATGCAGTTGCTATCGCTTTCTTCAAAAGCCACAGAAGCAGGATAATCGATAAATCTGCAGAGCAGAAGGCAAGATATTCCAATGTGCCGGTATGCTCCAAGGAAGAGATAGAGCAGATGCGCAGGAAGGCGAAGAAGGAGCTTCCGGAAAGATTGGCAGTTCTTGCTTTCAGATATGATTTCACATACAACCGGGTCGCAATCAAACATAATTCCACCAACTGGGGCAGCTGCTCGGCAAAGAACAATATAAATCTCAATCTTAATCTGGTACGTCTGCCTCGTGTCCTCTGTGATTATGTCCTTCTCCATGAACTTTGTCATCTGAGTCATCATGATCACGGAGAGTCCTTTCATCTCTTGCTGGAACATGTGTGCTCAGACAATATTTCAAGACTTGTCGAGGAAGGTGATCCTCTTGCTCGGGAAATGGCTGAAAAGGCAGCATCATCGCGTGCCAGGTACCCTCTGGACAAGGTCTGCTCCAGAGCCTTGAAGCAATATCCTCTCGTGTGATATTTCAGATGCGCCTGTCTCTCCAGCGTCCGCTCTTAAGATAAAAATAGCTTATAAGCATGATGCTTCCTGCATAGACGTGCTCGGCTGTCCAGCATATGGCTATGTCGGCCTTCATAATGCTTATCACGACGGTGCAGTATACCATATATATAATAAGAGCGACAAGTTCCAGACGGAAAGCAGTCTTTGTACTTCCGGTTCCGGATACGGCCTGAAAGAATATCATTCCCGGAATCTGGAAGAAATATGAACTGCACATCACAATCAATGCCGGTACGGATGCAGTGATCAGGTCCGGAATGTCCGTGTATATTCTTGCAACGGCTTCGGGGAAGAGACAGAATACGATGACAATGCTGCATACTATGCCGAATGAGAGCTTGAGGATTCGCTTTACCAGGGACATGACCTTATCCTGATGGCCCTCTCCTATGATATTGCTGACCAGAGTGCAGCATGTGGATGCAAAAGCCTGAAGAACCACCCACATGAGACCGGATACGCTTCTGGTGATGTTCGATATGGCAAGGGCACGCTCTCCAAGATGTTCAATATATATGAAGAATATGAACCATGTGGAGATGGACACTACGTTCTGTATCATGGTCCAGACACATACCGGCATCATGCCTTTGATCTCTGCGATGTCTCCGGAAGCAGGCTTGTCAAGTCCGTATTTCTTCCTGTCGCATTTCCTGGCTGTGTATATTATGAAGAAAATAAGCGACACAAGTTCCGCGAGGCTGGAACCTATTGCGGCTCCTGTTATGCCCAAAGCAGGACATCCGAGCTTTCCGAATATCAGTATCCAGTTGAACACGATGTTAGAGATGACCATCACTATCGAATTGAAAGTCAAGGTCTTGGTCTGCGTGGTACCGACATAGAATGCTCTGAACATTGCTGTGATGAATGCGAACACCAGACCGGGAAGTCTCCATCTTACATAGCTTAGTGCAGCTCCGTATATTGCCTCGGATGACACCATCAGCTTCATCAGGTATGGGGAGAACAGTTCTGAGGCGAGAATCAGTATGCCGGCAAGCCACAGTACAAAGTACAGACCGTTCCAGAATACTTTTCCGGTTTCCTTGAATCTGCCTTCTCCGTTGCGCCGGCCGATTATTATCTGTGCACCTAGACTGAATCCGAAGCCGACCATGAATATCACCATATAATATATGATAGCGATGGCAGACGCACCCAACTCAATCTCGCCGACCCTTCCCAGAAAAGCCGTGTCGGTCAGACCGATCATCTGTTCCATGATCAGGCTTATGAGAATAGGGAAAGCTACTCTCCATATATTTCTGTATGAAAATGTTCCTGTAGACATCGTGGGACGTAATTCTTTTAAAATCAGTGTTTTACTTAAACTACGTGCCGCCATAGGGGAGCACGGGGCTTGTGTAAGGTGTTGGGGGATAGGAGGTTATGCTCCACGGCCAGGATGATGGAAAATCATGATGACGTCTTCTATGCTCATGGCATCCTCAACTTTGAATATTCCGCTCCGGCTTCGCTGCAAGGAGTCGAGGTGTGCTCCGGAGCCAAGCGCCTCTCCAAGGTCTCTTGCAAAAGCCCTTACGTATGTTCCTTTGCTGCATGCCATCCTGATGATTGCGCGTGGAAGACCCAGTGCGGAGTTGTCTGTTACGTTGATCCTGCTGGAAGCGTCCGATGATGTGGATTGCGGAACGACCTCTCCAGCTCCTTTGTCACGGTTTCTCAATCCACAATCATCGGATGCTTCATCAAACTTCAATAATTCCAGCCCGGTAATATTGATACGGGCAGTTCTTATAAGTTCCTGTGCAGCCTCGTCCAGAGTCTTACCCTCTTTATGAAGCTTCCTGGCCAGTTCATATGCTCTCACTCCGTCCACAGATTTGGCGGAGAAGAGAGGTGCAATCTGATCCTGCTCTCCGATGAATGCAGGAAGGGCTTCCGAAACAGATTCAGCCGTGATATGTTCATATGGAAAGAACCTGTCGATTTCCTTCTCAAGATCATATGAAGGAGTTGTTGCACCGAATGTGATGCCTGCAATATATTCCTTGTCATGCGACTGGAGCTCTTCTGCAAGTTTTGTAGCCTTGCCGATGCACACAAGCAGTACTCCGGTGGCCAGAGGGTCAAGTGTGCCGGCATGACCTACCTTGAGGTTCTTCTTTCCGAAATGACGGATAGCGGCGAACTTGACCTTTCTGATCACGTCCGCCGATGTCCATCTATATGGCTTGTCTATAGGGATTATTATCCCCTCCGGGTAGTCTTCTATATTTCTGCTCAATGCAGGACAGCCCGGTTTCAGTATCAATGCGTTCACTTCTTACCTGCAGGCAATCTTGTTAATTCTGTTGAGATGACGTCCGCCCTGGAATTCCTCGCCAAGCCACGCGTCTGTAATCTCCAGTATAGCTTCGAATGAGATGAAGCGTGTCGGCATTACCAGCACGTTTGCGTTGTTGTGCTGTTTGATCAGTTCTCCGATTTCGACTGACCAGCAAAGTCCTGCACGGATACCCTGATGCTTGTTCAAGGTTATCGCCATGCCGTTGCCGGTGCCGCAAAGAGCTATTCCGAGGTCAACCTCACCGGATTCTACAGCTGTAGCAAGCGGATGAGCTACATCCGGATAGTCGATGCTGTCAGGAATGTCACTTCCGAAATTTACGATTTCATATCCTTTGCCGGTAAGGTATTCTGCCAGCTTGTTCTTGATTTCCACGCCTGAGTGGTCGTTGCATATACCTATTTTCATATAAGCATTTGTTTTGTCGATGCAAAGTTAATCCAAAAACCATATATTTGCAATTATAGGTGTAATTCAATGAAGATAGTAGCAGCATCAGATTCGTTCAAAGGTTCCTTGACGTCAGCCGAGGTCGCGGACAGTATTGAGAGAGGAGTATATGATGCAGACCCTTTTGCTGAAGTCGTAAAAGTTGCTGTCGGTGACGGGGGAGAGGGGACTATGGATGCCCTGCTCGAGACAATGGGAGGCAGACGTGTTTCAGTTGAGGTCTCTGACCCGCTTAGAAGGCCATGCAAGGCGGAATATGGCATTCTGAATGATGGTCTTACGGTTGTCGTGGAGATGTCGTCGGCAAGCGGACTGACTTTGCTGTCTCCCGAAGAAAGGAATCCGATGCGCACTTCGACATATGGAACCGGTCAGATGATTGCAGATGCATTGGACCGTGGATGCCGCAGGTTCCTTATCGGAATAGGAGGCAGTGCGACTAATGATGGCGGTATGGGTATGCTCTGTGCTTTGGGGTATCGTTTTCTTGATGCAGAAGATAATGAACTTCTTGGGACCGGAGCGTCTCTGGCAGACGTCTTCAATATAGATGATTCAGGAGTGCTTCATGGTGTCCATGACTCGGAATTCATTGTTGCTTGTGACGTCGACTCTCCTTTATATGGCCCTAAGGGGGCTGCATATGTATTTGCCCCTCAGAAAGGTGCGGATCCGGAAATGGTCAGGTCTCTGGATGAAGGATTGAGACATTATGCCGAAGTTGTATCCTCATCTGCGGCAACAGTACCGGGCGCCGGGGCTGCCGGAGGACTAGGATATGCTTTTGTAACCTTCCTTGGCGCAAGACTCCGGCGGGGCGCGGATATGGTTCTTGATGCGTTATGCTTTGATAAAATAATAGAAGGGGCAGACCTTGTGATAACCGGAGAAGGCCGGCTGGATTCCCAGACCCTGGCCGGCAAGACCCCGTATGCTGTCCTTCAGCGTGCCTGCAAGCAGGGTATCCCCGTAATCGCTGTCGCCGGTTCTGTTGCATCGGACGATGAGGCAATATGTTACTTGTCTGGAAATCAATCGGATGAATGTGGTTTCAGAGGCATATATCAGGTCACTCCTTCAGGCATGCCTCTTTCCGATGCAATGCTTCCGTCAACAGCGGCTGCCAATATCCGCCGTACAGTCTCGTCAGTTCTCACTGATAAGAAATAGTGTGCCCATTATGCCAGAAACATGGCATGATGGACACACTTTATGATATAGCCGGGGCAGTCTTAGCAGCCGAGTGTCGCCTTGATGAAATCAATACGCTTAGCGAATTCCTTCTTTCCGATGAGAGTCACAATGTCTGCGATGCCCAGGCCGTTCGAACCGCCGACCATAGCGAGGCGGAGGCAGTTCATGACCTTACCCATAGGCCATTCGTTGCCGCGGATATATTCTTCGAGCGGTCCTTCCAGTGCTTCCTTGGTGAACTCTCCTTCAAAATTGAGAATGAAGTCGGCAACCTGCAGGGCGAGAGTATAGTTTTCTTCTTTCCAGAATTTGGCAGCATCCTTCTCTACGAACTCCGCAGGTGCGACGAAGAGGTATGGAGCAATATCCCAGAAGTCAGCTACGAATGTCGCTCTTTCCTGAATCAGGGCAACGATTCTCTCTACATACTGGCGTGAGAATATCCTGTTCTCGAAATCAGCACCGGATACTGTCATTTCGGAGCCGGCGGTCAGTGCGCATGCAGGACAATCCACAATCTGAAGTCCGTGAGATTCGAGTACTGGAATATAAAGGGCAGTCAGTTCCTCCACACTCTTGGTACGGAGATATTCCTTATTATACCATTTTGCCTTATCTGCGTTGAAGCGAGCGCCGGATTTGATGACTCTTTCAAGAGAGAATGCACCGATAAGCTCCTCCAACGAGAAGAGTTCCTGCTCTGTTCCAGGATTCCATCCTAGCATTGCAAGAAGATTTACGAATGCTTCAGGGAAGTATCCGTCTTCGCGGTATCCGCGTGAAACCTCACCTTCGGCATTTACCCATTTCAGTGGGAACACAGGGAATCCGAGGCGGTCGCCATCACGCTTGCTCAGTTTGCCCTTTCCGTCCGGTTTGAGCAGAAGCGACAAGTGGGCGAAACGTGGCTGTGTCTCTGTCCATCCGAACGCTTCGTATAGCAGATAGTGAAGCGGAAGTGACGGAAGCCACTCTTCTCCACGGATCACCTCTGTAATCTCCATAAGGTGATCGTCCACTATGTTTGCAAGGTGGTATGTGGGCAGTTCGTCAGCTCTTTTCCAAAGCACTTTGTCGTCAAGTGTGGATGTGTTGACCTCTACATGTCCGCGGATGAGGTCATCCATCTTCACGACCCTGTTTTCAGGCATCTTGAAGCGGATGGTCCAGTCTGTGCGGCTCTCGAGAAGCGGACGCCATTCCTCTTCCGGCATTGAAAGGGAGTTGCGGAGTCCCATTCGTGTGGTCTGGCCGTAGATGAAAGTCTGTCCTGATGCCTCCATCTCAGCTCTCTTGGCTCCAAGCTCCTCTGCTGTGTCGAATGCGTAATAAGCGAAACCTCCTTCTACGAGCTGTTCTGCATACTGGCGGTATATAGGCTTTCTCTGGCTTTGTCTGTACGGAGCATGCGGATGACGCTCAGAAGCAGTCTCCACTACATTTCCGTCTGCATCCACACCTTCATCCGGAATGATGCCGCACCAGTTAAGGGCTTCTATGATATATTTTTCAGCTCCAGGGACAAATCTCTGAGAGTCAGTGTCTTCTATTCTGATTATGAAGTCGCCTCCATGCTGTTTCGCGAAGAGGTAATTGTAAAGAGCAGTCCTTACTCCGCCCATATGAAGAGGGCCTGTCGGTGAAGGTGCAAACCTTACTCTTGTCTTTCTTTCCATATAAGTTTCTTTAAATAAACGCGCAAAAATAGTAAAAATTCCTATTCCTCCCGCTTAGGGGAACCATTAGCTTTTCTTCTTATAGCTGCAGTGTTCTCAAGCTCGCTCTTGCTCATGCCTTCTTCGAGCAGAAGTGCCGGTCTGGATCCTTCTTCAAAAAGGTTCTTCTTTCTGATAGCGGTGCTGTTGTAGCCGATTTTCTGTGTCCTTACCTCCGGAAGGTCGATGGTCTCTCCACCGATAGGATCCTTGACATATTCAAAGTTCTCGTCAATTATGATGATGTTACCCAGATTTATCTGAGGCTCCATTATCACGGTATTGATTCCCGTAACGATTACGGTGATGTTCACCCTGTCGCCGAAATCCTTGTCGTCATCGAACACGATACCGCTCTTGAAGTTGTTCGCATTGCCGGTGTAGCTCTGTATGAGGTCGGTGATCTTGCCATACTGAGCCATTGTGAGACCCTTCTCGTTATTGCCGACAGTCACATTGATGAGTACATTCTTGGCTGTTCTGAGATCGAAGTCGTTAAGGAGAGGTGACTCGAGAGCGTTCTTTACTGCATCTTCGATTCTGTTCTCACCAATTCCGCTTCCGCATCCCATAAGGGCGTAGCCGCTGTTCTTCATCATCGTCTTCACATCCTTGAAATCGACGTTGACATATCCCTTCTTCTTGATGATCTCAGTTATGCCGCGCACGGCTGTAGCAAGAACCTCGTCGGCCTTCGGAAAAGCCTCCTGGATGAGGAGATCTCCATAGACCTCGAATAGTTTCTCGTTGTCGATGATGAGAAGACTATCCACATTCTTCTCAAGTTCCGTGATTCCGTCGAGAGCCTTTGACATAGCCTCAGGTCCCTGGTTCCTGAACGGGATGGTAACGACGCCAACTGTGAGGATACCTTTCTTCTTTGCCATTGAAGCGATCACAGGAGCAGCACCGGTTCCGGTACCACCACCCATTCCCGCAGTGATGAACAGCATTTCCGTCTTCTCGTCAAGAACCTTTTCCGCAATCTCATCCTGGGAATTAAGTGCAGCATTGCGGCCTTCTGTAGGATTGGTTCCTGCTCCGAGACCTTCGCCAAGCTGTATCTTGATAGGGACGTCACATTTGTTGAGGGCTTGTGCGTCAGTGTTGCATACAATGAATGTGCAGCCTTCGATGTTCTGCCGGTACATATAGTTCACAGCATTGCATCCTCCGCCACCGACACCGATAACCTTGATGATAGAGTCCGGTGATATCCAGTTTACTGGTGTTATATCAAGCATTTCCATTTTCGTCAGATTTATACGTTGTCGTCATTCATACTATTGAACAGGTCGTCAACCCATTCTTTCCATTTAGGTGTTTTGGCAGGCTTCTTCTCAGGATCAACTTTCTGAGCCTTTGGTTTCGGATTCACAGGCTCTACCGGAGTCTCCACCACATTTCCCCAAAGGTCTCTTTCCTTATCGTCATCAGGATCCGCAGTCTCTACGGTCACCGTTGTCTCTGTTTCGGCCGGATCCTCGTTTGCAATTATGCAGTTGACGTTTGCAGTATTCTTGGCTGCCAGAAGAAGACCTATGGAAGTCGATGCTGTAGTGTCTGTCAGACCTTCACAGCCCTGATGTGAGAAAAGATGTTTAGGGTAGCCTGTCCTGACCTTGTATCCTGAAATGTCGTTAATGAAGTTGCAGATGTTCGCGCACTGGGCAACACCACCGGTAATGACGATGCCGCTCCTGAGCATATCTGCGAATCCGCTGTTCTCAATCTCGTAGAGGACGGCCATCATGATCTCCTCCACTCTTGCTGTAATGATCTCCGAAAGATATTTCACAGAGATACTCTTGTCACCCTCTGAACAGTTGCTGCGGATCTGTATTACCTTTTCGCTGAGACTCTGAAGCTTGTCCGGCATGCAGGCACCGAATGCAAGCTTGATGTTTTCAGCAAGTCTGGCGCTGATCTGAGCCTCGCTCTTGATGTCATCGGTGATGTTCTTTCCCCCGAAAGGGATTGACGCATAATGACGCATTATGTTGCCGTGATAGATAGAGACCGATGTACATCCTGCACCGAAGTCAACGAGGGCCACACCATTCTCCATCTCGGAACTGTTAAGGACAGCCTTTGCAGTGGTGTCGGCAGTGAAGAACTTATGGATTGCTGCCACACCGCATCTGTTCATCACCTGATCTATCTTGCTCAGGTCGCTCTTCTTGCCGATGAAGATCTTGAAGTTGCCCTCAAGCACATCGCTGGTCATGCCGACGATGTCCTGCTCGATGATCTGGAAATTCTCCCCATCGGAGAAAGACTGTGCGACAGCTCCGAAGATAGCCTCCTTCTCCACATCCTCAAGAGGATATGAATCCTGTGCGAAGCTCTTCAATGCATCGATATCTTCTTCAGTGATGTCGGTGTCCTCTCCTCTTCCGTCAATTTCGGCGTTCGCATTGACTTTTCTGACAGGATATTTTGGCATGCCGACCACAGCCTGAGTAATCTTGATGTTAAGTTCGTCCTCGGCCTGGGAAATTGCGGATGCAAGCGCTTCTGTAACGTTCTTGACGTTGAATACGCTGCTGTATCTTATTCCTGCAGAAGGGGTCTCCCTGTAGTATACTATCTGGACATCGTTCCCCTCTACCTTGGCAACGGTCAGGGCAATCTTGGATGTACCGAGGTCGATCGCGACGATGTGTTTATCTATTGTATCCATATTATTTGTTTTATCTGCAAACTATCTGACCATCAAATCTAAGGTCCACTGTTCTGTAATGTCCGTCTCCTTTTGCAGGGACTATGTGAGTATAATACATTTCCATCTTCTTCGCCTTCTCCTCGATTCCTGAAGGTTGTCCTATTATGAACCTTTCCTTCCCCTCGCGAGGGATCAGGGTTATGTCTCCTTTGCTTCCGATGGTTATCTGTACGAATTTTTCTTTCCACAACTCGCTGCTTTCCAGGAAATTGACCATAGCAGTTGTCTTCACAATCCTGATGCTGTCGGTCATTGGTGGGATATGGCCGTCCACGACGGGAACATAGGATGCGTAACTGCTCTGGAGAGGAAAAGTCCTTCCTTCCGCATCGGCATAATAGCCCCATCCAGGTCCCTGAAATCTTACAGCCGGTCTTCTCTGTGTCACCCTAATGTTAAGAATGCAGTCTTTAGTGACATAGGCTTCAGTCTTGTTGATGGCGGATCTGGCTTCCAGAACCTTTTCCATACGGTCAAGATCCAGACTGTCAAGAAGAACATCCATATAGGTTCCGTATTCCTTGTCGAGGAATTTCCTTACATCGTCCTTGCTGACGAAGCTGTTGCAGGTGCTGTCTGCGATGACCACATTCAGACCTTTGCAGACCAATGGCTTGCGTGAGGATTTTCCGGCGAAATATGCAGCTGTCATACATGCTGCAACCGCGACGGCACAGATAACTATGATTATATTTCTGACGCTTCTGCTCATTTTCTGTTTTCAAGCATTTCTGCGATAGGTCCTACAAAACGGTCAATATCTCCTGCTCCGAGGGTTACAAAAAGTTCCACCTCTTCATTTTTCATATATTCCATGAATTCCGCTCTTTTCAGAAGCACTTTTTCCGGAGCAGTCACGTTCTTGAATATTATCTCGGATGTCACTCCCGGAATCGGTTCTTCACGGGCAGGATATATTTCAAGAAGTATCAGCTTGTCGACATTACTCAATGCTTCTGCAAATTCTTCAGCGAAATCTCTTGTCCTCGTGTAAAGATGCGGCTGAAAAGCTGCGGTAAGCTTCATTCCGGGATATGCCTTTCTTATGGAACTGAGTGCAGCTCCGATTTCCTCAGGATGGTGTGCGTAATCGTCGATATACACGCAGCCCGGCTTTCTTACACGCAGGTCGAATCTTCTCTTTACGCCGGAGAATGTCGCCAGTGCTTCCTTTATCTTCTGAGGCTCGATGCCATATGTGAGGGCAATTGCCGAAGCTGCTACTGCGTTTTCGATATTCACCCAGCCGGGAATGCCGACGATACAGTCTTCAATCACCCCTCCCGGATAGTGGAGGTTGAATCTTCCTTCAGTGCCGACTGCCTCTGCGTGGAAATCAGCTCCTGCATCACCGAAAGAATATGTCAGGATTCCTGCCTTGGTGTCTGCCGGAGTTATGTCAAGTCCGTATTTTGCTATGACAGTTCCGCTTACCTGTGAAGCAAAAGCCTTGAAAGCTTCGCGTATATGCGCTTCATCGCCATAGATGTCAAGATGGTCCGCATCCATTGATGTAATGACTGCAATTTCAGGGAACAGCTGGAGGAAGGAGCGGTCGAATTCGTCAGCCTCAGCTACTATGACGTCATTGCCGCTGATCAGAAGATTGCTGTCATAATTCTTCGAAATACCTCCCAGAAAAGCTGAGCATCCTTCGCCTGATGCGGTGAAAATATGGCTGGTGAGTGTGCTTGTCGTTGTCTTTCCATGAGTGCCGGCAACTGCCATGCAGCGTTGTCCTGCTGCAATCTCGCCAAGCATCCTCGAGCGTTTGATGACTCTGTATCCTTTCTCGCGGACATACACGAGTTCACCCATATCTGCAGGGATAGCAGGTGTATATACGACCAGAGTATCCTCTACGTTTTCAGGAATATACGAGCAGTTGTCCTCATAGTGGACAGCTATGCCTTCTGATTCGAGTGCTTCTGTCAGTGGGGAAGGAGTCTTGTCGTAACCGCTTACAGCATAGCCCTTTGCATTGTAATATCTTGCTATGGCGCTCATGCCGATGCCGCCGATTCCAATGAAATATATGTTCCTGTATTCGCTCATTATCTGCTTTTTTTCATGTTTGCGACTCTGTAGACTTCATCAGCAATAGTCATTGCCGCCTCTGTTTTTGCCAGAGTTGCGATATTCTTTTCCAATAGAGCTATTTTCCCGCTGTCTTCTATCAGTGAACATGCCGTCGGCAGCAATTTCTCCGCTGCTTCCGCATCCCTGATCATCATAGCCGCGTCCTTGCTGACAAGGGCCATGGCATTATGTGTCTGATGGTCCTCCGCTACATTCGGAGACGGTACAAATATGGTGGCTTTATGGGCTGCGCAAAGTTCCGATACGGAACTTGCTCCTGAGCGCGATATCACTACGTCAGCGGATGCGTATGCCAGGTCCATTCTCTGGATGAAATCCGAATGATGTATGTACTTCAGACTCTCTCCACCGGTTCCTTCGGTCTTCGCCTTCTCCATAAATGCATCGACAGAAGCTTTATAGTATTTTCCGCACTGCCATATCACTTCCACTCCTTCTCCACCAGGACATCCGTCTGAGATCCATTTCTTCATTGCATTGTTCAGTGTACCGCTTCCAAGGCTGCCTCCTACAATGAATATATGCTTTCTTTCAGGGTCGAGTCCGTAGAATTCCATGGCTTCCTTTTTCATGGCTTCTGTCGCAGGTACGATTTCCTTCCTTATCGGATTGCCGGAAAATACGATTCTGTCGGCAGGGAAAAATCTTTCCATTCCGTCATATGCTACGCATATGCTCTTTGCCTTCTTGCCTACGATCTTGTTTGTGAGTCCGGCATAGCCGTTCTGTTCCTGAATCAGGGTAGGGATGCCGAGTCTTCCTGCAGCCCATAGGAGAGGGGCGCTTGCATATCCTCCGACTCCGACTGCTATGTCAGGGCTGAACTCCCTGATCAGTTTCTTTGCCATCCTTATGCTTTTCAGCACCTTGAACGGAAGGGATAGATTTGATAGCGTGAGCTTCCTCTGAAGCCCGGCAACCGGCAGCCCGATGATTTCATAACCTGCAGCGGGAACCTTTTCCATCTCCATCCTTCCCTGTGCTCCGACGAAAAGAATTTCAGTTTCAGGATTCAGTTCCTTCAGCTTGTCAGCAATCGACAGGGCAGGAAAAATATGTCCTCCTGTGCCACCTCCGCTTATTATCACCCTCAGTCTTCTGTATTCCATCTCAGGTCCTCCTAAAAATTGAATTCGTCGTTATCTATCTGTTCGAGCACGTCCATGCTGCTCTGAATGTCATCTTTCTTATATATCGGCTCTGCTGCTGCTTCCTCCTCACGTATCTTGTTATTGGCCATGCGGCTGATCGAGAGTATCACTCCAAAAGCGACGCAGAAGGAAAGAAATGAACTGTTGCCATGGCTTACCAGAGGCAGTGTCTGACCTGTCAGCGGTCCCAGACCGACGTTGATGTACATATGCAGAAAAGCCTGGGCCGAAATGAGAAGCGTGAGTCCTCCGACAGCCGTCTTCGCAAAATCGCTGTCGCACAGTCGTGCTATCCATGACCCTCGTGCCAGCAGACTGACGTATAATATTATGATGATTATTCCTCCCCACAATCCATATTCTTCCAGAAGGAAGCTGAACATATAGTCTCCGAACATCACGGGAACAATATATTTCTGGGTACTTCCTCCCGGACCTTTGCCGATTAGTCCTCCTTCATGCACTGCGATCATTGCAGCATTCGGCTGCCTGAGCTTGTCAAGTTTCTTCTGATATGCTTCCTTGTCTTTCCTGAGTTCCGGATCAAGGAGCTGGGTCGGATCGGTGTTCATGGTCAGACGTGATTCCAGGGTCTCGAAGCGGCTCTTCAATATACGTCCGTCGCTCAGCTTGTAGGTGCCGTAAGCAAGTCCTGCAATGGCTGCCACGCTGATTATACCTATCCAGACCTCCTTCATTTCCAGACCTCCTACAGCGAGGGTCGCCAGCATTACTCCTCCTACTATGAGTGCGCTGGAGTTACTTCCGTACATGACCATGCCGGTGATGCTCAGAAGCGGAAAGTATATGTACATCACCTTCTTCCAGAAAGGTTTTGCCAGAAAGTCAAGGTTCTTGTTCTGTGCCAGCCTGTTGGCAAGTTTGAGATGCTTGCTGCGCTTGCCTTCCTTGATGTCGCATCTGTATTCATGGATAGCCCATGAAAGGTACATGATCATCGCAACCTTGACTACTTCGAACACATGGAACTGGACTTTGCCGAACAGACTGAGTGTCCTCCATGCATCGTTTATGTTTTCAGCCTTGATGAATTTTAAATCAGCATGCGTGTCCAGAATAAGCAGCAGGACGAAGGACAGTCCGAATCCCAGTTGTGAGAACCACCGTAATATACCGATCTTGCGTATGCTGTACAATGCGAAGATGATTCCCAGTCCCAGTCCTGTTATTATGATCTGCTCTTTCATGATGCTAAGACGGTCAGTCTTCATCTCCAGAGCCAGAAGCGGTGTAGATGAGAATATGGCAAGCCAGGAGATCATAAGCAGCAGGAATACGATCACCCATACTACCTTGTCTCCTTCTATCCTGTCAATGAAATTCCATAATCCTTTCCTGACAGCCCTATTCTCCGTCTTCTCCATATCCTTAAAGATTTCTGACAGCCTCCTTGAACTGTCTTCCTCTGTCTTCATAGTTCTTGAACAGGTCAAAGCTTGCACAGCAAGGTGAGAGCAGTACGCAGTCTCCTGAAACAGCAAGCTTGTTGGCCAGCTGTACTGCGGCCTCAGCTGATGTCACATCGTGAATTTCCGGAACGACACCCTCGAATGATTCATGGAACTTATGATTGTCGAGTCCCATACATATCATAGCCTTTACCTTTTCCTTTGCAAGAGGAATCAGACTTGCGTAATCGTTGCCTTTGTCTGTTCCGCCTACAATCCAGACCACAGGTCTGGTCTGGCACTCAAGTGCATACCATGCGGCGTCTACATTGGTCGCCTTTGAATCATTGATATACAGTACATCCTTGATGCTCAGCACTTTCTCAAGCCTGTGCTCCACAGCCTGGAATGTCGCGAGTCCGTTACGTATGACATTGTTGTCGATGTCCATGACCTTTGCTGCAATTGCTGCAGCCATAGAGTTATAGACGTTGTGCTTTCCGCCTAAAGCAAGCTCCTGGAGGTACATGTCGCATTCCTGTTCCTTGTAGCGGACGATCATCTTGTCGTCCTTTACGAATGCACCCTGCTCCACTTCCTTCTTCTGGGTGAACGGAAGTTTCTGTGCTTTCGTTATGATCTGGTCGAGATGCCTGATGGTGATTTCGTCGTCTGAGCAGAAGATGAAACAGTCGTCGCTCGACATGTTGCGTGTGATGCGGAACTTTGATCTTACATAATTGTCCATCTTGTGGTCATATCTGTCCAGATGGTCTGGCGTAATGTTGGTTATTATCGCTATATCCGCCTTGAAATCATATACATTGTCCAGTTGGAAACTGCTGAGCTCCAGAACATAGATGTCGAAATTTTCAGTAGCGACCTGGTAGGCGTAGCTTTTGCCTATGTTACCGCCGAGACCTACATTCATTCCCGCCTCCTTGAGAAGGTGGTAGATGAGAGAGGTTGTAGTGGTCTTTCCGTTGCTTCCTGTTATGCAGATCTTCCTTGCAGAGTCGTAGCGGCCTGCGAATTCTATCTCCGAAATTATGCCTATCCCTTTTTCTGCAATCTTTCTTACCATCGGTGCTGTAGAAGGAATGCCCGGGCTCTTGATGATTTCGTCAGCATTCAGAATGAGGTCTTCCGAATGTCTGCCCTGCTCATAAGGGATATCCCATTCCTGAAGCACAGATGCGTATTCTTCGGATATCTTGCCCATATCAGAAAGAAACACATCATAACCTTTTGCCTTTGCGAGAACAGCAGATCCTACTCCGCTTTCTCCTCCACCTAAAACGACGATTCTTGACATATCACACTATACTATCTTACTTTCAACAACGCAATTGTAATAATGGCCATGATCATTCCTATGATCCAGAACCTTGTCACCAGCTTGGCTTCAGGAATGGCATGTGCCGGTTTCTGAATGAGGCTAGGTATTCCTTCCTTCTGGAAGTGGTGATGGATAGGTGTCATCTTGAATATCCTGCGACCTTCTCCATATTTCCTCTTCGTATATTTGAAGTATACTCTCTGCATTATCACAGAGAGACTTTCCGTGAAGAAAACTCCACATAGAATCGGGATAAGCAGTTCTTTCCTGATGAGGACGGCTGTAACTCCGATGATTCCTCCGAGCATAAGGCTGCCGGTGTCACCCATGAATACCTGTGCCGGGTAGGAATTATACCATAGGAATCCTATGAGAGCGCCTACGAAAGCTGACATGAAGACAGCAATCTCTCCGCTTCCGGGTATATACATGATGTTCAGGTAATCCGAGTGCAGGAAATTACCTCCCAGCCAGGCGAATATACCCAAGACCACTCCTACAATAGCCGAGGTCCCGGTCGCCAGCCCATCTATTCCGTCTGTCAGGTTCACTCCGTTCGAGCAGGCTGTGATGACGATTATGATCATCAGCACATATATTGCCCATTTGCAGTACCATCCCAGGGCTCCCTTGAATGGTGAAAGGCACTTATAGTCGAATTCATGGCTTTTTACAAACGGTATTGTCGTCTTGGTACTTTTTACGACGTCCTGTTTCTCCACTGATCCTTCTATTACAGTCTCTGCGGAATCTTCTACTTTGACATTCTCTCTGATGACGATGTCGCTGCTGAAGCATACGGCAAGTCCTATGGCAAGTCCGAACATTGTCTGGCCTATCAGCTTGGCTTTGGGACTCAGTCCCTCCTTATTCTTCTTGAATACCTTTATGTAGTCGTCCGTGAAACCTATCAGGAAGAACCATAAGGTGGTGAGAATCAGGAGGATTGTATATATGTTCGTCAGATCCATGAACAGGAGTACCGGAATCATGATCGCCAGGAATATTATGATTCCACCCATGGTAGGAGTGCCTTTCTTCTGCAGCTGACCTTCCAGCCCAAGGTCGCGGATATCTTCTCCGATCTGTTTTGCGCGGATTCTGTCAATGATCTTCCTTCCCGCAAATATCGAGAAGATAAGAGCAGTGGAAAAGGCGAGTATGGCCCTGAACGACAGGTAGTGGAATAGTCCCTGTCCGGGAATGTCATAATCCTTCAGAAAGTCAAATAAATGGTATATCATTTCAGTTCAGTTGTCAGTTTTGTTATATGCTCATTTCCTCAAAGATGCCTGTGACAATCTCCTTTTCATCGAAGTGGCGCTTTTCTGTGCCTATTATCTGATAGGTTTCGTGGCCTTTTCCGGCGAGAAGTATTGTCGCGCCTTGTCCTGCTATCATTATGGCAGTCCTTATAGCTTCTTCTCTGTCCTCGATGAACAGTGATCTGGAGCGTCCGTTCAAATCCATTCCGGACTTTATGTCAGCCATTATATCGGCAGTCCTTTCAGTCCTGCTGTTGTCTGAGGTTACAATTATTCTGTCAGCCATCTTCTGGGCGATCTCCGCCATCTCCGGCCTCTTTGTCTTGTCCCTGTCTCCGCCACATCCGAAAAGGCAGATAAGCTCGTGGTCAGGAGCGATCTCCCTGAGAGTCTTGAGCACGTTCTCGAGGGCGTCCGGTGTGTGGGCATAATCTATTATGACGGATATATCCTTCGGCCCCCTTATGTTTTCAAGTCTTCCTGGTGCCGGTCTGAGCGCGCTCATTGCGATAAGCGTCTCTTCCGGGTCTGCCCCGAGAGTCACGGCAGTGGTGTAGAGCGCAAGGAGATTATATGCGTTGTGCTGACCTATGAGGCTGCTCCATGTCTCTCTTCCGTCTATTTTCAGCAGCATGCCTTCGAAGCTCTGCTCGATGATGCGGCAGGTGTGGTCGGCGATGTTGCGGCATGAGTAGGTGACAGCCTTTGCCTTAGTGTTCTGCAGCATCACCATGCCGTTGCGGTCGTCTATATTTGTTATTGCAAACGCGTCTTTCTCGAGATTGTCGAAGAACAGTTTCTTGCATCTCAGGTATTCTGCGAATGTCTTGTGGTAGTCGAGATGGTCATGTGTAAGATTCGAGAATATTCCGGCCTTGAACTTCAGACCTGCAATTCTTTCCTGCTCCACTCCGATTGAACTTACTTCCATAAAACAGTATTCGCATCCGGCTTCAACCATTTCGTTGAGAAGACGGTTGATGGTCAGTGAGTCTGATGTCGTGTTTACTGCTTCACTGCCTCGGTTACCTACGTGGTTGGCAATTGTAGAAAGCAGACCGCAACTGTATCCCATAGCTGTGAACATCCTGTGCAGGAGGGTTACGGTAGTGGTCTTGCCGTTTGTTCCTGTGATTCCGACGAGGGTAAGCTTGTGTGATGGATTGTCGTAGAAACCGGCCGCAGCCATGGCAAGGGCATGTCTCGAGGACTCTACTTTGACCAGAGTGATTCCTTCTATGCCTTCTGTCTGACAATCAGTGAGTTCCTGATTTTCATATATGATGGCAACCGCTCCTTTCTCTATTGCTGTACGTATATAGCTGTGTCCATCACTTGCGAATCCTTTGACAGCGACAAAAAGTGCTCCCGGAACGACGGCCCTGGAGTCATTGCATACGTCACAGATATCGATGGAAGCATTGCCTTTCACCGATACTGTTGCGCATCCTGTCAATATCCTGTCTAGTCTCATTTCAAAATAATCTTAACTGTTCCACCTTTGGCCAGAGCTGTTCCAGCTGCAGGAGACTGGCTGGCGACATGCCCGCATCCTTCATAGACGCACTTGTATCCGCTGTTCTCGATGGCATAAAGGGCATCCTTGAGTCCGTAACCCTTTACGGAAGGTACAGGGGTTCCCTTTTCTTTTTCAGCACTGATGTGGCCGACGTTCATCTCCGGAACACGTCCTTTCCTGTCTATTTCATTTCCCCATCTGCAGTCGAGGGCGTACGTGTTGTCTACAATCTCCTTCATTGCCAGTGCCGGAAGGGTTCCTCCATGGAAGCTGTGCAGGGTCGGTTTTGACCATATCGTTACGATAGCCGTGTACTTAGGCGCATCAGCTGGATAGAAGCCGACAAATGTACCCTGATACTGTTTCTTTCCTTCAGCATCCTTATATACCCCTCCTCTTCCACCTGTATATTTAGGGTCCATGACCACCCATGCAGTACCGGTCTTGCCTGCTACCTGACATCTGGCTTTCTTGACCTTTGTACCTGTACCTTCCGATGTGACCGTCTTGAGGGCACGCAGCAGGGTATCTGCCGTAGCTTTTGAGCATATGGCTCCATTCAGTATCTCCGGTTTGAAGCGCTTGACGACGCTTCCGTCCTTTTCGATTGTTTCTACGAGATATGGCTTCATCATCTTTCCCTTGTTGGCTACGGCGTTGTAGAAAGTCACGATGTGCAGCGGTGTCTCAGTGGCAGAATAACCGATAGCCACCTGAATCAGGTCTGTTGGACTCCATGTCTTTGCTTTCGGGTCGGGAAGGGTGGCTTTGGCGAATCCATCCAGTTCGAATTCATATGAATCTCCCAGCTTGTATTCGTAAAGCCTGCTGATGTACCTTTCAGGCATCTTTCCGTAATATTTCTTCACAAGATAGCGGAACACATAATTTGAGGATAATTTGAATCCGTCTATTACAGGTATCCTGTCTGTCTTGTTGTTCCTTTCATATCTCTTGATGGTCTCGTCGTCAGCGACATTCTCCATTCTTCCGTGGTTGGTGCTGATATTGTCGTCCAAAGTGATATGTCCGTCCTCCAGAAGAGTCATGAGAGTGGCTGTCTTCATCACCGATCCCGGTTCTCCTGCTCTGGCAATGGCAAGGTTGTATGATTCTTCGAGGCTTCCGTCCGCGTCCCTGTTGAGGTTTACCATTGCCCTGATGGCTCCGGTCTCCACATCCATAATTATCACGCATCCTCCGTCAATGTCCTGCTCTTCCTCAATCTGCCTCCTGAGAGCTCTGTCAGCGATGTCCTGAATGTCAATGTCAATAGTCGTCCTGATGTCCTTGCCGTCTACCACAGCCACCAGCGCGCTGTCTGTGTCGCGGATCTTTCCCTTGTTGTCGGTAATTCTTTTCCATTCCACACCTTCTTCACCGTGAAGATGATAATCGAACTTGCTTTCGATACCTCTTCTTCTTGTCCTGTTCGCTTCATCGTTGCTCTTCACATAACCGATTACGCTGCGTGCAAGACTCTGGTACGGATACTGTCTGGTGTCCTTTCTTTCTATTATTATACCGCCTTTGTTCGCTCCCTTGTTGAAAAGCGGCAGTTTCTTGATCTTCAGAAGTGTCTCATGGTCAATGCCTTTGGTGATAAGAACATACTTGCGGTCAAGGTTGCGTCCGCCAAGAATAAGCTTCCTGTAATAAGCCTCGTCCTTTCCGTCCTGAGGCAGGACACCTGGCAGGGCGGCGGCAAGCAGACGGGCATTCTGTTTCCACTCATTTTCTTTTGCCTTGCCCTCTTTCTTGTCCTTTGCATATGTCTCCTTCATCACCGTGCAGTCCATACGGATGTCATACATCGGTGTCGACACAGCTATCAACTTGCCGTTATGGTCGATGATTGCCCCTCTTTCCGGTTTGATCACCTCCTTGCTTTTTGACGGGCGGAACAGATTCGCTGTGAGCGGTTCCGGTTCCCAGAATACCTTCAGTCTGATAATCTGCACGACAAGAACCAAGGATGCCGCTATAAACACCCAATACAGGTACCACAGGATCTTGCTGGTCCTGAGTCTGTCGTTTATGTTCCTGTCTTCTGCCATTTTACTTCTTTAAAATATCTGCCGGTTTCTGAGGTGGCTTTACATCTGAACCAAGTTCTTCAAGCATTGCCTCTACTGTGCTGATCCTGTCGAGACTTACTATGTCGCAGGTCTTCTGACCGTGGTATATCCTCAGTGTTTCAAGTTCGGTCTTGTTCTTTTCCATACGGAGCATTGTCTGCTCTGCCTTGTAGCTCATGAATATGCTTATCATAGCCAGCAGGAAGGCGTACAGAATGTACGGGAGGGACTTGTCTACCCTCAGCCTGAGCAGTATGTCTCCATATCCGATGGCTTTGAGCGTCTCCATTGCAGCGGATCCGATCTTTTTCCATGGTATTCCTGTCTTCTCGTTTTCCATCATACATCCTCCTTTACCGCTATTCTGAGTTTGGCACTTCTTGCCCTGGTATTCGAAGCAATCTCGCTTTCCAGTGGAAGGACAGGCTTGCGGTTTACAGCCTTGAGCGGAGCTTTTGAATTTCCGTAGAAGTCCTTTTCCACCTTACCGTCGATGTTTCCAGCCTTGATGAAGTTCTTTACCATCCTGTCTTCAAGCGAGTGATAGGTGATGACGACAAGCCTTCCCCCTGGCCTTAATGATTCGGCAGCACCGCTGAGGAACTTTTCAAGAGACCTCATCTCCTGGTTGACCTCAATCCGCAGTGCCTGATAGACTTTTGCCAGGAACTTGTGCTCTGCAAATTTCGGCAGGGCGCTTTCTATGGCCTTGCCCAGTTGACCGGTGGTCTCGATAGGGGAGACTTCTCTTGCCTTGCATATAAGTTGAGCGAGTCTTCTGCTGTTGTCAACCTCTCCGTAGAGTCTCAGAATCTTCTCCAGTTCCTCAGGCTCATACCCGTTGACAATGTCCGCGGCTGTCATCTCCGCTTCCTGATTCATTCTCATGTCGAGAGGCGCTTCATAACGGAATGAAAAGCCTCTTTCAGCAGTGTCGAACTGATGGGACGATACTCCTAGATCGGCCAGAACTCCGTCGATGCCATCCTTGAAACCTTGATGCAGGACATGGTTGTAAATCCAGCGGAAGTCACTGCGTATCAGCGTCAGACGAGGGTCGTCGATGCGGTTTCCTATCGCATCCATATCGCGGTCGAACGCGAGCACACGGCCATTGTTTGATAAGCGTGAAAGAATTTCGGCAGTGTGCCCGCCTCCGCCGAATGTGGCATCAGCGTAGACTCCATCTACGGAATCTACCAAAGCGGACACGCTCTCGTCCAATAATACTGATGTATGATACTCTGACATTTCCGGCCCTCCTCTATCTAAGATCAGACAGTGAACCGGCAATTGAAATGAATTCTTCGTTGGAAATGACGCTGGACTCAAACTTTTCCTTGGCCCAGATCTCAATCTTGTAATCGTTGCCGGAGAATACGACTTCCTTTGTTACGCCAATAAGTTCCAGAAGCTTCTTTGGAATGGAGATGCGGCCCAATTTTCCATCGGGCTCAACTACAGCACAATTGTGCATGTATGCTCTCCAGAATTTAGCGTGACTTTCATTGAAAGCCGGGTTGAGTCTTGAACGGACTTCCTCCGACTGGCGTTCCCATTCCGAGAAGGTGTACATCTCGAGGCAGTCCGCGAAATTATCCTTGCGAACGACGAACCTCATGTCCCCTTCGGCAGGCATAATGCCTTTGAAGGCGGCAGGGAATATGAGTCTTCCCTTGTCGTCTACCTTGACATTATATTCGCCAAAAAACTTGATCATAGATACTGTTATTTCTCTTTCACGCTAATCGGCACAAAAGTAATCATAATTTTCCATTTTCTTCCATGTTCTTCCAAAATTTTCCACAAATTTATTAACAGGCATTCTGGAAGCTGTGTTGGACATATGTAAAAAGGCGTGGCAGACTGTTACGTCCACCACGCCTATGTGTTGTCTGGATATGGATTTATGCTTTGACTTCGGCTTTATGATTGGATTTGCGGCTCTTTTCTGCTGCGAATCCCATAACGTGACTTTCAATCGAGTCCTTGATCGAACTTGAAAGTTTTCCCGGATCTTCGAATGCGACAGCTTCAACAAAATCTCTGACAAGACCATAGTCTCCACCACCATGTCCTGCATCCTTGTACTCTTCAGCATCATCGATGACCATTCTCCAAGTCTTAGGAGTACGTGTCTTGAAATCCCACAAAGTGAAGGTGCTTCCGTTTCCTTCGATGAATCCCATGGTACCCATGATTCTGGTCCTTCTGCCGCCCCAAGGAGAGAAGGCATCCATTGTGAATGAGGAAGTTACGCCGTCTTCAAACTCCATGTTTGCAACATAGTGGTCTGGCTGGTCATTGTCACACTGATAAACGCATCGGCCGTACCAGTTGGTACGGAGCTTCTCCATGATCTCATTCTCATCCTTGCGGTCCTTAAGGTCGAAGACACCAAGGTGTCTCTTCTGCTTTACATAGATATCGATGGCTGAATATGGACATGTGCTTTCATGAGGACATCCGTCTGTACATCTTGGAGGAGCTCCTGCAGGCATGTTCTCCTTCTTGAAAAGATGGAGCGAGCCGTATGCGCTGATGCTCTTGCATGGTTTTCCTACAATCCATCTGATGATGTCCAGGTCGTGGCATGATTTGGCAAGGATGATTGGGGTTGTATCCTTTTCGCATCTCCAGTTGCCTCGTACATATGAATGAGCCATATGGGCATACTGGATCGGCTCCATATGCTGGATGCTTACCAGTTCTCCGACAGCTCCCGAGTCAACAACTGATTTCATTGCTATGAAATATGGAGAATACCTCAGCACATGGCTGATTGCCACAATTCTGTTCTTGTCCTGTGAGACTTTCAAGATATCCTTGCATTCCTTTTCTGTAGGTGCTGCAGGCTTCTCGAGAAGTACGTGATAGCCAAGTTCCATTGCCTTGATGCAAGGCTCGTAGTGTCTGTCGTCCGGAGTTGCGATGATTACGGCGTCTGCCATCTTCGGTCTTTCAAATACTTCTCTGAAATGTCCGAAACGGTTTTCCTGCGGTACGTTGTGGAGGTCTGCGATGTTGTTGCATCTGCTCTCGATGATGTCTGAGACTCCCACAACCTTGATGTGGTCGTTGAATGTCTTGGAATATCTTGAATACATCCTTCCCCTGTTTCCGGCACCAATGATCACGACAGTGATTGGCTTGTCTGTCTGTGGCTTAGGTGAACGTATCTTGACATGGATGTCGCTCTTAGGCTGTTGTGGAGCCGCAGCGGCACTGCCGGACAGGTTTATGGCTGTTTCTGCTTTTGTGATAGGATCAGACAGTGCGACACCTGTCGCAACGAGTCCGACTCTTTTGAGGAAGTCTCTTCTAATCATGGTTCTGTCAGTTTAGTGAAATCGTTGCAATTTAATACTTTTTTGCAAGTCATATCACGATATTAGCAGATATTTTGAAAAAAACGTCATATTTGCAGTGATAAAAAAGAGAATGATGATCAAAAGGCATTATATAACGGTTTTATTTTCATTGCTCACCATTATAGGATGTGTGAACCGGAATGGTCAGGAGTCCTCTGCTCCTGCGACGGTGGAGACGGACTCTGTGTCAGTGCTTCCGCCGCTTGATTCTTTGAGATGCGTTGAGGGTAAGGTAAGGAACGGACAGTTCTTTTCTACCCTTATGACAGGGCTTGGACTCAATGCTCAGGAGGCGTATGACCTTACAATTGCCTGTGACACAGTATTTGATGTGAAGAGTCTCCGTGTCGGAAATGAATACAAGGCATATTACGATGGCCAGATTCTAAAGTATGTCATTTACCGACAGGACCGTACTACTGATATCCTTTTCGAGTGCCAGGAACCTTACAGAGTTACAAAGGTTACGCGTCCGGTGACTGTAAGGAAAAGATATGCCGATGTCACTATCAATTCTTCGTTGTGGAACGATATGAGGGCGGCAGGTGCATCACCTCTTATAATTCTCAGTCTGTCAGATATTTATGCGTGGACGGTGGACTTCTTCGGCCTTCAGAAAGGCGATCGCTTCAGGGTGCTGTATGAAGAGAAGGTCTGTGATGGAGAAGTCATAGCCATCGATACTGTCAGATATGCCATCTTCACCCATAACGGTCATGATCTGCCTATGGTGATGTTTGACCAGAAGGACGGCGGCAACATATGGTGGAACGAGAAGGGGGAGAGCATGAGAAAGGCCTTCCTGAAGGCGCCGTTGAAATATTCCCGTATCAGTTCTGGCTTTTCATATGCCCGCAGACATCCGGTAACCCGCAGGGTACAGCCTCATACAGGTATCGATTATGCTGCGCCGAAAGGAACTCCGGTCATGTCTATAGGTGATGGCGTGGTCACCAGCAGGAAATATGAAGGTGCTGGTGGTAACACAGTGAGAATCAGACATAATTCAGTGTATTCTACAGCCTATCTTCACCTTTCCGGTTATGCAAAGGGACTGAAAGTCGGCCAGAGGGTGCGACAGGGTGAAGTCATAGGATATGTTGGCTCCACCGGACGCTCTACAGGCCCTCATCTGGATTTCAGAGTATGGAAGAACGGAAGCCCGATCAATCCACTGAAGATGGAGTCTCCGCCGGCTGAACCTCTGCGCAGGGAAAATATGTCAGATTTTGAGGATATGCATAAAAAATATCGCGCGCAGGTAGATTCAATCTATGCACGCGATATAGTAAGTGAACTTTTCGAGAAACTTTAGAAAAGCAGCATGTAGGTCAGAGCCGCCACGATGCCTCCTGCTATCGGACCGGCAACCGGAACCCAGCTGTAGCCCCATCCGCTGTCTCTTTTGTTCTTCATCGGAAGGATCGCGTGTGCAATTCTCGGCGCGAGGTCACGTGCAGGGTTTATTGCATAACCAGTCGCACCGCCCAGAGACATACCTATCGCCATAATCAGGCATGTGACAGGGATTGCTCCAAGTTCTCCCATTCCTATATGCATATGTACGCCTTCGGCATCCAGTGTCGGCACATTTGCATCGACTCCGAATACCAGGATTACAAACACCAGAAGCCATGACGCCAGAGCCTCACAGAAGAAGTTTCTGAGCTTGTGGCCTTCTATTGCAGGCATTGTACAGAATGTTCCCAGCTTGGTGTCCGGGTCAGCGGTAGCATCATAATGATCTTTGTAGAAAAGCCATACGAGCATGGCTCCTGTGAATCCTCCCAGCATCTGGGCTATGACATAGCCTGGCACTGCGCTCCATTCCATTGTACCAGCCAGGGCGCATCCGATGCTGACGGCAGGATTGAGGTGAGCTCCTGAAATTGAACCAGATATGAATACGCCCACCATGACGGCGAATCCCCATCCCATAGCAATGACTACCCATCCTGCTCCTTTTGCCTTGCTTCTGTCCAGACTTGTAGCGGCACACACGCCGTCACCCAGGAGAATCAGCACCATTGTGCCTATGAACTCGAAGATGTATTTTATGTACATTTCCATATCTTTGGTTATTTGTTGGTTAATGTTCTTCTTATTGCATCTGACCATCCTTTCTTCAGGTCCTCCACGACCTCTGTGTCCTCGGCCGGAGTGAACTCTTTGTCAACTCCCCACTGGCTCTTGATGTGGTCGAGGCTTTCCCAGTAACCGACAGCCAATCCGGCCAGGTAGGCGGCTCCGAGGGCTGTTGTCTCTGTAACCTTGGGCCTGATGACGGATGTGCCGAGAATGTCTGCCTGGAACTGCATGAGCAGGTTGTTCCTTGATGCACCTCCGTCTACCTTGAGTTCCTTGAGAGTGATGCCGGCATCTTTCTGCATGGCATTTACAATGTCCATGGTCTGGAATGCGATTCCTTCAAGAGCCGCTCTTGCTATGTGGGCTGCTGTTGTACCTCGGCTGATTCCGTAAATGCTACCTTTGGCGTACTGATCCCAATGAGGCGCTCCAAGGCCAGTAAGTGCCGGAACGAAATATACTCCACCGTTGTCCGGAACGCTTGCAGCTAGCTCTTCAACTTCTGATGATGATTTTATGATTCCCAAACCGTCACGGAGCCACTGTACGACGGAACCCGCCACGAAAATACTTCCTTCAAGAGCATAATTAACTTTATCTCCTATCTTCCAGGCAACTGTTGTCAGCAGGTTGTTCGAAGACATGATAGGCCTTTCTCCGCTGTTCATAAGAAGGAAGCATCCTGTGCCGTAGGTATTCTTCACAGCTCCCGGCTCCGTACACATCTGGCCGAAGAGGGCAGCCTGCTGGTCACCGGCAATACCGGCGATAGGAACCTCATGGGCGAAAAGTGTGGTCTTGGTGTATCCATATACCTCGCTTGATGATTTTACCTGAGGCATCATCGATGCAGGAATGTCAAACAGAGCAAGAAGTTCCTGGTCCCACTCCAAGGTGTGGATGTTGAAAAGCATGGTTCTGGAAGCGTTGCTGACGTCAGTCACATGCACCTCGCCTCTGGTGAGCATCCATATCAGCCAAGTGTCCACGGTTCCGAAACGAAGCTTGCCTTCTTCTGCCTTCTGGCGTGCTCCAGGCACGTTTTCAAGAATCCATCTTATCTTTGTCGCACTGAAATAAGCATCGATTATAAGTCCGGTCTTGCTGCGTATCAGGTCAGTGCGGCCGTCCTTCTTGAGACTGTCGCAGTATTCGGATGTCCTGCGGTCCTGCCATACTATGGCGTTGTACACAGGTGTTCCTGTTTCCGCATCCCATACGATGGTGGTCTCCCTCTGGTTAGTTATGCCTATGGCGGCGATGTTGAGACCGTTGATGTCGATCGAGGTGATGGCCTCGGCTATGACGGAAGCCTGTGATGACCATATTTCCATAGGATTATGCTCCACCCAGCCCGGTTTAGGGAATATCTGGGTAAACTCCTTCTGGGACACAGCCTTGGTCTGACCGTGTCCGTCAAATACGATTGCCCTTGAACTGCTGGTTCCCTGATCGAGGGCGAGTATGTATTTTTCCATAATTATGTGGTGTTAGTCTATGCGTCTGCAGATAAGCGTGGCTGAAGTCACCGAAACGACCTCGACTTCACAGTAATCTCCCGGCTTTTCACCTCGTGAAGGGAATACGCACATCTTGTTGCTGCTTGCCCTTCCGCAAAGTTCTTCCGGATTCTTTTTTGACGGGCCTTCAACAAGCACCTTGAGTCTTTTCCCGATTTCCTTTTCGTTGCTTTTCAGACTCATACGTCCCTGAAGAGCAATGATTTCGTTGAGCCTTCTTGTCTTTTCCTCATAAGGAATGTCATCTGGATATTTCTTTGAGGCCAATGTGCCCGGTCTTTCCGAGTAAGCGAACATGAATGCCGAATCGAAGACAACCTTCTCCATCAGGGTAAGGGTGTCCTGATGGTCCTGTTCGGTCTCTCCGCAGAAACCTGCAATTACATCGGTCGTTATGCCGCAGTCAGGAATCACGCTCCTGATCTTATCCACTCTTTCGAGGTACCATTCCCTGTTGTACTTGCGTCTCATCTTCTCCAGCATGATGCTGCTTCCCGACTGTACCGGAAGATGGATATGCTTGCAGATGTTTTCGTACTTCGCCATTGTATATATGACGTCGTCGCTGATGTCCTTAGGATGTGATGTTGAGAATCTTACGCGCATTTCAGGACTGATGGATGCAACCATTTCAAGAAGCTGAGGGAATGTTACGTTTCCTTCCTCTCCTTCAGGAGCCTTCCAAAGATATGAATCCACGTTCTGACCGAGCAGAGTCACTTCCTTGTAGCCCTTTTCATACAGATTCCTTGCTTCTCTTACTATGGTATGCGGATCGCGGCTTCTTTCAGCTCCTCTTGTATACGGAACCACGCAATACGAACAAACGTTGTTGCATCCCCTCATGATTGAGATGAATGCGGATATGCCGTTCTTGTCCAGCCTTACCGGATTGATGTCTGCGTATGTCTCCTCATGCGAAAGAAGTACATTGATCTGAGGATTATCCGGAGTCACTGCCTCGAGAAGCTGGGGGAGAGTCCTGTATGAGTCCGGGCCGGCTACAAGGTCAACCTCTTTCAGAAGCTTGTCCTTCAATCTTTCGGCCATACATCCTACAATACCTATCACGACATTGTCTCTCTTTCTCTTCTGAAGTTTGAACTGATCGACCCTTCCCCAGATCCTCTGCTCCGCATTATCCCTGATCGAGCATGTGTTTGCTAAGATGACATCAGCATCCTCAATGTTTTCCGTATGCTGAAAGCCTGCATCCTGAAGTATCGAAAGGATTACCTCGCTGTCATTTACATTCATTTGACAGCCATAAGTCTCAATGTATATATTCTTTCCGGCCATATTTTCCTGTCTCTTTCTATCAGTAGGCAAAGATATGATTTTTCGCTGAAATATCTTATCTTTGCAGATAATGTAAATGTGATGGAAATGAAAAATATTGCATACAGATTATTTTCGGTATTGTTTCTGGCTGCGCTTCTTGCTCTCGGCGGATGTGCAAAATTCTCGCAGATAAGTGCAACGTCTGTGAAACTCCAGTCTATCAATCCTCGCGGAATGCGTGCTCTTGCTCTTAAAGTTGACGTAGGAGTCCATAATCCGGCCCAACAGATACCTTTGTCGGAAATTTCCGGTGAAGTTCTCGTTTCTGGCAAGGTTATTGGTTATGTGACCATGGATCCTGTGACTCTTGCTGCCAGAGCCGATTCCACCTATTCCGTAAAAGCTGATGTGACGCTTGCGGAAGGGGTTTCGCTGATGGAGGCACTTGCTCTGGCAAAGAAGAAGACCCTGGAAAATGCAACGGCAAATGTATCGGCCAAGGCAAGACTCAAGAGCGGAGTATCCAAGAAACTTAAAATGAAAGATATACCTTTGAAAACACTAATGGAACTGTTGTAACGATGAAGACTGACTTTTTTATCATATCAATCATATCCATATTCTTTCTTGCCTTTGTACATGAGGCAGATGCCCAGGAAATCAAGACATCCGGCAATTATGAACTTGTCGATTCGGTAGTTTACCGTCCGGCAGCTGCTGTCGATTCCACTCTGGTGGGCAAGGATGTGTTCTATCGTATGAATGTAGAGCAGAGCCCGCTCGTGGAAAAATCCATGAGAGCGCATATCAGCGCCAATAAGGAAAGGACTCTTTCCGGTTACCGCGTGAGAATATTCTTTGATAACAGGCAGACTGCAAGGAATGAGTCTGAGGAGACTCTCAAGCGTTTCCAGAACCTTCATAGAGATGTTCCGGCATACAGAACTTATGCGAATCCATATTTTAAGGTGACGGTAGGTGATTTCAGGACAAAGTCAGAGGCTATGGCACTTCTTGCCCGCATAAGGACCGAATTTCCAAGTGCATTCGTGGTCAAGGAGAACATATCATATCCTGTAGTGGACAAGAACAATGCGTTAGTGGTTGATACAATCAAGGTAATCAGGCCTAAGCAGCTGTAATTAATTTTTTAAAGGTTAGTAGTTATGTTAAAGCAGGGGTTGGAACTAAAACAGACTCAGAAACTGTCTCCTTTGCAGATCCAGACAATCAAGCTGATTGAACTGCCTGTTCAGGAACTGGAGCAGAGAATCAGGAAGGAACTGGAGGAAAATCCTGTTCTGGATGAGGAGCAGCCGAGTGAAAACGAGCAGGAGGAGACTCCTCGAGAGGTGTCGTTGTCGGATTATAAGGAGGATGATTCGATTCCGAGCTACAGACTGCGTTCAGATAACTATAACTCAAAGGACGAAAGGCCGCAATACAGTACATTCTCAGTGAAGGAAAGCTTTACCCAGAGCCTTCAGGAGCAGTTGGGCTATCGCAATCTTACTGAGCATCAGTATGCCGTGGCATCTTTTATAATAGGCAGCCTTGACGATGACGGATATCTCAGAAGAAGCATTGACAGCCTTGTCGATGATCTGTCTTTCAGGGCAAATATTGAGACTGACGAAGAAGAGGTCCTTGAAATGCTCAAGATCATTCAGGAGTTCGAGCCTGTCGGTGTCGGAGCCAGAGATCTCAGGGAGTGCCTTCTCCTTCAGATCAGAAATTGCCGCAAGTCTCCTGAAACAGAAAATGCCGTAAGGATTCTTAAGAATCATTTCAACGAATTCACCAACAAGCATTTCCAGAAGATAATGACCCGTATGGGTATCTCCGAGGAGGAACTCAAGGCAGCTATGGCAAAGATCCTCAAGCTGAATCCGTCTCCGGGAGGTCAGATTGATGACTCGTATAATGATCAGGCTCAGCAGATTGTACCGGATTTTCAGCTTGAGTACAAGGATGGCGAGCTTAAACTTTCCATGCCCCGTTTCTCGATTCCGGAACTCAGAGTCAATAGAAAATATGCAGACATTCTGATTGATGCTGCCAATTCTTCGGAAAGAGAGAAGAAGGAGGCTGCTGCTTTTGTAAAGAAGAAGCTGGATTCTGCCAAATGGTTCGTAGAGGCCATAAAGCAACGCCACAATACACTCTCCAACACTATGCAGGCGATTGTCGATTATCAGCGCGAGTATTTCATCGACGGAGACGAGTCCAATCTTAAGCCGATGGTACTCAAGGATATAGCGGAGAGGACGGGATTTGATATATCAACAGTGTCGCGCGTGGTCAACAGCAAGTACATAGAGACTCACTTCGGAATATATTCACTCAAATATTTCTTCTCTGAAGGCCTTGAAAATCAGGACGGAGAGGAGGTGTCTACCCGCGAACTCAAGAAAGCCCTCCAGGAATGCGTAGACAATGAGAACAAGCGCAAGCCGCTTACTGATGATGAACTCGTTGAGCAGATGACAGCCAAAGGCTACAAGGTGGCTCGACGTACGATTGCAAAATACCGCGACCAGCTGGGCATCCCTAAGGCCCGTCTCAGAAAGGAATTGTAATCCTTATTTCTTCTTACCGAATGCCAGGTCGCCGGCATCGCCGAGGCCCGGTACTATGTATGAGTGGCTTGTCAGCTCCTCGTCAATTGCTGCAACCCAGAGAGTCACCTTGTCTGCAGGAAGATTCTTCTGGAGATACTCGACAGCGTAAGCACTTGAAATAGGGCATACAAGATGGGTATGTGCAGGCTCTCCATCTTCGCAAAGCTTTCTGTAGGCGATTTCCAGGGATGCGCCGGTAGCAAGCATGGTGTCGGCGAGGATGAGCGTCTTTCCTGTGAGGTCCGGAGTGCTTGAATACTCGATGTTGATATGGAAATCCTCACCTTTGTCATACTTCCTGTATGCTGCAACAAATGCATTCTGGGCGTCATCGAAATAATTCAGGATGCCCTGATGCAAAGGAAGTCCCGCGCGGAGAATGGTAGCGACAACGACTTTGTCGTCATATGTAGGAATGGTTGCGATTCCCAGAGGAGTGGTGAACTGCTTCTCGGAATAGTTGAGTACCTTACTGATTTCGTATCCGAAGATTTCACCTATCCTTTCGAGGTTTCTGCGGAAACGCATGCTGTCCTTCTGGACCTTCTTGTCGCGAAGCTGGGCTACAAACTTGTTGAGTATCGAGTCTGTCTGACCGAGGTTGATGACTTTCATAAGTGTATGTCTTTGATTCTCCTACAAATATATTCCTATTTTTTCTGTGTTGCAAAAATTATTCTCAGGATTCGCTCAGAGATTCGTCGTTGAAACTGTAATAGCAGCCCTTACCTATGATGACATGGTCGATAAGTGATAATCCGCAGGTCTTGAGCGCATTCTGAAGCTGGCGCGTCTGGCTTATGTCAGCTGCACTTGGAAGTGCAGTGCCGGAAGGATGGTTGTGTACCAGAATCACTCCGGCTGCCTTTCTCTCTATTGCCCTTCTGATGATCATCCTGTTGTCAATCACCGTTGCATCTTCACCTCCTGAACTGAGTCTGTCCTTTCCGATGAATATATTGGTCTTATTTGTAAATAGCGTCCAGCATTCTTCGTGACCTACATCCCTCAAGACAGGATACATCAGCCGGAATACTTCTTTGGGAGAGGATAGTCTCAGTCTGGTCAGATTATCCGATTCAGCAGCATACCTTCTTCCCAATTCGAAAGCGGCCGCAAGGGTTACTGCCTTGCTTGGCCCCACACCCTTGAATCTGCAGATGTTCTCTACAGACATGCCAGCCAGCATTTCCAGCTTTCCGTCGCATTCCTTCAACATATGCCTGGCTACTTCGACTACATTCATATTTTCAGTGCCGGTTCTCAGCATTATTGCCAGCAGTTCGGCATTGCTGAGGGAGGATGCACCTTTCTCGATCATCTTTTCCCTCGGCCTCTCATCTGTACATAATTCCTTCAGCTTCATATCTTTTTTCCTGTGAAGATATGATGGCTGAAGGAATTATCCGTTGTCTGTCACCTTTGAAGATGCAGATTTTTCTCTTTTTTATAATGATGTAACTTTTTTTATAATCAAGATCTCTCAGACAATCATCGGCAGTTGCTCGGCAACCTCATGAAGTATCCATGAAGCGAGAACAAGGATGCTGACTATCCAGAGTATGAAGATTACCAGTCCAGGCCTCCATGACGGGCTCCTGAAATCAAAACATAGCATGATGCCGCCATACATCATTCCAAGGCTGCCAAGTCCGATTACTCCGAAGATCATCCACCAGAATGTCGGGTCGCATGCTATCTTTCCTATTATTATTTCTTCTCCGATCAGAGAATCCGGAATCAGATAGTTCTCAATCAACTCAGGAATCGAAGGAAATACTATAGTGCTGAGAAATCCTCCCAATCCGAGGATGATCATTATCAGACCGATGATTGTCAGGAAGATTCTGCCTGCGGTACGGAAAGCAGGGGAACTTACCGTTTCATTGATTTCCCTGCCAAATCTGTTTTCCTTGGTCTTGAATTCCTTAAGGTCGATAGGCCGGTTCCTCATTTCGCATTTCTGCTCCACGGTACGGGCGGCCGGCATGGCAATCCAAAGTACGATATAGGTCAGGACGGACAAACCGAACAAGCCGTCTTCTGCCTCGAAGAATCCCAGACAGAAAGCTATTAGAAAAGCCAGCCTGAACAGAACCTTGTCCAGATTGAAATATATTGACAGACCGGAGCAGACACCTGCAAGCATCCTGTCGTCTGTATTTCTGTATAACCTCCTGTCCTTCAACGACTTTCTTTTGGGCTCCCCGGCGGTCTCTTCTTCTGTCACTACGTCAGTTTCGGACTCTTCCTGACCAGCCAGTTCCTTAGGGTCGCCTATTCTCTTCTTTATCTCATTGATCATTTCAAGATTGGCCACCATGCCCTCCTTGCACTTTTCCCTCAGAAGTTCGGCTATCCTGACTTCTATGTCTTCAAGTATCTCATCAGCACTTGCGTCGTTCCTGAAGCACTCATGAATTTCAGCAAGGTAGCTTTCCAGTTCTGCGTATGCGTCGTACTCGACGATGAATGCCAATCCTCCAAGGCTTATCTTTTCTGTTTTCTTCATTTTGTTCTGCTGCTGTTTTTTCTTATGGATTCAATGCCTTCGGAAAGTTCCTCCCAAGCGGCATCCAGGCCGGAGAGCTGCTCCCTGCCGAGTTCTGTAATCATATAGTATTTTCTAGGCGGTCCCTGAGGAGATTCTTCCCATCTGTAGTTCAGAAGGCCGAGTTTCTTCAGGCGGATGAGCAGGGGATAGGTCGTTCCTTCTGCAACGATTATATTGACCTCCTTCAATTTCTGTATGATCGAGGAGGCATATTCGTCACCGGCGGAAAGAATCAGCAGGATGCTGTATTCCAGCACCCCACGCCTCATCTGTGTCCTGTTGTTTTCAATTATGTTTTCCATGATCACAGGCCTTCACTGAATCTCCTGATGTTTTCTGCTGTGGCCGGTATACCCCTCAGTTCGCATTTTTCAGCTGCTGTCCTTGCTTCCGGTGCCACAATCCAGAGTACGACATAGATCCAGAATCCGGCTGCGCCGCAGATGAATGCCACAAGAAATATGATCCTTATGATTGTAGCGTCTATATTGAGATACAATGCAAGACCCGAGCAGACACCGGCGATCTTCTTGCCGTCTCTGTCTCTGAAGAATTTCCTTACCCTTTCTCTGTTCTCATCACAATACTCGGACCGTTCTTCTCTTTCCTTCCTTTCTGTACTTACAGGACCGGTCTGGTTCAGCACGGCATTGACGATACCAAGGTCCACTACCTCTCTTTTTCCGAGCTTCTCCTTCAGCAGGTCTGCTATCCTTATCTCAAGTTCGTCAGCAGCAGTCTTGCTGCCTGTGCTACCGTCAAGTCCGGCCATAAAGCTGTCGAGATACTCCTCAAGCCTGTTGTAAGCATCTTCGTCAATAGTGAAGCTGCATCCTCCGATCGCTGCATTGATTGTCTTTTTCATTTTTTGAACTTTATGTTTTCAATTCAACTTATGTCAACTTATCGCTTGATTTGGGTGTGTGCACAAAATGAAAAAATGTACCACGTTACCCTCCTCCTAAATCCTCCTCCTCGGGAGGAGGACTTACTTTTCGCTTCGCTCAAAATTTTTTCTTCTGTATATGTTTTCAATTCAACTTATGTCAACATGCTCTTGCATTGCAAAGATATATAAATTTTAGAATACCTTGCAACACAAGGTACTGAAATTTGTTAAAATGTTCCCATTTTTTAACTTTACAGAAAATTATGTCAATTATGAAGAAGTCAATTCTGCTCTTTGCTCTTTTCGGAGTTCTCAATGTCCTTCCGATGCACGCAAAGTCCAATCTGGAAGCCCTTAGAAAGGCGTTTGTCGAAGCCTCTGTAGAGACATATGCCCCTAATGAAAAGGTGACCGACCTGTTCATCCGTTATTCTGATTATGGAAGGGCGAATGATGTACTCCTTCTTCAATTATATATGTATGTGCATCTTCCTGACTCAGAAGTCGAAAGGTTACTTGAAAATTTTGACTGGAAAAATGGCTGCTGGAACGATATCGATTATGAGGATGGCACAAGGGGAAGGTGGCCCGCTACCCTTCATGTGACAAGAATGTATGCGCTTGCCAAACTTTATAAGGCGGGAAACGGAAGGTGGAAGGGCTCGGAACAACTCAGCAGACTGCTTCATCTGACTATGGGCTGGTGGTTCGACAATATGCCGAAATGCCCTAACTGGTGGCATAATGACATAGGAGTACCGAAGAAGATGACTTCGGTTCTGCTGATGATGAGGGAAGAGCTGACCAGCGAAGAGGTTTCCGGAGGACTGAAGGTACTTAAACGTTCGAAGTTCGGCCGTACCGGACAGAATAAGGTGGCGTTGGCAGGTAATAACCTGATGAAAGGTTTGCTGACCGATGATGAAACGCTGGTGATCAAGGCCCGTGATTTCATTGCAGAGGAGATATGCATGACAGAGGAGGAGGGAATACAGAAGGACTGGTCTTTCCATCAGCACGGGCCTCAGATACAGTTCGGTAATTATGGTCTGACCTATGCGGATATTCTATCTTTCTGGATGCGCGTGCTGAAAGGTACTCAGTATGACTTTACTCAGCAGCAGAAGGATATTGTGGTCAATCTTATGAAAGAAGGCATATGCTGGAGCGTGTATAGGGGTGTTATGGACCCAAGTTTCTGCGGACGTCAGAATTTCATAGATGCGGGCACCGGAAAGGCTTATGCCTTGTCTGTCGTTGCCAGAAATCTTTCGCTGGCGGTAGATGAGGAGAGGGATTTCTTCGCCCGAGTGGCAAGGGAGAATCTCCAGCCGGAAAAATATGATAACACCTTGGTCGGAGCCCGATATTTCTGGCGTTCGGATTGCGGAGTCTATCGCAGACCTGGCTGGTATTCTTCCATCAGAATGCACTCGGAGAGGACTATCGGCTTTGAATTTACCAACAAGGAAAATACGCTGGCGAATTTTTCTGCGGACGGAGCATTGCTGCTGATGCAGGATGCCGGAGAATTCCATAACATCTTTGCATATTGGGACTGGAGAAAGGTGCCGGGAGTCACAGCTTATGATGATGGGAAGCCGATCAAGTGTGATCCTTCAAGGGAAGCAACCAGAAATAATTCATCACATGTGTTCGGGAAGGTCGTTGGTGACGTCATGTGCGCTGCTATGGAACTCGACAGAGACGGGCTTTATGCATTGAAGAGCAGTTTCTTCTTTCCGGAATGCATAGTATGCCTTGGTACGGACATTACTGCTTCGAATCCTGACTTCAAGTCGGTTACGACTGCTGTGGACCAGATTCATCTTGACGGGAAGGTCGTCGTGAAGGATTCATGGATATGGCATGCAAATAGAGGATATGTGAGTCTGGACGGTGCACCGATGGAAGTTACCGCCGACCTGCAGAGAGGAAAGTGGGATCTTATAGAACCGGCCTTCAAGGATAAATGGGATGAGGGCAAGGTGTTCAAATGCTGGTTCGAGCATCCGGTGGATGGAAGCAAAGGCTCTTATGCATATGCAATAGTGCCGGATGCATCTGTGTCCAAGGTCAGGAGATTTGCTGCTAAAGTAATCCGCAACGACCGTGAGTGTCAGGCGGTAAGATATGGGGATGTAATAGCTGCCATCTTCCACAGAAGCGGACAGTTCGTTCTGGAAGGGGAGACATTCAATGTTGATTCACCTTCTGCAGTCATTAAGGAATTATAAATCTTGACAGTCAGAATTCCAGAGTATAAGTGCCTTGATTGAAAATCTGTGCCTCCTGATCATTCGGGAGGTATACTTCTGCGCTGGTTCCGACCGGAACGGTAACCGTCATGCTGCCTTTGAAATCCTTGTGTGATATCGAGACCCTCAGCTCCCCGTAAGGCGTCATCTTCGAATATGCTACATTTTCCAGATCCTTTACAAGAATCGGTCTGATGATGATGTTCCTGTATCCCGGATGTGTCTCGTCTATGTTTACTCCGGCTAGCGTGTTGTATAGCCATGTGAGTCCTCCGCCGAACATAGGGTGATTCCGTGAGTCCTTTCCGTCCCATCTTTCCCATGTCGTGGTCGCGCCCTGCTCCAGCCACCATCCGAAGCTAGGGTAGTCCTTCTGATTCATGATCTCGTATGCCAGATCGTTCATACCGTATCGGGCCAGCACTTCAAACAGTCTTCTGGTGCCGAATATGCCGGTATTGAGATGCTTGCAGTATTTTTCCGTAAGTTCCTTTCTCAACGTTCCGACCACGATGTCTTCATATTCCTCCGGTACTCCCATATGAAGAGCGAATACGTTGGCTCCATAGTCTCCGTATGATTTGTCCTTGGAACTGTAGAACCTCTTGTGGAAAGCCGTCTTCACAGTTTCTGCAATCTCTGTATATTTCCTGTAGTCTTTATTCTTTCCAAGTACATGTGCTGTCTTTGCCGTAATATCGGCGCAATGCCAGAGGAAGTAGGTGTGGACAAGCTCCTTGGATGGCAGACCGAATGGGGCAACCCACTCGCCAAGTTGAAGCCACTGGTCAAATCCTCGGGAGCCGTTGGCAGTTTTCATCTGATAATTCATCGTACCATCTTTCGTCGTCCATGACAGCAGATGCTTCAGGTGTCGGGTCATAGCATCATAATTGTCTTCCAGCATACAGACATCTCCGAAATGACGGTACATCTCCCAAGGCATTATGTGTATCGCCGCTCCCCAGGCCACACCGCCTCCGCATCCCGGCTGCCACGGCGCGGAATTCGGTACATAACCGGTATCGGTATTCTGGGCATCCCTGATATCTCTGATCCATTTATGATAGAAGGTATAACAGTCATAGTTAGCCATTACTGTCTCGCAGCAGACCTGACCGTCACCTGTATACGGAGATTTCTCCCTGTGCGGGCAGTCGCTCATCGTGCCGCCGTGGAGATTGTCTTCAAGACTTCTTCTCCAGATTGTGTTGATCTGATTGAGAAGGGGATTGGAGGACGTGAACTCAGAATCAGCCTTCACATCTGTATTGACGACTTCTGCCGTCACATTGTCTTCAGATAGTTCCACTCCGGATATTATGGCTTTGCGGAATACGTACCAAGTGAATTTAGGTGCGTAATCCTCGCATTTCCCGTCTCCGAAGATGTATTTCTGTTCGCCTACCGGTGATTCGCTGATGTATTTGACCGTCAATATGTCTCCGTTCTTTCCGTTTACATCCCTGAATCTCAGCCATCCGGAGATTTCCTTTCCGAAATCCGCTTCCCATCCTTCGTCGGTTCTTCTGAAACTGACCGGGCTGATTGTTTCCATGACCTTGTCGAGTGGGGCATAGGACGCACAAAGTTCCCCTGTCGGGGACTTTCTTTCTACGACATCCTGCCATTCCCGGTCACATTCACGAGCGTCAAATATTTCTCCCAGATACTCGTCGTTGAAGACGACGGGAGACTTTCTTACTTTCCATGATGTGTCTGAGATTATAGTATCTTCACTACCGTCATCGTATGTAATCTTTATCTGACAGAGCATGCGCGGAGAACCATAGGATGCCGGCCAACGCCTTGTATGGGTGTTATACCATCCGTTTCCTACCAGCATTTCCAGTATGTTTTTTCCTCGAGCCAGCTGACCGGTGATATCATATGTCAGGTACATTACCCTGTAGCCTCTGAAATTGTCTTCGATAGCGATGTTCGTTTCAGGCAGCCGCGGCCTCCTGCTGTAGTTTGTGAAGTTCGGAACGAGTACTTCGTCGCCGATTTTTTCCCCGTTGACATAGAATTCAAAATATCCCAGCCCGGTGACAAAGGCTGTGGCAGATCTGATCTTACGGTTAAGATCCACAGTCTTTCTGAACTGAGGTGCCGGTGTGTTGTTATTGTCTTCCCATTCACCTTGCCAGGGAGCTCCGATCCACTTCGCCTGCCATTCCTCCGGCGAAACTATTCCCATCCTCCATTTTGCCGGCCTGCTCCATTCCGATGCGTTCCCATGCTTGTCCCAGACCTGTACCTGCCACCACACCTGTTGGCCGCTGCAAAGTTCCTTGCCTTCGTATGGGATGAGTACGGACCGGTCCGAACGTGTCTTCCTGCTGTCCCATATGTCCGGTTCGTCCAGCATTTCCGGCGATGAAGCGACCCTGATTCTGTAGGCGGACTGAGCTGCTCCCATTATGGTGCTGTCGGCAGGGGAATTTATCCACGAAAGACGTGGATGCCTGATGTCTATACAATTAGGTTCTTCCATCATCTCACAAGTGAGTCTGACGGGAACGATGTCGCAGGTCGCACACCTCGCCCAGATTGCAGTCAGCAGCCCGAGAACGGTCAGTAGAAATCTGGTTACCATCCTAAATCGTTGTCATCGTCATCCATCCAATGACATCCGTGATTTAAGTGATTGTTCTGGCTGAAGTGATTGCTCAGATCAAAATTGTCGGAGTGCAGATGAGAACCATGGTTTAAACCATCGTTGAAACCATCGTTATAGCCTTGCTGATAGCGTTGTGCGTTGTTTCTTTGGCTGATATTGCTGAATATCGACCATCCGATCAGAAATTTCCAGAAGTCCATAGCATCAGATTATTAGATATTAACATTAAATTTGTCTGCGGCAAATTTAAGCTTCGCTTGTGCCAGACTGAAGTACAAACTGAAGTGGTTTCTGCCAATATACGAAAAAAGTTTCAAAATTCATTATAAGTCTTATCCTTTTTACCGCTAATACGGCAACTATGGCAGATACACATATTTACAGGGGACGCTACACGAATACGTCGGACATACTTTACACCTGGGACGGTAAACACATCTATAAAGGCCGATACACGAATATGTCGGATATCCTGTATACTTTCGACGGCAAGCATCTGTATCGGGGAAGGTATACCAATACGTCGGACATACTGATGACCTTCAACGGACCCGTGCCAGTTCCGGTAATGCTGTTGGCTTTGCTTTAAGGTATTATGAAAACAATTGAAGTCGTTGCGGCAATAATTGTCAGGGATGGCAAGGTCTTCGCCACTAAGCGCGGATACGGCAAATGGCAGGGCTGGTGGGAGTTCCCTGGCGGTAAGATCGAGGCAGGTGAGTCTCCGGAGGATGCTCTTGTGCGCGAGATCAGGGAGGAACTTGATGCTGAGATTGCAGTGGGTGATCTGGTGGAAACCGTGGAATGGGACTATCCGGATTTTCACCTGACGATGCATTGCTTCCTGTGCTCGCTTCTGTCGGAGTTCGTGCATCTGAATGAACACGAGGCCGCCGCATGGCTCACTCCCGAAACCCTCGACTCCGTCAGATGGCTTCCTGCAGATGAGGGGCTGGTGGAGAAATTGCGGAGTCTTTAAGTGGAGATAGAAAACATGGGGTTATGCTAAAGCTTCCCTCTTAAGTGCGCGTCGAGATTTTTTCTGAATATAGCTAAATATTCTTCTATGTGTCCTATTGTGAAGTCTATTTCACCTGTCTCTAGGAAAAGTAGAAAGCCTTGATTCTCGGAAAGATTAGATGACATTCTTTTATTTTTAAGTAATGTTACTAGTGATTCATACTTTTCTTTATATGACTCTAATTGCTTGATGCTTAGTGAGTAACTGTCATTGAAAGCGACATATCGTTCTTGGTGAAATCTTCCGTCGCATCCATTTAAAAATGATCCATGAGTAATTTGAATAGATTGATAGAAATCCTTCAAATTAAATTGAAGATCTTTGATTTCGAATTTACAATACAAGAAATCAATCTCATTTTGTAGTTTGTTGATTTTTATAGTAAGACTATCAATGTGATTGATTAATGACTGTGTAAAGAGCGAATCTGAGTTTTGTGCTTTTGCGATGCTGACACATAGTAAAAGTCCCAAGATTAGGGATAATCGTGTCGAATGTAAATGAGTATTAGCTTTCATGTGATTAATGATTTTGACTGTTGGACGCCCAAGTTAATAAATGATGTGAATATATGCAAGGGAACCAAGGGCTAGTAAACTAGATGGCCATATAGCCATCAGTTTCAAACCTGAAGACAAACCGCGCCTGACCAACGAGTTTATGGTGCAGGTAGCAAGGGAGTATATGGAAAAGATGGGAATCAATGATACCCAATATGTCATAGTCCGCCACCACAACACTCCCAATCCCCATTGCCATCTCATCTTCAACCGTGTGGACAACAACGGAAAACGCATCTCTGACAGCAACTGGCTGAAGCGGAATGTGCGCGTCTGCAAGGAACTGAAGCAGAAATACGGTCTGACCTTCGGCGAAGGCAAATCCCAGACAATTATGGTAAAGCAAAATAACTCACTCACAGAACTCCAAGCCCTCGAAGGCATTTACGAACACCTTTCGACCATCGACGATCTCGCAAAGGAAGTCGGGGCGATTTCAACAAGATTACGAAAGATAGAAGAGCGGTTGAAAGAACCGATGGAAATAACTGATCCCATACTGAAAGTCGGAAACGCCCGGGAATACTCACGTAACACCTGTATTTATGGCGCTCTGATCAAGTCCATTGAAGCGTGTATGGAATTGACCGAACAGAAGAATGTTTTGAATGACATTGCTTCTGACCTCAGACACGTCAAATCGTCCCTAGAAGCTATCAAGAAAGATCAAGCCAAGCAGAATAAAGCATCCGAAGATATGATAACTGCAATCATAGAGAACGCAGAAAACACTGAGTCTAACTATAAACTCATTTATGCTATGTTCTTTCTGGTAGTAATCGCTATTGCCGTTTTTGCGGTTACATTAAGATTATGTATACGATAGATAATAGGAAGCGCGGTACCCAATAATATGTGCTACAATTTGGCACAAAGACTATATATCTTTGCCTTTTGAGCAGAAACTTAAACTCGGAGTAGCTGCTTAGTCCGAAAGTTTTTATATCTTTGTTTGTTTGAATGATTTGATCTTAATGGAGAAAAAAATAAATATATTTTCTTTTTTTGCGGGCGCTGGTTTTTTGGACTTGGGATTCGAATCCACAGGTCACTATGACATTGTCTATGTTAATGAATTCAACAAAACATTCAATGACATATATAGATATTCTCGAGAGAAACTTGGAATAGTCCCCCCTACCTTCGGGCATCATGTTGAGAATATTGGTGACTTACTGGAAGCGGCTAATATGAAACAGTTGAGAAAACTACTCAGAGAATCACAAAAGCAGCGGATTACTGGTTTCATTGGTGGCCCTCCGTGTCCTGATTTTTCCATTGCGGGAAAAAATCTAGGTAAAGATGGTAATAACGGAAAATTATCAGAAGTTTATTGCGAGGTTATATGTAAGGCAAAACCTGATTTTTTCCTTTTTGAAAATGTTAAAGGCTTATACCAAACTCAAAGACATCGTGCATACTTTGAGTTGTTAAAAGGACGACTCCGTAAACGGGGCTACTTTCTTACAGAGCAAATTATCAATGCTTTAGAGTATGGAGCACCTCAAGATAGAGAAAGAATCATTTTATTAGGATTTCATAAAGATCTCACGAAAAACCTTTCATTGCGTAAAAAAGAGGGAGATGTTATCGACTTTGATTGGGAACGATACAAGTTATTCAATATGACTAATATCAGGACTATCAATTGGCCCGATACAGATATGTATGAAGAAGGGAGTATGCGTGAAATGCCTTTGGGAATCATTCCGGAGCTATCAGTGCAGTATTGGTGGGATATGAACTCTGTAGAGACTCACCCCAATGCTAAAATGTTTTTTAAGCCAAAGGCAGGATTACCGCGTTTCCAAAGCATCGCAGAAGGTGACGACAAAAAGAAATGCTTTAAGAGGTTACACAGGTGGCGATATTCCCCAACCGCTGCATATGGAAATAATGAAGTTCATCTTCATCCATTCGAGTCAAGAAGGATTTCAGTTGCAGAGGCGCTAGCAATACAGTCTCTACCTCGAGAATACGAAATCCCGACTACTGTTGCCTTAAGCGATGCCTTTAAGACTATCGGCAATGGAGTTCCTTATATGGTAGCCAAAGGTATTGCAAATAATTTATTTGAATATTTGAACCGATAATCAATGGACTATAACATCAAGAGTATAGCTTATGATATCTTAAACTTAAGTGAGAGAGATTTCATAATAAAATATTTGCTCGAATCTGAGAATTGGTATTTTGGCCAAAACCAAAATGATAGTGTACCCTCCATGGAGAGGCTTAAGGAAATTTTAAGTCGTCATATAGGGATAGCATACAACTCTATTCTGATGGTTGGCAGCGGTAAAATAGGATTCAGTTTGTCACCTCATAAACCATTGAAGGAATTCGACGATGATTCAGATATAGATATCGCCATTGTGTCAAACCGCTTGTTTTGTAACATTTGGGATGAGATACGCCGGGCTTCTCAAAATGCATTTATACCATATTATGGAGAAATTAGTAATTCCATATTTAGGGGGTATATTAATGAAAAAAGATTTTGTGAAATAGATTCTGCTAGGACATATTGGAATCAGACAATAGACAAAGCGAATAAAGAAATAGGAGAGAACTTGCAGATATATAACACAATAAACTATCGAATATATCGTAGTTGGGAAGACTTGGAAGAATATCATTTAAAGGGGATGAGTAGTTTAAAAGGAATATTAAAAGACATGAATTATGGGAATAATGTACAGTAGGAGCGAACTGAAGATTCAGCAAATCCATCGGGAATATTCGGAAGGCACAATAATAACCGATCACAGTTATCAGCGTCGAAGTGTATGGCTTGAACGTGATAAGATTAGGTTGATTGAAACTATTCTGTTGGAACTTATTATTCCTGAAATTTATTTTTGGGATGCGGAAACTGATGCAGATACGGGAAGAACAATCACTCATATTGTAGATGGACAACAACGAATTATTGCTATTACCGATTTTATTGAAGGTAGGTTTAAACTGCAAAAGGAGCATTTAATTGATGAAGGTATAAAAGAATTGTTCGCTGATAAATATTTTCAAGATTTAGATAGTGAAACGAGAAAAATGATATGGTCTTTTCCACTGTCTATTATCAGGATAAACAACCATAACAATAAAGATGAGGTTCGTAAAATATTTTATAGGGTCAACCTCACTAATTATTCACTTAATGACCAGGAAAAGAGACACAGTCACTCATGGGGAAAATTTGCAGATCTGACTAAAGAAGTTTCAGATTTGGAATTTTGGGATGAATATGCTCTGTTTAATAGCGGTGATATCAGGCGAATGAAAGACCAGGAATTCTTCTCAACTCTAATTCTTCTTGCAAGAAAAGGAATCATTGATCAGACTACCCAAAAGCCAATGAATGATGCCTACATTGATTATTCAAATGAATACAATGAATATCAAGAGGATTTCAGTCTGATCAAGTCTTGGCTAGAGGTCTTTCGTGTGCTTTATTCTGCTGATATTAAATCATTTATTCGGAAAAGGACACAGTTGTATACATTCTTCTGCTTAATAGATTATATGGTAAAGAACGACATCTCCATAACAGATGAACTGAAGGAAAGATTATATGATTTTGTAGCCAAGTATCAACTCTTCGAAAACGCCCCCAATGATGATGATTTCAATAATGGATACGAAATTATTAAGAAGTATAAACTAGCATCTTCAGAGGGCGTAAATAAATTAAAGAACAGAAAAATTCGCTATGAATTGCTTCGTCAGTACGTTATAGACGGTATGATTGAATAAATTATTTACCACAAATGGCTACAGTTGAAAAACATATCAAAGAGGAAAGCGACAAGATAAAAGCCGTAAAGAAGATTGTCAAGAGGAAAGCATCAGAGCTGGATGATTCAATTTTGACCCCAGCCCCTCTTTCTACAGGAATGTCTTGGCGAGATTTATCGTTCTCTCATCCAGAAAGGACAGTTCGCATCGGCACGATGTTCAGCGGAATAGGAGCCATCGAGCATGCATTCCAACGTTTGAAATTAAATCATAAGATCATATTCGCAGGAGATATAGATGCCAAGTGCAAGGAAAGTTATTTCGCCAACTATGAGATTCAGGAAGAAGATTGGTTTACCGACGTTCGAAATTTCAATGCATCTCAATATAAGGGCAAAGTTGATTTTATTGTTGGCGGTGCCCCTTGTCAGGCATTTTCTATGGTTGGCAAGAGGCTTGGATTTGAAGATGCGCGCGGAACATTATTTTATGAATTTGCTAGGGTAATTAAAGAGTCTGAGCCTAAACTATTCTTGTTTGAAAATGTTAAAGGCCTATTGAATCATGACAAAGGCAGGACTTGGAGAGTGATGCATGATATCTTTGAGGAACTCGGATACGATGTTCACTTCAGGGTACTTAACAGCAAAGACTATGGTATCCCACAACATAGAGAACGTGTATTTTGCCTTGGCTTCAAAAAGAAAACAAAATTCAATTTCCCAGCTCCAATAGACTTGGAATATATTATGTACGACTTTTTGGAAGATTATGTGCAGACCAAGTATTTCTTAAAAGAGAAGGGAATTAAGTTTGTAACCAGTCATAAAAACAGAGAAAAGTGTTATACCCAAATCAATGGAGATGTCGCACTATGTCAAAAACGCAATCAACAGTTTAATTGGCATGGAGACTTCGTGTATCACCCAGTAAATGCCGATGTTCCATATGAGGAGGATTTTGATGAATTCATTTTTGATGTCCGCGATGTTGAGGAAAAATACTATCTCTCTGAAAAAGTTGCCAAGTATGTATTAGCTGGCGGTACAAAGAATTTTAAGACATCAACAGAAACAGATCTGCCTGTAGCAAGGCCTTTGCTCCATTCTATGCATAAAATGCATCGTGCAGGGGTTGATAATTATGTCACACACAAAGGGCGTATTCGCAAACTGACTCCTAGAGAATGTATGCGACTAATGGGCTTTAAAGATTCTTTCAAAATTGTTGTCAGTGACACTTCAGCATATCAACAGGCCGGAAACAGTATTGTCGTTGATGTGTTGATTGCAATCCTAAAGCAACTGGATATAACTAAATACGGTGTGTAATGGATATTTTAGGTGAGAAATACATTGTCAAGGAACCATTTGATAGGGACATGTTCGTTCCCGATTGCTGGGTAAAGGGGCCCAACAAGATTGGAGGCGGCCATGGCGAAGGTAAATTTTATATCGGTTCTAAAGATCAAATGAGAGGCTTCTATGGGAGTGAAGGATTTGAAGCAAAGTGTTTTATTTTAAAATCCGATCTGCTCACTTATATGCAGGCCATTAAATCGGAGTATCTCTCACCAACACAAGCATATCGAGGCGGAAGTTCTCTTAGGGACGTTTGGGATGAGCGTTTGAGCGAAATCAAACAGTTAGATGATAAGATACCTTTTATCATATATGATCAAACCCAAATTGAAGGCCCGCGAGGATATGTTAACTCTACAGATAGTGCTTTTAATTTACTGCGAGAAATCTCTTTGCCGAACGTTAGTTATATAAGAGCGCTACGAGTCGCGGATAAATTTGGCAATGATGCTTTTTACTGGAAACTCTTTGTCGATTATGAGGCTATTGAAGATAAGACACAAGCTTTGGTAAATACCTATGGAAAGAAGAAAAGTCTTTTGGCAGAGCCCGCAGCGCCATACGGTAATAAGCAAAAGCAAAAAGTGGTATCAAAAGAACTCTCATACGCAAGAATCGGTCAAGGCAAGTATCGCGAAGCATTATTAGAAGAATGCCCATATTGTCCTATAACACTAATCAATGACGAGCGCCTTTTAATCGCCAGTCATATCAAACCATGGGCAGTATCCACAAATAAAGAAAGGCTTGACCCTAAAAATGGATACATGCTTTCCCCTTTGTATGACCGCTTATTTGACCGTGGATTGATTACATTCACAAACGATAGAAAGCTGCATGTATCTAATTGGATTTCCCCAAAAAATGTTGAAAGGATGAACTTGCAAGAGGGTAAATTCTATCAACAGCTTCCAATGGATGAAAAAAGAGCTTATTATTTGGATTACCATAGAGAATTTGTATTCAAGGGATAAAATTACTCAATGAATAGAATCGTACTAGTGGGCAATGGCTTCGACTTAGCTCATGGCCTTCCTACCAGTTATAAAAACTTCAACGACTGGTACTGGGAGCGAGTTATGAGGGAGTTGATGTTTTGTCACACAAAATCACTGAATACCCCATTATGCAAAATCAAATTAGATAACACTTCTCCACACACTTGGCATACTTGGGCCTATGATTCAGGGATGATACATGGCATGGTGCCATTGTTGGAGGCAAAAGAGTATCTGTTTCAGCATAAAGGCAATTACATATGGGAAATGCACCCCCTGTTTGAGCAAATACAATCATCGTTAGATGACTGTAACTGGGTTGATATAGAAAATGAATACTATAAACTGTTAGTTTCATATACGAATGATAAAAGCGGGCACTCTGGTCCAGAAATACTGAACGCAGAGTTGAGTATAATTAGGGAGTTACTGGTAGAGTATCTCGAACTTGTTCAGAAGCAGGGGCAAAGTGGCGCTCTAACAAACGATTTGCTGAGAGAGCTCATTTGGGGTCCTATCCGAGGCAGAGACATTTCAATATCTGCAAAACAAAGTTGGATAGACTTCGTTCATTATAAATACAGGACCTATATTGAGGATTATCCATCATTTGTTGAGAATGTGAACAACTTCAAATCAAATATCGGAGAAGTCAAACTGTTCAATGACAAATATGCTGAACAGATCAAACACATGGGCTTTGATAGCGTAAGTGACTGTGATATCCCTGATGATTTAGTTCGTCCGGAGAAAATACTTTTCCTGAACTTCAACTATACCGATTGGTCGGACCAATATATCCCTGATGATAACTCCCGGTTTTTCATTAATCATATACATGGATCCCTTTCAAAACCGGAAAGTATAATATTCGGTTATGGTGACGAGTTGGATAAGGACTATGAAGGGCTAAAGAATCTAAACAATAATGAGTATCTGCGTAATATGAAATCTACTAAGTACCTTGAAGCAGACAACTATCGTAAATTATTGTCATTCATAGATTCAGCACCATTTCAAATATACATAATGGGGCATTCCTGCGGCAACTCTGACAGGACTCTGCTAAATACTCTTTTTGAGCATGACAACTGTGTGTCTATAAAGCCTTTCTTCCATAGAAAAGATGATGGTTCAGACAACTATCTCGACATTGTTCAAAACATTTCTCGCAACTTTACCGATATGAAGAAAATGAGAGACAGAGTTGTCAACAAGACCTATTGCGAACCATTGCCACAACTAAAGAAGGCTGTCAAAGACAATGAGTAATATATGACAGACAGATTAAACACTCATCAGCGACATTACTGCATGTCCCACATCCGTGGCAAGAACACCAAACCGGAAATTCTTGTCAGGAAGGGGCTACACGCTCGTGGATTTCGTTTTCGTTTGCATAATAAGAAATTGCCGGGAAGTCCGGATATTGTTCTGCCGAAGTATGGTGTCGCAATAATGGTAAATGGTTGTTTCTGGCATGGGCATAAAGGATGTCGCTATGCAACTGAACCTAAAACTAATATTGAGTTCTGGGAAACAAAGATTGCCAGGAACCGGCATCGGGATGAGGTGACGACAGCGCATCTGGAGGCTTTGGGCTGGACTGTGATTACGGTATGGGAGTGTGAGTTGCGAGGGAAGCTTGAGAGTAACGCCAGACTAGATAAGTTGGCAGATGAAATTCGCTTTATTGGAGAAAGTAAGATACAGCAAGAAGCAATGAGACAACAGAATAGATCTATGAGAAGGAAGCTGAGGGAGGAGATGATCCGCCGTCAGGCACAGTTAGAGGCTGAGATTGACCTGTTGTTCCCAATCCCAACAAGAATCAAGAAAGCTTCTTTGGAAGAATAATTGCATGCGTTGTTTTGATAACCAGAACGTCTAAAGAAAATATCTAATGGAGTTAATCAAGAAAGAAATAGATTCTGCATCATCTGAACAGCTGAGCGCATTTCATACGTGCGTGAGCGAATTGGTTAAGCCCGTGTCGGAGAGGTACGTATATCATTATACCACAATTGAATCATTGTTCCATGGACTCCTGTGTGATTCAAAAAAGCAGATATGCTTGTGGGCTTCAAATGCGTTGTATATGAATGATACAAAAGATATTCAGACGGGATGTGAATTCATGTATCATTTATTAGAGGACAATTTTGTAGAAATTAATGACGAGAAGGGGCTGGATAATTTAAAGGATGTTGTGTCGGATTATTTTTTGTCGTCATTCTCATTGAGGCGGGATTCTTTATCGATGTGGAGAATGTATGCAAAGAATGCAACCGGTGTATCATTGTGTTTTGATGTTGATCTGTTAAGAGAAAACACTCGGGGAGAGTTCCTCAGATCTGTTTATCTGACAGAAGATATCGAGCAAAGTATTCGTGATTGTTTGCGGGAGGTGAACGTGAAGAAAGTTTCTCAAGATGAGATTCTTATAATATTGATCGTTTCCCTGATAGCTTTGAGTAATGCCGACAATAAAGATGAAGTGTTGGCTCGGCTATATCCATATATGAGATTGGTGACCGCCTTGAAACATAAAGCTTATGTTGATGAGGATGAAGTGCGACTGGTCCTTGTGGCTGGAGAGGCTGATAGGAAGTTCCGCTTCAAGGATAATAAGTTTATTCCTTACATTGAACAGTATTTTCCAAAAGAGGCCCTGACGGAAATAATTGTCGGCCCTAATAATGATATGCCAAGAACAGTGTATTCATTGGAAAAATACTTGAAACATATTGGTTTTGATCATGTTAAGGTGACTGCTTCTGACATTCCATATAAAGATTGATATATGAACGAACTAGTTGACTTTGGCTTCCTGGCTGCGAAAGTGGCTGCAATCGGAAATGAGAAAGCGAAGATGGCTGTTGATGGCGCTTCGCTGGCATATAATGTTGTTCAGATAAACAGATTTCGATCGATGATGACGGAACTGTATCAGATCAGTAATTATATTGCCTTTAATGCTAGAGTGAGAGGATATTGTACCCAGCAGGAGTATGATCTGGTGATGGAATATCAACATCAGATCAATGACTGCCAGAATCACATAAGCAAGCACGGCGTGATGTCTATTGTGGATGGGGCTTCATTGCTGGTCGGTATTATAAATACAATTAATAGAAAGTAGGGTGATAGATGTAAAGACAATAATATATGGAACAAAACAAAATCATATTATATCAGGATGACAACGAGATCACTCGTGTGGCGGTGAGATTTGCAGATGAGGATTTGTGGTTGACACAGAATCAGTTGGCGGAGATTTATTGTACTACGCAACAGAATATTGCATCGCATATAGCAAATATTTATAAAGATGAAGAACAGTCGGAGGGAACTCACAAGAAATTCTTGTTAGTTCAAACTGAGGGTACTCGTCAAGTGAAGCGTAATATAGACCACTACAATCTTGATATGATCATCGCTCTCGGCTATCGTGTCCAGTCTCAGGTAGCTGTGCGTTTCCGTAGGTGGGCTACGCAGAGGCTTCATGAGTATATCCAGAAGGGTTTTGCGATGGATGATGAGAGACTGAAGCAGGGCGGGAATCGTTATTTCCGTGAATTGTTGCAGCGTATCAGGGATATCCGCAGCAGTGAGCGTAACTTCTATCAGCAAGTGACGGATATATATGCGACTGCTGTCGATTATGATCCTCGCAGTGATATGACGAAGACTTTCTTCGCGACTGTACAGAATAAATTGCATTATGCAGTTCATGAGAATACCGCAGCAGAGGTTATCTATAATCGCGTGGATAATGAGAAGCCATTTGTGGGTATGACCAATTTCAAGGGCAACTATGTGACCGAGGATGATGTGAAGATTGCCAAGAATTATCTTTCAGAGTTGGAGTTGCAGAGACTGAATCTTCTTGTGTCCGGATTCTTGGACTTTGCGGAGTTCCAGGCTTTGGAAATGAATCCGATGACTATGAAAGATTGGATTGATGCCCTTGACAGTCAGATTGTCGCACATAAGCGTAAGGTTTTGATTGGTAAAGGAACCGTTTCACATGCACAGGCAATCAAAAAGGCAGAGCAGGAGTTTGAGATTTATCGTCAGAGGGAAATGGAGATGCTTGAAAGTGACTTTGATCGGGAAATCAAGAAACTGAAGGAAAAGAACTAATGCAAGTCACATTACCGGAGTAAACAGAAAGAATGCTATGCAGAATATTGTAAAATTATTGGCCGATACTATACTTGTGGACTTGTTCCAAAAGAACTCAAAAGGAGAAAATATTAGTAAGAATGAGTTTGATGTCATGATTGCTGCCTATAAGAAAGATCATGAGCAGAGAATTGACAATAATATTCAATTAACTTCTGATCAAAAGAGTAAATTGAAAAAACTTTATAATGAGATAGCAGATAATGTGAAAGACTATTGCCAAGAGTCTTTGCGCATTGAAGGACGATTGGCGGACTAAGGTTGTCAGCAGATTTCGGAGAGATTTTTGATAGAGTATCTAACTAAGTTTTAATTAAGTGATGACTATACAAGATAGAATAAATCGTTCAGAATCCTTTATTGTTGCTAGCGATGGACAGTATTTGGGGCAATTAACACTTAATCAGTTTGCGCCAGAGTCAATACTTAACCCATATGGAGTCTTTGGTAGCCCATATGGCGCAAATTCTATATATAATCAGTACTCTATGTATGGTAGCCCATATTCATCGTTGAGCCCCCATAATCCATATACGACTACCCCACCTATTATTTATTTGCGAGGGCAGAATGTAGGATTCTTGACAACAAATCCATATATGTATGGAGCGGTGAATCCTGGGGTAATAGTTGATTGGATGCGATTTAATTCTTTATATTGATGAATATGAAAGATATTTTTCAATTGCTGGCTGCACTGGCTGTCTCTTTGGGTGGTACTACGGTCGTCGTAGTGGCATTGGCGAAATGGTTTGGTGGCTTTATTTCGACGAGACTCTTGGATTCATACAATAATAAGCATGAGAGAGAATTAGAGAAGATAAAAAGTGACTATAGTACTGAACTTGAGAAAACCAAATCAGAATTAGAAAAGGCCAAATCACGTTTTTTAAGGTATTCAGAAAAGCAATTTGAATTGTATAATGATCTTTGGAAAGTTCTGCTTCAGACTAAACATCAGGCTGATATGCTATGGGAGAAAGCTAATCCTCAGCAACTACCGGCGTTTGGGGAGCAGATTCGCTTAACTCGTAAGGCTATTGATGACAATATGATATTGATTGAAGAAGAACACTATGAAAAACTTATACAGCTTATTTCTCAGTTTGAAAATTTTCAATTTGGAAAGTTGAAACTTATAGAAGTGTCATCACAAGTGCCGGGTAATACATCTCATAATAATGCACCTTCTGAACAAGAAATGAGAAAAGCCATCGCTAAAAATAGTAAGATTAAGGCGAACTATGAAAGTCTGATACTCGAAATCGGGAAGTCTTTTAGAGATCAAATACGTGGATAATCCTTGAAATCAAATAGCATTCCGGTTTAACAAATGTTTAACAAGTCAAACAAAATCGCCCTCTCAGATACCTGAGAGGGCGATTAAAGTGATTCGGGATTAAGCCTCTGCGAGGCTTTTTCCCTTCCTCCGCGGGCCATCATTGGAACTGAAGCAAATCGGCATTCTGCTGGCGCAGATGCCGTTTTTTGTGCTCCGTCGTCGCTTACGAAAGCGAGCTTTCGACGCTCCGCCGTATCACAAAAAAATCGCACAACCAAAGGTTGCGCGATTTGCTTCTTTTCGTGATTCGGTTGGGATTCGAACCCAAGACCCACAGCTTAGAAGGCTGTTGCTCTATCCAGCTGAGCTACCGAACCGATCCTTGTGCTGTTCCGATGGGTGTGGGGCGGGTGCCTTGAGCCTTAATCGGAAAGTGGGTGCAAAGATAATGCTTTTTTCTGGATTTGCAACAATTTGTTTGGCAGATGTTTTTATGTCTGCCGAAGTTCAGCTATGACCGGTGTAACCAATGAAGGAAATCAATCGTAGCTGCTTTTGCGATGCAGCACAGTGGTGAATTGGGCGTCGGAGTTTTCACTATTCCATAACAGGAATAGTGTGTCACCGCTGCGATGTGCTTCTGTAAAAATGACTTCATTACCTTGAACAACCGTGCTGAGCCGGTCAAATACAACTCTGCTGCCGTCAGGGAAGTATGTACCTGTTATAGTGCGGGTGACCTTTGCGGCTTGCATGCTTTGGCCGGAATCAGGACTCTCTATGGAATCAAGGCTCTCGTCCGAAAAGGAAATGAGATTGACAAGAGCTCCTCCATTACACAGGAATTCGAGACTTATTGATGATACTTCAATCGGCCCTTGAGAGACTTCTTCTGACTTCCAGAGGGTTCGGTAAAAATCATCACCGGGGGCATCAAAGATACATGATGTAGCCAACATGGGAATGAGGGCTACATAGCTGATAAACAGACGTTTCATAACATAATGCTTAATACACTGACTACTATATGGAAGTCGTCGAATCAAGCATTATGCCATTGCCGGATGTCAGGCTTTTTTGCGGGATATGTATTTTCCGACCGCTTCAATACCTGTGACCAGGAAGAAACCTATCAGTGCAAACAGTACGGCAGACCAGATCTGTGGGTCGATCAGTGCTTCTTGTTTCGATAAAGCGCTTTCGTACATCTGTCTTGCGATCGTGATTTCTTCCGGGATGCAAAGTGATGGGTTGCTGGCGAGGGATTCTGCCATGTTGCCTAGCTTTGCCACTTCTGGAAATTGCGAGCATACGATAGCCTCCTTATTGCTCCAAGGCCATACTTTTACAAGAGATCCGATTATGAATCCTGCCAATACGATCAGAGTCTCCTTGTTCCAGCGTGCAAGAAGCCAATGCAGGAATTTCGAGAAGGCGAGAATTCCGACGACAGCTCCGACAAGGAAGACAACAAGCACGCAAGCTGAACTCCAGAACACTCCGGAGTCAGCTCCTGATGATCCCCATAATGCTCCTACGTTAGTGACGCAGGATGTGATGCATTGCATGATGTATTGGTATTTTCCCAGAATCAGAAGAATGAAGCTGCCTGAGATGCCGGGAAGGATCATTGCGCATATGGCAATGGCTCCGCTGAGGAAGATGAACCATAATGCGTCAGGGGTCTTCGTAGGGGAGAGTGTGCATACCACAGCACCGAGGATGCATCCAAATACCAGAAATGCTCCGTCGCGCCACTTCCATCCGGAGATGCCGCGCAGAATGAATATGGATGAAGCTACAATCAGACCGAAGAAGAAAGCCCATGTCTGGATTGGAAAATCTCTGAGGAGCATCTGCATCAGTCCGGCCAGGGAAATGACGCTGATTCCTATTCCGAGGATCAGAGACAGAAGAAAATTGCCGTTGATCTGTTTCCAGAAATCCTTGAGCCTGCCCTTGAGAAGCAGTCGTACCGCTTCCATATTTATTGAGGCGATGGAGCCGACGAATTCGTCGTATATTCCTGTTATAAAGGCAATTGTGCCTCCTGATACTCCCGGGATGACATCAGCTGCTCCCATGCAGGCTCCTTTGATGGTTACGCCCAGATATTTTTTAAGTCCTTTCATTTACTGTATTTTAGTAAGGAATTCCGTAACCGATGAAAATATTTTTCGGGCATCGGACCTCAAGTCGACTCCGGAACTTCCTGATATTATCATGTTGAACGGATGTCCTTCATAGTCAAAGCGGCCGATCTTGAACCGCGCCCTGCTGCATCTGCTGACGAAATCTATAGGGAAACGGTCGTTGCATATCAACGATATGAAAAGATCGCTCTTCTCGTAAATGAGCGGTGCGACCTTCTCAATGGGAGGCATGCCGAACCAGTTAAGTTCTTTTTTGATCACAGTAGTCTGGATGCTGGTCAGAAGCAGTTCATTGGTGCCGAGTTTTCTGAAATCGAAGAAATAGATATTGATCTTTATGCCGTTACTTCTTCCCCATGAGAGGATGTCTTCCTTAAGAAGGTCAAATCCTGCTTCCTCTACGTCAATTACAATGTTGGCTGTCTTTATTTCAGACAGTTTCAGAAGTGATGTAGGGATGTCGCTGGCAAACTTCTTCAGTTTTCTTTTTCGGAATATGTCAAGTATCTGATCAAACATTTGGCAGGTTTTTACTGATTAATTCCCTGATTTCCTTTTTTGCTGCCTTCCAACGCGGAATGTCGATTTTTGTACCTACGACTTCGACGACTTTAGCAGCAATAATTGAGCCGATTTCTCCGCATACCTTCAAAGGCATTCCGAGAGAATGAGCATACAGGAAGCCGGCGGCATACGTGTCTCCGGCTCCGGTTGCGTCTACCGGATTCGCAGGCCATGCATCGATATAATGATATTCGTCTCCGCTCTTGACCATTGATCCGTCCTTTCCCACCTTTACAACAGCTATGGAGCAGTGCCTTGCGATTTCATCAAGTGCTTCGCGTGGCTCCAGCTTGGTAAATGCCTTGGCTTCAGTCTCGTTGGCAAACACGATGTCGACATAATTCTCGACGATGTCATGAAGGAAGGCATCGTTGGATTCGACAACGTTATATGAAGCCATATCTATCGATATTATACATCCTGCAGCTTTTGCCAGCTCGACTGCCCTGCGGATAGTTGCCTGGTTCTGAACGAGATAACCTTCGATATGGAAATAATCATATCCTTTGAACCATTCAGGGTCCAGATCTTCCGGAACAAGTTCCAGAGCCGCTCCAAGATATACGGCGAATGTTCTTTCTGCATTCGGTGCAGTGATGAATACCATAGCTCGACCTGACGAGTTCACTCCTTTCAGCAGGATGGAACGGATGCCGTACTGGGCCTGATCGCTTTTGAAAAGATGGCCGAGGTCGTCGTCGCCCACTTTGCCGATGAAGGCTGATTCCATTCCGAAGATTGCTGTGCCTGTGATTGTGTTGGCTGCCGAACCTCCTGCCACAAGCTGGACGCCCATTGGCTTGAGTGTCTTCCAGATTTTGTCTCCGGTCTCCATGTCCACATGCTGCATGCTTCCTTTAGGAAGATGAAATTCCTTAAGGAAATTGTCGTCAGGAAGGACAGCCAGGATGTCTGTCAATGCATTGCCTATACCTAATATTGAAGCCATAAATTTCTTTTGTTTCAGAATCAGCAAAGTTAATAACTTTTACGTAACTTTGCACCCGTTGTTATGAAAGATAGTCTTAAGAAAATACTCAAGTACTTTCTCTCGATGGGGCTCGCAGGTGTTCTCCTGTGGTTTTCATTCAGAGAAGTGGAATGGGCGGACTTCGTTAATGAATTAAGGAACTGCCGTTGGGGCTTCATAATCATGTCCATGATTGCAGGCTCTGTGGCTTTTCTTATCAGAGCTCTTCGCTGGCGCCAACTTCTTCATCCTATCGATCCGTCGATTACAAGAGTAACCGCTTTCAATGGTATAAACATCGGTAATATCTCAAATTTTGTCCTGCCGAGAATAGGGGAGTTCGTTCGTTGCGGAGTGATTACGCGACGTTCGGAACCGGTTGACCCTGCCGTGCCTGAACGCAGGAAGGCCTCTTTCGATAAGGTGCTGGGTACAGTCGTTCTTGAACGCAGCTGGGAACTTCTGGTCATGCTGATGTTGCTTGCGGTTGTGGTCGTTGGAGGTTTCGACCGTTTCGGCACTTTCTTCGTTGAGCAGATATGGACACCGATGGCTTCCCGTCTGGACTTCAGCATATGGTGGATTGTTGCGCTTCTGGCTGTTGCCGCTGCCGGATGTCTATACGCTCTTTGGCGTTTCCGTGATTCCAATCCCCTATGCATCAAGGTGTGGAATATCTTCAAGGGCTTCGGACAGGGTTTCTCCAGCTGTCTGAGAATGGACAGGAAATGGCTTTTCTTTGCCTATACCGCCTTCATCTGGGTAATGTACTGGTTCATGGCGGCAACTTCGATGTGGGCTGCTCCTTTTCTCGATGAACTGAATATTATCGATGCTCTCTTCCTTTCACTTGTCGGCGGGCTCGGCTTTGCTGTTCCGGTGCCTGGCGGAATCGGAGCCTTTCATTTCATCATAAGCCTGACCCTTATGGGAGTATATGGCGTCCCTATGGAAACAGGTATTGTATATGCAACCCTGTCCCACACATCTCAGGCTATCACGCAGATACTTTTCGGTCTTGGCTCTTATGTCTCGGAGGCAGTAAGAAACTAAGTGAGTAAGTAAGGTATGGAGGTATTGACTGGTTTCTTTATCATTATGGCCCATCTGGCAGTTGGGAATCTGATTTCCGGTCTGACCGGTAACTTTCTTCCCGGAAGTGTGACGGGAATGGTGCTTCTTTTCATTTCATTGCTGACCGGTCTGGTCAAGGACCGGCAGATAAGAAAGGTGGCCGGATTCCTGACTGATAACATGACCATATTCTTCCTGCCTGCATTTATGGGAATCATGGATCTGTGGGGAATGATAAGACTGGATCTGTGGGCCTGGCTCTCTGTTGTGGTTCTTACAACTATTCTGGTACTTCTGGCTGCTGCATACACGCAGGAAGGAATCGAGAGGATGACATCATTTCTTAAAAGGAGGAAAAGATGATGGAACTTATCATGAATGTGCCGATGATGCTGGTGCTGACAGTTGGAGCCTACCTTCTTGGAGTCTGGGTCAGAAAGAAATCAGGCCTGGCTCTGCTGCATCCTTTCATTATCAGTATACCGGTGATCATCTCTGTTCTGAAGGTCATGGACATCCCATGCAGTTTTTATATGGAATCCAATGCTATGATAGATTTCCTTCTAGGACCTTGCGTGGTCTCTTTGGGGCTTGTCCTTTATGACAACCGTGAGGTCATATTGAAGAATCTTGCCGGTATTGCCAGCTCGGTCGTGGTCGGAAGCATTGTCGGAGTTGCAAGTGTTTTTCTCCTTTGTCGTCTTTTTGGGTTGAGTGATATGTTCCTTTTATCTCTTGAGCCGAAATCCGTGACGACACCGATAGCGATGGATGTATCGGAGGTAATAGGTGGAAATCCTTCATTGACAGCTGTTTCGGTTGTCTTATGTGGCTTTGTGGGAGCTGTTCTGGGACCGCTGGTGATTAAGATTTCCGGTGTCAGATCTTCAGTGGCGAAAGGATTGGGGATGGGTTGTGCCTCTCATGGCCTGGGAACTGCCCGTGCTATCGAAATGGGAGCAGTCGAAGGAGCGGTGAGCGGACTTTCCATTGCCCTGATGGGGCTGGTCACTGCGGTGGTGGTTCCGCTGTTCAATCACCTCTTCATATGAAAAGGAACTGACTTTTGTCATTTCGACCATCGCCCCATTTTATCATTTTGACCGTCTCCTCATTTTGTCATTTCGACCAAACGAAGTGCGTGGAGAAATCTTCAATACAGACATGTGAAAAGATGTCTCGACTCCCGTTGGTCGCTCGACATGACAGGAATATGTGGTCGCTCGACATGACAGTGATGATGGACTTTTGGGTCTCGAATCGTCAGACTGTCTTCAGTGTCAGTTCCACCGGGCAGTGGTCAGAACCATATATCTCAGTATGTATCTTGGCGCCGGCAAGCCGGTCACGCAGGTTCTCGCTGGCTACGAAGTAATCGATGCGCCACCCTGCATTCTTCTGTCTCGCCTGGAAACGGTATGACCACCAGGAATAGATTTCGGTCTGGTCCGGATAGAAGAAACGGAAGGTGTCTATGAAACCTGCGTCAAGCAGATTCGTGAACTGGGCACGCTCCTGATCGGTGAATCCTGCGTTCATCCTGTTCGTCTTAGGATTCTTGAGGTCGATCTCCTTGTGGGCAACGTTGAGGTCTCCACATATGATTACGCCTTTCTTAGTCGCCAGTGAGCAAAGATATGCTCTGAAATCATCCTCCCACTTCATCCTGTAATCCAGCCTTTTCAGTCCATCCTGGGAGTTCGGCACATATACGCATACGAGGTAGAAGTCATTCATTTCCAAAGTAATGACACGTCCTTCGTGGTCATGCTCGTCGATTCCGATTCCGTATGTTACGTTCAAAGGTGTGTGCCTGGTATATATTGCCGTACCGGAATATCCCTTCTTATCCGCGAAGTTCCAGTATGACTGATATCCCATGAATTCCAGATCCAGCTGTCCTGCCTGCATCTTTGTCTCCTGCAGACAGAAGAAATCAGCGTCAAGGTCTTCGAAAATTTCAGCGAATCCCTTTCCTGCAACAGCTCTCAAGCCGTTCACATTCCATGAAATGAACTTGTACATATGCCGGCAATTTACTCCAATGTCCACTCTGTACCGTCCTTGGTGTCCTTGATCTGGATGCCGAGGGCCTTGAGGTCGTCGCGGATGCGGTCGCTGGTTGCCCAGTCCTTTGCTGCCTTAGCCGCCTTGCGCTGTTCGAGCACCATATTCACGAGTCCGTCGATGGTCCTGACAGCCTTTCCTCCCTCGGAAGCCTCTTCGTCGCGAAGTCCGAGAACTCCGCTTACGATATTATCGAAAAGATCCACAAGGGCCTGATAATCAGACTTGTCAAGGCTGATCTTCTTGTCTTTTGCAGTGTTGATTATACGTACTGCATCAAAGATGTGAGAAAGTGCTATCGGGGTGTTGAGATCGTCGCAGAGTGCTTCGTAAACATTCTCGATGAGTTCCTTCACTTCTGTGTTTGAAGCATTTACGGCTTCCGGTGCAAGGGCGGATGTGAATTCTCCATATGCCAGGGCGGGAGCTGACTGTACGCCTGCTGCTGAAGCGAGAGCGCGGAGATCCTTTCCAGCCTGCATGATTCTTTTAAGGCCTTTCTCAGCTGCCTGTAGGGCTTCGTTGCTGAAGTCCAGGGTTCCGCGGTAATGCGCCTGAAGGATGAAGAAACGGACTGTCATTGGTGTATATGCCTGCTCAAGCTTCTCATGTTTTCCGGCAAAAAGCTCAGGCAGGGTGATGAAGTTGCCAAGCGACTTGCCCATCTTCTTGCCTTCGATGGTTATCATGTTGTTGTGCATCCAGTATTTCACTCCGCCGCATCCGCGGGACGCTGTATTCTGGGCGATCTCGCATTCGTGGTGAGGGAAGAGCAGGTCCATACCGCCTCCATGGATGTCGAACTCTTTTCCAAGATATTTCTCGCTCATCGCGGAGCATTCGAGATGCCAGCCCGGGAAGCCGTCGCTCCATGGTGAAGGCCAGCGCATGATGTGCTCCGGTGAAGCCTTTTTCCAAAGCGCGAAATCGTATGACGCGCGTTTGTCCTGCTGGCCGTCAAGGTCGCGGGTTCCTTCTTTCACCTCGTCAAGTGTGCGACCTGAAAGGATGCCGTATTTGTGGTCCTTGTCATATTTTAGCACGTCGAAGTATATGGAACCATTGCTCTCGTATGCATATCCTGCATCAATGATCTTCTTTACAAGGTCGATCTGCTCGATGATGTGGCCTGAGGCACGCGGCTCGATCGATGGCGGTGCCACATTAAGCATCCTCATGGCCTCATGGTAAGCAAGAGTACACCTCTGAACGACTTCCATAGGCTCGAGCTGCTCCAGCCTTGCCTTCTTTGCAATCTTGTCTTCTCCTTCGTCGGCGTCGTGCTCAAGATGTCCCACGTCGGTGATGTTGCGGACATAACGCACTTTGTAGCCAAGGTGCTTCAGCAGTTTTACGAATACGTCATAAGTCACTCCCGGTCTTGCATGTCCGAGATGAGCGTCGCCGTACACGGTCGGACCGCAGACGTAAAGCCCTACGTGTCCCTCGTTGATAGGCTTGAATATTTCCTTCTTTCTGGAAAGCGAGTTTGTTATATATAAATTTCTCATTTTAAATGATGTTTCGTGCATAATCTGCAAATATACGAATTTTATCTTTGTCTGAAATGAAATATCATTTATGAAAAGAAGTATTCTTGGCTGTTGATAACTTTTCGGCAGTCTCGTGCGTATGCGCGTTGCGCGTGTGGGAAATTTGATTATCTTTGCCGCCGTAAAAATCTAGCATATGAAAGTAGCAATCATTATGGGATCGACCAGTGATCTTGAGATTATGTCGCAGGCGATCAATGTTCTTGAAGGATTCGGGGTGGAAGTGGTAAAGAGAGTCATCAGTGCCCACAGAACACCGGATCTTATGTGTGAATTCGCAAAGTCAGCAAAAGCTGAAGGAATCGGTGTCATCATAGCCGGTGCCGGTGGAGCAGCTCATGTCGCAGGTGTGGTTGCCGGAATGACAACAGTTCCTGTGATCGGTGTCCCTATCCAGACCAAGGCTCTCGGTGGTATGGATTCACTTCTGTCCATCGTTCAGATGCCTGCTGGAATCCCGGTGGCGACAATGGCCATCAACGGAGCGAAGAATGCCGGACTTTTTGCAGCTCAGATTCTTGCTTTGACCGATCCTGAACTTTCGGCAAAGCTTGATCAGTTCAGAAAGGAACAGACCCAGAAAGTTCTTGACGCAACGATTTAAACGATATAATGTAATGAACAATTATCGCATTTACGTAGAAAAATATCCTGAATTTCAGGTGGAGGCACGCAGCCTTCTGCATGAGCTGAATGAGAATCTTCAGTTGGAATTGCCTTCGCTGCGTTTCCTTAACGTGTATGACCTTTTCGGATTTTCGGAGGATCTCCTCGAGAAGAGCCGCTATAGTGTCTTCGGAGAAATTGTTACCGACAGCGTTACAAATGAATGTGACCTGTCTGGAACAAAATATATTGCCGTGGAGTACCTTCCAGGCCAGTTTGACCAGCGTGCGGCTTCAGCCGTGGACTGTGTCCGTCTTATCGATCCTTCTGCACAGGTGAGTATCAAGAGCTCCAAGCTCATAATTCTTCCGGGCGACACTTCTGAAGAGGTTGTGGCGAAGATCAGGAAGTATTATATCAATGCTGTGGAGTCTCGCGAAAAGGATCTTGGCAAACTTGTAGCAATGGAGCAGCCTCAGGTGACACCGGTACCGGTACTTGAGGGCCTGACAGCTCTGACTGAAGAAGAACTCGCTCCATACTGCAGGAAGATGGGTCTTGCAATGAATGCGGATGACCTCCGCGAGGTCGTGAATTATTTCAAGGCTGAAGGACGTGACCCGTTCGAGACGGAACTCCGTATTCTTGACACATATTGGAGTGACCACTGCCGTCATACGACTTTTACAACAGAACTTGAGGATATAAACGTAGAGGAGTCCTTCCTTAAAGAGGAAATCGACGGCACTCTCAATCTGTACATGAAGATCCGCAAGGAACTGGGACGCGAGCATAAGGGACTTAACCTAATGGATATGGCGACCGTGGGTGCTCGTTATCTCAAGTCGAAGGGACTTCTTGATGACATGGAGGTCAGTGAAGAAAACAATGCTTGCAGCATATATGTAGATGTGGATATAGTTGACGATGAGGGAGAAATGACTACAGAAAAGTGGCTCCTTCAGTTCAAGAACGAGACACACAACCACCCTACAGAGATCGAGCCTTTCGGTGGTGCCGCAACTTGTCTCGGCGGTGCAATCCGTGACCCTCTCTCTGGTCGCGCATATGTTTACCAGGCGATGCGCGTGACTGGAGCAGGTGATATCTATCTGCCTGTGGCTGATACACTTCCTGGAAAACTCCCTCAGAGCATCATCTCGCGTAAGGCAGCACATGGCTATTCAAGTTATGGTAACCAGATAGGTCTTGCTACTACTCATGTACGTGAAATCTACCACGAAGGCTATGTGGCGAAGCGTCTTGAAGTGGGTGCTGTCGTAGGTGCCGTGAAGGCAGAGAACGTACGTAGAGAAAGTCCTGCCCCTGGTGATGTCGTTCTCCTTCTCGGTGGCCGTACCGGTCGTGACGGTGTAGGTGGAGCTACAGGTTCTTCGAAAGAGCATACTGAGGAGTCGCTCGAGACTTGCGGCAGTGAGGTTCAGAAAGGTAATGCTCCGGAGGAAAGAAAGCTTCAGAGACTTTTCCGTCGTCCTGAGGTGACGAAACTTATAAAGAAGTCAAATGATTTCGGTGCCGGTGGAGTGAGCGTCGCTATCGGCGAGCTTACGGATGGCCTCGATATCTATCTCGACAGAGTTCCTGTCAAGTATAGTGGTCTCAATTCTACAGAACTTGCAATCAGTGAGTCGCAGGAGCGTATGTCCATTGTAATTGAGGCGAAGGACAAGGAACAGATGATGGCATATTGTGCAAGTGAGAACGTTGAGGTAACCCATGTCGCCGATGTGACGGACAGAGGACGTATGCGTATGTTCAATGGTGACCGGATGGTCGTCGATCTTTCACGTGAATTCATCGACAGTGCAGGTGCAAAGCATTATGCCAAGGCTACTGTCGGTGCAGTCGAGGAAAGAAATCCGTTCGAGCGCAGCGTTGAAGGAGCGGATCTCAAGGAAAAGATCTACAACAATCTTCAGGATCCGAATGTGACCTCACAGAAGGGTCTTATCGAGATGTTCGACTCGACTATCGGACGTTCGACTGTGCTTATGCCGTTCGGTGGAATGCTTCAGACTACAGAAACTCAGGTTTCTGTCCAGAAGCTCCCTACAGACGGTTACACTGACACAGCTTCAATCATGGCATTCGGATACAATCCGTTCATAGCCAGCTGGAGCCCATATCACGGTGCTGCATATTCAGTAGTCGAGGCATGTGCGAAGGTAGTGGCTGCCGGAGCTTCATATGAAAAGATGCGTTTCTCATATCAGGAGTATTTTGAAAGGATGACAGACCGCAAGTCATGGGGCAAGCCTCTTTCTGCTCTTCTCGGTGCGTTGAAGATGCAGGTTGAGTTCGGCCTCCCTTCTATAGGTGGAAAGGACTCGATGAGCGGAACATTCGAGAATATCAATGTACCTCCGATGCTGATGGCATTCGGTATCACTACAGTGGATGCGGAGCAGGTGATTTCTCCGGAGCTCAAATTCGAGGGCAATAAACTATACTTGATAAAGCATACACCTCTGGCTAATTACATGCCTGATGTGGAGCAGCTTAAGGCAAATTGGAAGTTTGTTCATGAGCAGATTGCCGAGGGTAATATCGTTTCCGGATATGCAATAGGATTCGGCGGTATAGCGGAGGCTATCTGTAAGATGTCTTTCGGTAACGGTCTCGATGCTAAGATAAATGTTGATGAGAAGGAACTCTTCAATTACAGCTATGGCTCTATTCTCGTCGAGTCTGAGTGCGAGCTTGACTATCCGGGTGCAGTCCTGATAGGTGAGGTTACCGAAGGTGAGGACAGTGAGCTCACCGTCAACGGAGTGAAGTTCGATCTTTTCGATCTGATGGCTGCCAACTCTGCAAGGTTCGCCCAGGTTTATCCTGATACTGCCGAGGCATATCACAAAGCCATAGAGCCGGCCGGACTTAAGAATTCCAAGCCTTATAAGGCGAAGAAGTCAGACTTGAAATATAAGGGTGAGCCGGTTGAGACGCCGATAGCCTATCTGCCGGTCTTCCCAGGTACAAACTGCGACTATGATTCTGCAAAGGCTTGGCGTAATGCCGGTGCTGAAGTCAGAATGAGTGTCTTCTGCAACCTTACCGAGGAGGATATCTTCAGGTCTATCGCTGAGATGAAGAAGAATATCGATGAGTGTAATGTTCTTATGATAAGTGGAGGATTCTCTGCAGGTGATGAGCCGGACGGAAGCGGTAAGTTTATAGCTAATGTTCTGAATAATAAGGATATAGCGGATTCTGTCCATGCGCTTCTTGATCGTGGAGGTCTTATTCTTGGTATATGTAACGGATTCCAGGCACTTGTGAAGTCAGGACTTCTGCCATATGGACGCCTTGGTCAGGTGACCAAAGACAGCCCGACGCTTTTCCGCAACGATATCAACCGCCACATCTCTCAGATCGTAACGACCCGCGTGGGTACGACGAATTCACCTTGGCTTTCAGGATTTGCAGTCGGTGATCTGCATACTATTGCGGTAAGCCATGGCGAAGGAAAATTCGTTGTGAATGAGGAACTTGCCAAGGAACTCTTTGCAAATGGACAGGTAGCCTTCCAGTATGTGGACCCACTCGAGGAAGAACCTACTATGGAATCTCCATATAACCCGAATGGTTCATACTATGCTATCGAGGGTATAATCAGCAAGAACGGTCAGATACTTGGAAAAATGGGACATACCGAGCGCTACGAGGGAAATCTTTTCAAGAACATCATTGATGAAGGTCTTGAGCAGCCTCTCTTTGATAACGCTGTGGCATACTTCCGTGGAGAATAGTATCTGAAACGGAAAATGTTAATCATCCCCGGCTTGACCGGGGATTTAATTTTTAAAAAATGTGTAAGTGTAATAATATATATAAGTATACTGAGAGCGGTCTTCATCATGAATGCGGTGTTCTTGGTATATATGGAGTTCAGAATGCGGCGAATCTTGCGTATTACGGACTGCATGCTCTGCAGCATAGAGGACAGCAGGGGTGTGGTATCGTGAGTGTCGATCCGGAGGGTGAATTCCGTCGTTTCAGAGGTGACGGGCTTGTTACCGAAGTGTTCAATGAGTCTATGATTTCCAAGCTTCAGGGAAATATGGCCATTGGCCATGTCCGTTACAGCAATGCCAAATGCAAGGGTACGGAAAACATTCAGCCATTCCTCTTTCATCACAACTCGGGTGACTTTGCTATGGCGAACAACGGCCAGATTGTAAATTATCTTCAGCTTCGTAATGAACTTGAGGATAAGGGAAGTCTGTTTCAGTCTTCTTCAGATGCTGAGGTCATTGCACACCTGATCAAGAAGCAGGGTACAGACAAGACTCTGCCTCGAATTCATTCGATCAAGGCGGCTCTCAATATGATTGACGGAGCTTTTGCCTTTGTTATCATGACAGCAAGAAGAATCTACGCCTGCCGCGATAAGTATGGATTTCATCCGTTGGCTATAGGTAAGATAGGAGATGGATATGTGGTAGCCAGTGAAACTTGTGCTTTTGATGTTCTTGGAGCAGAATATATAAGGGATGTGGAGCCAGGTGAGATCATTACTCTTGATCACCATGGAATCCGCAGTCAGTTTTATGCCGAGCCGGAGCGTCATGCCATGTGTGCAATGGAGTATGTCTATTTTTCAAGACCGGACAGCGATATCGAAGGATGCAATGTCCATAATTACAGGAAGGAATCAGGAAAGATCCTTTTCGAAGAGTCTCCGGCAGATGCGGATATAGTGATTGGTGTGCCGGATTCCAGTCTTAGTGCAGCTCAAGGTTATGCAGAGGCGAGCGGATTGCCTTATGAGATGGGGCTTATAAAGAATAAATATGTAGGGCGCACCTTCATTCAGCCGACTCAGTCCATGCGCGAGAAGGGAGTCAAGATGAAGCTTTCTCCCGTGAGGTCTATAGTCAAGGGTAAGAGGGTTGTTCTGGTGGATGATTCCATCGTTCGCGGAACGACATCATTGAAGATTGTCAAGATGCTTCGCGAAGCAGGGGCGACCGAAGTTCATGTGCGTATCGGCAGTGCTCCCCTTAAATATACCTGCTATTATGGAGTCGACATACACACTCCTGAGGAATTGATAAGTTCCAATCATAACGTTGACGAGGTGTGCAGAATCATTGGGGCGGATTCCCTTTCCTTCCTTTCTCATGAGGGAATGCTCAAAGCCGGCCGTAGAACTGATCTTTGCCTGGCTTGCTTCAATGCGAAATATCCTACTGAGCTGTATCAAGAATAGGATAGGAATGCGTAAAATTCACCTTTTTGACAGAAAGTGGATTTTTTGTGCATTTAAATTTGCAAATTAAAAATTTAAACGTACCTTTGCACTCCCATTTGAAAAACGGGCTCCTGATAAGGTTGAAAGACGTTCTTAAAAAGACTGACGCAAAAATAAATTTCAAAAATTTTGCAATAAAATTTGGAAGTTTTAAAATAATGCGTACCTTTGCAGCCCCGTTCGAAAAGCGGGTCCTCGAAAGAGGGTTTGAAAGTTCATTGAAAAGACTGTTTTACTGTACAAGAAGCAAGTACCGAGAAAAACAATTTATCGAGAAGCGTTGATTCTTTTGAAAGAATTGAGAGTGTCAGAGACAAGCTAAGAATTATATTATAATATACAATGAAGAGTT
>JAFQGK010000004.1 GCA_017398335.1 Bacteroidales bacterium | reverse complement strand
GGTCGGTACACAGATCTTCTCACGCTATGCAAAGGATTACAAGATTCCTCTTATCGTGGCTGTAAACCAGCTCGACGGTGAGAAGGCAAACTGGGAGGGAACTCTCGAGTCGATGAAAGAGGCTTTCGGCAGCAAGCCGGTGGTGGTTCAGTATCCTGTCAACGCAGGTCCTGATTTTGACGGATTCATCGACGTCCTCAAGATGAAGTATTATCGTTTTGCAGGCGATACAGGAAAGCGTGAGGATCTCGAGATTCCTGCAAACCTCGCAGATGAAGCTGAGGAACTCAGAAACGAGCTCATCGAGCGCGCAGCTGAGTATGACGACACTCTCATGGAGACATTCTTCGAGCAGGGTGTCCTTTCAGAGGACGAAATCAGAAAGGGTCTTGGTATCGGTATCCGCCAGGGCGATGTGATGCCTATCTTCTGTCTTTCTGCAAAGAAGGACATCGGAGTAAAGCGCCTCATGGAGTTCACAATCCGCGTAGCGGCTTCTCCAGCAGAGCGCATCGGCAAGACAAAGGATGGAAAAGAGGTAGAGTGCAAGCAGGACGGCCCTGTATCACTCTTCATATATAAGACAGCTGTGGAGCAGCACCTCGGTGAGGTAGCATACTTCAAGGTGATGTCAGGCAAGCTTGTCGAGGGTTCAGACCTTGAGAACCCTGAGACCGGTGACAAGGAGAGGATCACAGCTCTCTATGCTGTTGCAGGTAAGAAGAAGGAGAAGGTTACAGAGCTCGTGGCAGGTGACATCGGATGTACAGTGAAGCTCCGCGCAGCAAAGACTAACGTGACCCTCTGCACTCCAGGTTCGGAGATCGCTTATCTTGACATCAATTTCCCTCACTACAAGTATCGCTGCGCTGTAAAGGCAAAGGATGCAAAGGACGAGGAGAAGGTGAGCGAGGCTATGGCTAAGATCGCAGCCGAGGATCCAACATACATCATCGAGTATCACAAGGAGCAGAAGCAGACCATCCTCAAGGGACAGGGCGAGCAGCATGTCAACACTCTCAAGTGGAGACTCCAGAACGAGAACAAGCTCGAGATCGAGTTCTCGGCTCCTAAGATCTCTTACCGTGAGACCATCACCAAGGTGGCTTGCGCTGACTATCGTCACAAGAAGCAGTCAGGTGGTGCCGGCCAGTTCGGTGAGGTTCACCTCCTTATCGCTCCTTACCAGGAGGGTGTAGACCCAGGCAACCGCTTCAAGGTTGACGGCAAGGAAGTTGTCCTCAACATCAAGGGCAAGGAAGAGTTCGACCTTCCATGGGGTGGTAAGCTCGAGTACTACAACTGCGTTGTGGGTGGTGCCATCGATGCACGCTTCATGCCTGCTATCCTCAAGGGTATCAACGAGAAGATGAGCGAAGGTCCTCTTACAGGTTCGCTTGCACGCGACATCCGCGTATATGTATACGACGGTAAGATGCATCCGGTAGATTCAAATGAAATCTCATTCGTTCTCGCGTCACGTAACGCATTCAAGGAGGCATTCCGCATCGCAGGTCCTAAGATCATGGAGCCTATCTACAATGTAGAGGTGCTTACTCCTTCTGAGTACATGGGTGCTTGTATGTCAGACCTTCAGAACCGCCGTGCCCTCATCGAGGGAATGGGTGAGGAGAAGGGATTCAGCACCATCAAAGCGCGTGTTCCGCTCGCAGAGCTTTACCGCTACTCGACAACTCTCAGCTCACTCTCATCAGGTAGTGCAACATTCACTATGGACTTCGCTGACTACCAGCCTGTTCCTGGTGATGTACAGGAGAAGCTCCTGAAGGCTTACCTCGAGGAGGAGAAGGAAGACTAATGTCAGACATAAGATAAACGCAAAGGCGGCAGGGGCGATCCGGATGGGTCGCCCCTGCTTGTTTTGTATAAGAAAAAGAAAAAATTATAAGAAAGAGAAAAAGTTGATATAAAATAAATTAAAATCAACGTTCTGCTGTTGACTGGTGCTGTTCTTTCTGCAAATTTTGCAATTCGTTAAAGGAGCAATATGTCCGTTGCACTTGTCATGTCGAGCGAAGTCGAGACATCTGTAAATATGTATATCTAATGTACCGGTTATGGAGAACAGTCAGAACAGAGGGGAAATTGTCATATATCAGCCTGATGAAATCACCAGGTTGGAAGTGCGGGTTGAGGGTGAAACTGTGTGGTTGACGCAGTCGCAGATGGCGGATCTGTTTGGAAGAGACAGAACTGTCATTACGAAACATATAAGAAATATTTTTGCCGAACAGGAACTTGTCGAAGGAAGCAATGTGCAAATTTTGCACTTTGCAAATTCTGACAAACCCGTAAAAGTGTTTAGCCTGGATGTAATAATATCAGTTGGCTATAGAGTGAAATCCCTTCAAGGAACACGGTTCAGGCAATGGGCAAATAAGATAATAAAGGAACATCTGCTTAGAGGATATTCTGTAAGCAAGAGGTTGTTGTCGATCGAAAACCGTCTGGACGAGCACGAGAAGAAGATCGACTTCTTCGTGCGCACCTCTTTGCCTCCTGTCGAGGGGATATTTTATGACGGTCAGATTTTCGATGCTTATGTCTTTGTGTCAGACTTGGTGAAATCTGCGAAACAGAGAATAATCTTGATTGATAATTATGTGGACGAGAGTGTCCTGCTGCTTCTGTCGAAACGGGCGTCGGGCGTATCGGCTGAAATCCGCACCGGCCGCATGCCGGATCAGCTACGGCTGGACATACAGAAGCACAATAGCCAGTATACTCCTGTCACAATAGTCCAGACACAGAACATCCACGACCGTTTCCTGATCGTGGATGATGTGGTTTATCATATC